>JADGRC010000145.1 GCA_017881245.1 Pseudomonadota bacterium
CGCGTCACGCACCCGTCCGAGCTGTTCCAGGTCGGCGACCACGTGCGTGTCAAGGTGCTGAAGTTCAACGTCGAGACCGAGCGGGTCAGCCTCGGCCTCAAGCAGATCAGCGAGGATCCGTGGACGCACGCGCAGGAGAAGTATCCTCCGGGCACGGTCGTGCGCGGCAAGGTCGTCTCGCTGAAGGATTACGGCGCGTTCATCGAGCTCGAGCAAGGCATCGAGGGCTTGGTTCACATCTCGGAGATGTCGTGGACCCGTCGGGTGAAGCACCCGTCGAAGATGGTGGCCGTGGGCGACGTGGTCGAGGCGGTCGTCCTCGACATCGATCCCCGACAGAACCGGATCAGCCTGGGCATGAAGCAGCTCGAGCCGAATCCGTTCGCGTCGCTGAAAGAAAAATATCCGCCCGGCACCGTGGTCAAGGGCATCGTCCGCAACATCGCCGACTTCGGGATCTTCGTGGAGATCGAAGAGGGCATCGACGGCCTTGTCCACGTATCAGACCTGTCGTGGACCCAGCGGGTCAAGCACCCGTCGGAGCTGTATCAAAAGGGCGACGAGGTCGAGTCGGTGGTCCTGAACATCGACTTCGACGGCGAGAAGCCGAAAGTATCGCTCGGTATCAAGCAACTTGTCACCGATCCCTGGGACCGTATTCCTTACGATTATCCGGTCGGGAAGATCGTGGACGCCAAGGTCATCAAGGTTCTCGACTTCGGCGCGTTCGTGGAGATCGAGCGCGGTGTCGAGGGTCTGATTCACGTGTCCGAGTTCTCGGAGGACCGCGTGGAGGATGCCAAGCAGTTCACGAAGCCCGGGGATGTCTTGAAGGCCGAGATCATCAACATCGACACGGCGGAGCGAAAGATCGGTTTGTCGTTCCGGGGCGCGACCCGCGCCGAAGAGTTGGCCGACGCGCAGGGGTTCTCCGGCGGCGCGCCCACCGCGACGCTTGGCGATGTCATGCGCGACAAGCTGGCCGCGCTCTCCTCGAAAACGAAAAAGGAGTAGAACCGGCGTCCGCGCCGTGCCATCTACCTGACCTATGTCAGAGGAGGCGCGGCCGGAGGGCAAGGTGGTGGGGGTTCCCGAGGGCGCCGTGCGCGAAAGCGTGCCGCGCTCGCGGACCCTCGCCTGGTTGCGACGTTTCGCGAAGCTCTGGGGCTTCGCGTTGTTCTGCGTTTTCGTCGTCTACACCTTCCGCGAGGTGGCGCTGCCGTTCCTGTTCGCGATTCTGGTCGCGTACATTCTGGCGCCGTTGGTCGACCGGTTTGAACGCGTGAAGATCCGTGGGAAGCCCTTCCCGCGCGGACTTGCAGTTATCATCCTTTACATCAATATAATTGCATTACTGTCTGTTTTTATTGGGTATTTCATTCCAAAATTGTCGGGTGATTTTGGGCGAATGTTTCGCGAGACGCCCCAGCTGATTGCGCGCATCAACCGGGAGTGGGTCCCCCGGGCGGGCGCGTGGATCGACGACAGATTCGGCGACGAGGAACAGCCAACCATCATCGGCGAGCCCGTCCCCGGGGGCGACACCATCGAGGGGCCCGAGGCTGACGCCGCGGAACCCCTGCTTCGTCCGCTGCCCTGGGACAGGCACCAACAAATCCTGGTCGAGCCCCTGGCCGATGGGAAGATGCGCGTCGATCTACAGGGGATGCGCCTAGAGGTGACGCCGCAACCGGGCGGCGGCTATGTCATCGCGCCGGTGGGGCCCAAAACCGTAGAGAACGCCGGCGTCGGCAAATGGGAGCGATCCATCAAACGCTGGATCGCCGACCGCATGAAGTCCACCGAAGGGGAGACCCGGCGCGCGCTGGAGTGGGGACAGAAATTCGTGGCCGCGGTGGTTGGCGGCATCGCTCGCCTGGTCCTGGTGTTGATGGTCGCGGCGTTCATCCTGGTGGACACCGCGCGGATTCGCCTCTTCCTGCGTTCACTAGTCCCGCCCCTGTACCAGACCGACTACGACCGGATCATCGCAGGGGTGGACAAAGGCCTATCGGGCGTTATCCGGGGACAGCTGGCGATCTGCCTGATCAACGGCGCGCTGACCTACGGGGGGTTGCTGCTGTTCAAGGTGAAGTACCCGCTCTTGCTTGCGGGGCTCGCGTCCGTCATGAGCCTGATCCCAATCTTCGGATCCGTGCTGTCGTCGATCCCAATCGTGGCCATCGCGTTGATCTCGTCGGGGACTTTCGACGTGTTGACGGCGCTGAAGGTTCTGGCCTGGATCATCGGGATCCACCAGCTCGAGGCGAATTTTCTGAATCCGAAGATCATGGGGGACGCCGCCAAAATTCATCCGGTCCTGGTGGTATTCGCCCTGATTGCGGGAGAACACAGCTATGGCCTGGTCGGCGCGCTTTTCGCGGTTCCCGTCGCTTCGATCATCCAGACGATGTTCACGTACTTCCGCCGTCGCCCCGGCCAGCAACGCCTCGCGCGGACGGCGGCGGCCGGGACGGACGGATCAGCGACGATCGCGGCGCCGTGAGGGCCGACCCGGACGCGCGCCGCGGATCAGCGAATGCCGCGAGCCCGCCGCTGCGACCCAAGGTAAACTGAAACGTCATGTCCGCTGTCGCGAAGGAAATCCTTGAGGCCGCGCTGAAGCTCGACCCGCCGCAGCGTGAGGAACTGATCGAGGAACTGTCCGCCAGCCTCGACGCCACCAACCTCGGAGAGTACTGGGAGGCCGAGATCAAACGGCGTATGGACGACGTGCACCGTGGTCGCGTGAAGACCGTCCCCGCCGACGAGGTCTTTGCCCGCCTTGAGAAGCGCTTCGGTGATCGTTCGTTGTACCGCACCGGCCTTACCCTTGGACGTTGAGTGTGTCCCAGTCTCGGCGGCGTCTAGGACAAGCCGCCGCGCTGCGGCTGCGCAGCGTGACAACGGTTCGACGTCGTAAGGCACCGCTATGCTTGGTGACCCCGGCCTGATTCGAACAGGCGACCTACGGTTTAGGAAACCGGCGCTCTATCCACCTGAGCTACGGGGCCTTTGTCAATTATTTCGATATTTTACGTTGTGTCTTGTGTCCTTCGTCTTTCGTCATTGATACCAATGTGATCCCAATTGCGACCTTTTTTGGGGCATCGGAACCACGTTCTGGCCCGCCGGTTGGGTGAAGTCCACGCGGACCCGTGAATACGACTCCTCGGGGAACAGGTCAACCTTGTGGCGGGCGTATCGCATGGTCGTCTTTCAGCCGGTGCATGCTTCGGGCGCTTGGACAGGACCTCATCGAGATCTTCACCGCTGCCGTTGACGGTACTGGCATCACGCCGCCGCTTTCCGTTTCGACCGTGGCTTGGTTTCTTTCGCCGCCTCTTCGGTTGCCGATCGCCATCCGTAAGCGTCGGCGATCAGGGTGAGGAGCATCGTGTTCAGCGACACGCCCTCGGCGGTGGCCATCTGCGAGATCCGCTCGTGCAAGGTCTTGGGGAGCCTCAGCCGAAGGTGACCCTAGTAGTCCGGCGACGCGTCCTCGGGAGGGATAGGCCGTCGATCCTCCCGCAATACGTCCAGCATCAGCAACGCCGCGGCTTTCGCCTCTTCGGTGGCTTCTCCCTCGGTTTTTCCGTGCGCCGCGCAACCCGGACCAAGGGCAGGCACACGCGAAACGAAGACACCATCGTCGTCGCTCCACTCCGTCACGACTCGATACCTAAACGGCTCTTGCATCACGGCACCTCCAGCTTGTGTTTCTCGATCAAGGGCGCCTTCTCCGTTCGGAACGATGACCAGTTCGATGCCGGTGATCACATCGTCACCGCGCAGTATCCCGCGACGCATTCAAGGCCAGGAAGACAGTCGCGTGAGTACGTGCAGGCCTCGCGTGGTCTCTGTCCACCGCTCTGCGGGTCGCACCCGACGACGCCGGCCTGGCGGTAACACACCCAGAACGGCGGGCACCCTGACAGCAGAACGGGGTCACACGCCGACGGCGCGAGCGGACACACCACGGCAGAGGGTCCCCCTGGATCAGTCAACCTGCTCTCGCCGTCGGCACAAAGCTTGAAACAGGTCGAACCCATGTTGCCTTGAACGCAGACCAGGCCTGTCGCGCAGTCGTCAGAGCGATTCGGCAAACCAACGTTCGCAGGGTCGCAGGACTCGCCGACCTGGCGAACGAGGGGCGCATGCTCGACGCCAGCTTCAACTTGTGGCGCGTGCTCGACGCCAGCTTCGACCTGCGGCGCGGCTTCGGCGCCGGCATCCCGCTCGACAAACACCACCGTCGGACCGGTCCCCGACCAACAGCGGTTGTCTGCCCTGCATGTTTGGGAACCAGGGCAGGCCCCTCCCGGGCCACAAGCCAGTCCGCCCTCCTCGTAGGCGGGGGAGAAACAAGAGACGAACACCAGGGGAGTTACGAGAAGGGCGCGCATTTCATTGTTCTCCTGCAGCTCTCTGAATGAGTAAGTACTCCGAGGGGGCACGGGGTGACGAGGCCCTGGGGGGCCTTTACCGAAACTCGACCATGGATTCGTTCCCTTGTTCGGAGGGTCCCGGCGATTGCCTTCAGTCTGTCTGCACCTTTTTCTGGCACGCCTTCTTCCGAAGGACTACCGGTACGTCCCAGGATACGGCCGTTCAGCCGCGCGTGGGTGGACGAAAAGAGCGACCGAAAACGGCCACAAGCCGTTGCGTGCCGCAAGCCCGGCCGTGGCGCGATGACTGGAATCCGTCCGGGGGCATGGTGTGTAGCTGGCGCTGGCGACGCTGGGCTCTTGGCCATTGTAGCCTCATGAGGCTACAATGATGTCGTGAGCTTGAAGACCGTCAATATCCGGGCGCTGAAGGACAAGCTGTCGGCGTACCTACGGGATGTCCAGCATGGGGACGTTCTGCTGGTGACGGATCGGGGGCGGGTGATCGCCGAGCTTCGTCAGCCCACGTTGAACCAACACGCACTCGATGCTGTCCAGGATCGGGAGCAGAGGATGATGGAGCGGGGAGATCTCCGCACCGGCCTTCCGAATTCACCCCATGCCTACCGGAAGACGGGCGTGCGATTGGCGGAGGCTGATATCGATGCAGCCCTGGCGTGGACGCGTGGGGACCGATGAACGGTATCTACGCCGAGTCAAGCGCGGTCTTGCGCTGGCTGCTGGGGCACCCCGATGCAGCCGCGCTGCAGGCCGCTCTCTCGTCGGCATCCAGCGTCGTGACTTCGGCGCTGACTTCATTGGAGGTGTCGCGTTGCTTGCGCCGATTGACGGTCCTTGGCCACCTTACCGACGCCGAGCGTGACCGGGTCTGGTCCACCTACGCGGCTGCGGCCAGGCATTGGAAAGTCCACACCATCTCCGACTCGGTCCTCGCGCGCGCGGGAGAACCGTTCCCGATCGAGCCGGTTCGCAGCCTTGATGCGATTCACCTGGCAACGGCTATTCTGTTCGCCAGGGAAGTCGCGCTTGCGGCAGTCTTGTCGACGGACGGATGTGTGCGCGACAACGCCGAGGCGCTGGGGTTGGATGTGGCGCCGTAGTACCAGACTCCCGCGCAGCGCCATGGTGGCGGGCTGCCGTCCCGGGGCCGAAGGCCCAAGCGCCGACCGTGGTACGCTTTCAGCATGAGTCGGAGCTACACGGTTGTCCTTGAGCGCGAGGAGGTGGGGGGCTTTTCTGTTTCGGTGCCCGATCTGCCCGGCTGTGTTTCGCAAGGCGAGACCGAAGCAGAAGCGCTCGCCAACGTCCGCGAAGCGATCGAGGGGTATATCGAGGGCCTCAAGGCTGACGGTCTGCCTGTACCCGAGCCTCACACCACGATCGCGACGGTCGAGGTCAAGGCCGCTTGAGCGGCCTCCCGCAGGTCAGCGGGGCACGGGTCGTCCGCGCGCTCGAACGCGCGGGCCGGACAGGGTCAGGCCGGACAGTCCGTCGTTGACCTTGGCGGACTGGGCGGATATACGGGGTCCGGGAAGGCCATGGACGTTTCGAACGAGCAGGTGCGGCAAGCGCTGCTGTCGGTCGTCGCCTTCGTGTTGTCGGTGTCGTTCCACGAATTTGGGCATGCGTTCGTGGCTGACAAATTGGGCGACGGCCTTCCTCGCGCGCAAGGGCGCGTGACGCTGTCGCCCCTGCGGCACATCGATCTTCTTGGCACCATCATCGTGCCCCTGATGGCCACGTTTGCCTCGGGGGTGCCCTTCATCGCTTGGGGCAAGCCCGTCCAGACGAACCCGAACGCCATGACTCGACGGTTTCCCCGCGTTCTGAACAACCTGATGGTCTCGGTGGCTGGCCCGTTGATGAACTTGCTGCTGGCGGTGGCGATCTCGGTGGCGCTTGTGGCCTTGGCGAAGACCGGGCACATCGACCACTCCCTTGCTGCGCAGATTGTGAGATTCATGGTGGTGTTGAACATCAGCCTGATGTTCTTCAACCTGCTGCCTATCCCGCCTCTTGATGGTGGAGCAATACTGGCCGTCATCCTGCCCGAGCGCCTGGCGACCTTGCTCCTTCCCCCGCTTCAACGATATGGAATGTTGATCATCCTTATCCTCTTTGTGACACCTCTTGGGTCACTCCTGATGCGGCCCGCCGGTAGACTGGCGGCCGCGTGGAGCGAGATCCTCATGCAATTCGTGCCCGGATGACGGACTCGGGACCAGGCACGTCCTATCGCGTGGCGCTGCCCGAGTTCGAGGGACCTCTCGACCTCCTGTTGCACCTGTGCAAGACGCACGAGATAGACATCGTCAATATTCGGATCGCCTTCATCACCGAGAAGTACTTGGAGTACCTGGACGTGATGCAGTCGTTGTCCGTGGATCTGGCCGCCGACTATCTGGTCATGGCGGCGACGCTGGCCTATTTGAAGGCGCGCGAGTTGGTGCCCACACCCGATCCCGTGGAGATCGACGATGAGACGGGCGAGGCGGTCCTCGACCCGCGCGAGGAGCTGATCCGGCGGCTGCTTGAGTACCGCAAGTACAAGGACGCGGCCGAGCAGCTCGGTGGCCGGCCCATCGAAGGACGCAACGTGTTTGGCCGGGGCATGCCGATCGACGGGCCCGCCGCTCCGACGCCGTTCGGGGACCATTCCGTCTGGAAGCTGATCGAGGCATTTGGAAAGTTGATCGAGAAGGCCGGCCCAAAGATCGCGCACGAGGTCGTGTTCGATCGCGTCTCCATCTCGGCCCGCATCAACCAGATCATCGATCGCCTGGAGCAGTTTGGGGGGACGTTTCGCTTCGACTCCCTGTTCGATACCGCGACCCCCGAGCCCGAGTTGCGGAGTCAGCTGGTGGTGACGTTGCTGGCAATCCTGGAACTGGCGCGTCTGAAGGTCATACGGGTCGTGGCCTCGGAGGAAGAGGAGACCATCTTCATCGCGCATGTGGCGGGCGCCGCGCTGCAAGACGCAAGGCGCGCGCGAATCACGTCGGACGGCGAGGCCCTGGACGACGAGCAGCCTGATTCATTCGGCGATGCACCCCCGGACTCAACGGCGGTGGCCGAGCTGGGGGATGAGCAGCCTGATTCAACGAGCGATGCACCCTTGGACCCGACGGCGGTGGCCGACCCCGGGGACGAGGGTCTCGATTCATCCTCCGACGACGCGCTTCCCGAGGCCGGGGTCGTGGCGATGCCCGACTCGCCCCCCGGAATCCCCGTCGAGGCGGCGACGGGCGACTTCGATCCGGTTCGGTCGGCGGTCGCGAACGGCGATCCTGATACCAAGGAGTCTCATGAAGAAGCGTAAGAATCAGGGGGCCGAGCCGGCGAACGGGGAGGGGGACCGCACGGAGGCCGCGGCCGGGAGCCGAGGCTCCGGTGACGAGCCGTCCAATCCCGAAAGATCATCGACGACGACGCGTTCCGACGTGGCGGACACCTCACCTGGGTTGCCCGTGGCGGCGACGGACGATCTTGAAGGGGCGCAGCCTGTTCCGGGCGACGATGACGTCACGAACCGCATTCGCTTATCGGCTCCGGATGACACGGCAAGCGATCCCGCTGACGATTTTGAAGTCGGCGCAAAGCCCGATGTTTCCGCGGACCTCGGGTCCACGTCCTCGTCGATTGATGAGACTTCGGCCGAACAGCCGCCGTCCGCCGAGGGCGCGGCGTCCGATGACGATCCGGGGGCGGCCGCGCCTCTGCCGGCCGTCGACGGCTCCCGCTTGGAGAGCATTCTCGAAAGTCTGCTGTTCGCCGCGGATCGGCCGCTCACGCTTGGCGAATTGAAGCGGTTCCTCGGCGAGCGTGACGGCAAGCGTGTTACGGAGGCGCTCGAGAATCTGCGCGCTCGTCGGGCCGACGCGGGGATCCAGCTCCTGTCGGTGGCGGGGGGATGGCAGTTGCGCACGCACCCCGGCAACGGCGCGTGGGTGGCAAAGCTGGTGGCGGGGCGGCCGACGCGACTGTCGCGCGCGATGATGGAAACGCTGGCCATCGTCGCGTACCGGCAGCCCATCACGCGCCCCGAGATCGACGAGATCCGGGGCGTTGACTGTGGACCGGTTCTACGCACGTTGTTGGATCGATCCCTCGTGCGGGTGCTGGGCAAGAAAGAAGAGGTGGGGCGCCCCATGCTCTACGGGACGACGCCGGAGTTTCTCAAGATCTTCAGCCTGCGCGATCTGGCCGAGCTGCCGACGCTGCGCGAGTTCCATGAGCTTGGCGCCGACGATCGCGCCAAGGTGGACGCGACGACCACCGACGGCACCACCCCAGCCGTCAGTGACGCGATGGAATCCCCGCCTACCTCGACCCTGTCGGGCGCGCCTGGCCTGGCGCCTGCCGCCAGCGCGCTGCCGGATGTGGATCCCGACGAAGAGGATTCTCTGATCGAGGCTTTGGAGCGGGCCGCCGAGGCCGCGGGCCGCGCCACCCGATCCGCCACGGAGCCCCAGTCGGTCGACGAGGAAACCGGAGGCGCGACTGCTTCGCCTCCCTCCGCGACTGGGGACAGGTAGGACCGTGCGACTTCAGAAATATCTGGCGCAGGCGGCGGTGGCGTCACGGCGTCGGGCGGAGCAGTTGATCGCCTCGGGTGCCGTGAAGGTCAACGGGCAGGTCGTGACGACTCCCGGAGTCGTGGTCAAGGATCGCGACCGCGTCGAGGTCGACGGCAAGCGGGTGTTGCGGGTCGATCC
>JADGRC010000146.1 GCA_017881245.1 Pseudomonadota bacterium
TGACGGATGTCATTCACTCGCTCGTCGACAAGTCGCTGATCAGGCAGGTTTCCGAGGACCGGTTCGACCTCCTCGAGAGCCTGCGCGAATATGCCTCGGAGCACCTGCGTACGTACGGCCCGGACGCGATCGTCCAGGCCGAGCGCCGGCACGGGTCGTACTTCGTCGGGCGATCGTTCGAAAACGCGGGCCTGGATACGCTGGTCGACGTCGGCAATGTGGTTGCGAGTTGTCGTCGCGCTATCGCCCGAGGCGATCCCCGAATTTCCGCTCCTGCAGCTATCAATGCCTGGGAGCTGCTGCAGATGCGGGGTCCCTACGGGCTCGGGTTGGAACTGGTGCAGGCCGTGTCGCAGATGGAGTTGCCGCCGCTTGTCCGAGCGAAATTGCAGACCATTGAGGGTCGGGCACTTCTCATGTGCGGGCAGGGCGGGCGGGCACGCGAGCCACTCGTCAGCGCGTTCAGCGTGGCCAAGACCGCCGGCGATCGTGACCTTATGGGAAGGGCGCTCGCGGCCCTCGGGGAGTTTGATGTGTTCGACGCGCGGATGGACGACGCCAAGGTCGACTACGAACAGGCCCTGGAGATCGCTCGTGCCATCGGCCATGCTGCGCTTGAGTGCGTGACCCTCAATGGCTTAGGAATCGTGAACAACAACCTCGGACTTCTGGTCGAAGCACGGGTCAACTTCGAAAGCGCGCTGACCGTGGCGCGGCGTAACGGGCAGCTTCGATGGGAAAGTGCGGCAGTGGGCAATCTAGGCTTGGTGCTTGCCAGGATCGGACTGGCCGACGACGCGTTGAAAATGTTCGCCCTCGCTGTCGACACCGCCTTGCGAGCCGGTGATCGCCTGTGGGAAGGAAACATGCTTTGCAATCTCGGGCTCTTGCTTCACGAAAGATCCGACGAGATCGGGGCGAGCGCGAATCTGGAACGCGCGCTCGTCATTTCGCGGGAGCTTGGGTACCCATGGCTGGAGTCAGTCGTACTTTGTAACCTCGGCATTGTTCGTGAAGCCCGTCAAGAGTTCGACTCTGCACGCGATGCCTATGAGGCTGCTCTCGTAATTGCACGACAACGCGACGACCGCCGCGGAGAAGGGCAGTTCCTTGGCTACCTCGGCTTGCTGCACGCGCGATGCGGCCGTATCGATGCCGCGCGCAGTTGTCTGGATCGTGGGGAACAACTCCTTCGTGACGTCAGGGATCGAGTTAGCCTTGCGATCGTCCTGTGCGCCCGGGCCGAAGCCGAATTCGTTGAGGGCGACGCGGATTTGGCCGCCAAGTCGCTGCACGAAGCCCTCGGCCTTGCGGAAGATTCCGGCGTCGAACCGACATCTGAGCTTGGAATGTCGATAGAAAGAGCCAAGGGGCTTCTTCTTGCCGGTACCTCACTGAAGTGAACCTCGGATCTGGGTAGTTGAATTGCCGGTTCGGAACTGCACCGTGTACTTTGTGGGTGTTATAGGCGCGCTTTTCCAAATCGTGCACCTGTAGTACGGCCCGGCCTGGACTTCGAGGTTGCCGTCGGCATCGCTTGTAGCCCGGCAGGGCGGCCTGCTTGTACCCGTGGCGTTGTCGAACGCGACGCCGTCGGCAGGGGAACCCAGCGGGTCGGGGTCGGAATCGAACTGGCTCCCCGTGGGAGCGGCCCAGACCAATATCGTGGCGTCCTCACCTGGGCCAGGCGTTGTCACTGTGGCCGGATCAGGCATCGCGGCATTCGCTGCGAGGGAAATCCGTACGATCGGCCCAGAGATCGCCTTGGTGACGACCCATGGCCTCGGCGTTCCATCGCCTCCAGGGCCACCGGAGTTGGTGATGTACGGGTCCAGCGTGCGCTGGATGCCATAACGGTCGTGGACCTTCAGCTTGTAGGTGACCGTGAATGGAATTGCCTTGCCGCGCACTCTGCAACGAAAGTAGAGGCCACTCGCGACCTCGCTGCTGCCTTGGTCGTCGCCCGAAGGTCGGCAATCAGTGATTCCGACTGTCGCTGGATCTGGGGCGCCGTCGACCAGGATCCCATCGGGTGGCGAGCTTTGCACCGTAAACGACCCGTCGTCTGCGGCAAACCGCCAAACCACGACGCGCGAGACCGGTGGAATGGGGTAGATGTCGCTAGGAACGGCGACATACCCGCGAAGGAATCGCGATTCGATGACGACAGGGCAAACGGCGTCCTCGCACTTGACCGCCACCGGTGCCGGCGTCCCACATCCCACCAGGAGCAGCAGCAGCGCGGCTCCGAATATCAGGCGTCGTCCGTTCATGACATCCCCTCGTTTCGATTGGTCTTCGTCGACCGACGAATCATGCATTCAGGCGCCTCGGTATGTCTATGTCAATAGTGTTGAGGGGCAAGGCGCAATGTTCACTTGACGCGCCAAAATTTCCCTGGTTTATGCTGCGAGGGAGAAACTGCCAAGGAGTCGTCGTGTTGAGTGGTCATGACACTGGATTTCTCACGCTGCTTTTCAGGCCGAACATCGACCGCGTTCGCCACGCGCTCATCCTCGACCGTGCACTGAAGCGCTTGAAGATGTCCGGCCTCGATGCCGAGCCCCTTGTTCCAACGCAAGACCTGCACCGCCTACGCGACCTAGAGGCGTTGGCTGTCCGCAAGGAAATCCGAACCGGGCCGAGCCTGGCGTCATATTGGCGCGTCGATGCCCGAAGGAAGGGAGTCGATCGTTCCCCCGCCCTGGCGGAGGTCGAAGGCGTGCTGCGATCGGTCGAGGAGGTGGAGGCCGTGGAACGGGATCAGGCTCTGGTCGCCGCATCGGTCGATCCGTCGGACGACCCGATGTCCGGGTCACAGGGCTATCTCGACCCTGCGCCCGTTGGCATTGACGCGCGGTGGGTGTGGACGCAAGGCATTGACGGCCAAGGGTTGGAGTTCGTCGACGTCGAGCAGGGCTGGCTGCCAAATCATGAGGATCTCCCCGCCTGTGCGCCGATCGGCGCCGGACACTATGACGGCAACAGCCCATTGGTCTTCAATCATGGTGCCGCGATTCTCGGGATCGTTGCGGGATGTGACAACCAGGTGGGAATTGTGGGAATCGCGCCCGAGGCGACCGTACGCGTGTCGTCCGTTTGCGTTGCCGGCGATAGGTTGGGCGCTGAAAACGCGTTTGCTGCCATCTGGGCGGCCATCAGTGCAAACCCAGCGCCAAATGTGCTGCTGCTGGAGGACACCGTCTCCAACTATCCACTCGAGGCGGGGTTTCTCGGTTCGATCACTGGGGCGATTCAGCATGCCGTCGGCGCAGGAATCGTCGTTGTCGAGGCGGCTGGCAATGCGTTCGCTGATTTGGACGTCACCTTTCCCGTCTTAAATCGGGGCGATCCCGCTTTTGTCGACTCCGGCGCGATCCTCGTGGGATCGTCATTGCCTTCAAAGAACCACGAGCGCAACCCGAGCTCCAACTTTGGCTCGCGCGTGGATTGCTTCGCCTGGGGCGCGGACATCGTCACGACCGGCGCTTACCCCAGCTCGACCGGCACTGGCCCCCACAGCTACACCAACACGTTCGGTGGCACCAGCGGCGCGTCGGCCATCATTGCCGGGGCCGCACTGCTGTTCATGGCGCTCTACAAGTCCAAGACCGGGAGTCTGCCGTCGGCGGGACAGGTGCGTGGTTCGCTGGGTTCGATCGGCACGCCCCAGGCGCCACCCGGCAACGATTCGATCGGGATCATGCCCAACTTGCGCGAGATCGTTGAGCGCTTGTTCCCGACCCTGTCGCCTCCGGAAAACGTCAACGTGCGTTGAGGAGGCTCGTTCGTCGAAGCGAGGCGTGTCGCTTCAACTGGGCCACAGGAGGCCGCTCACACCGCCCCAGCAAACAGCGCAACGAACGCCGATGCGGCGATGAGCCCGAAGGCGGCGGTCACGATGGCGGCGGCGATGTCGTCGAAGAGGGTGTGCATGGCGGTGTCCTTTTGAGCCGTTCCGGCTGACGCGAACCATTCGCTTCAGGCCTGCCGCCAGTGTCGAAAAAACCGGCGCTCGCGCCGAGTGAGCAAGGCACCGCGAGCGAGTGACTTCGGTCACCTCGCCATCGGCGGCGCGGCGAGCTCGATCCCGCGCAAGCCCTGTGCTAAGGTCCGCGCCACCTCATTTCAGGCGCGGGCCCCATGCAGAAACTGTTTGCGCGGCTTCCGGTTGCGAGCTTCGTGCTGCTCGCGGGGTTTCTCGTGGTCACGGCGCTGCGCGTCGGCCGCGACACGACGACCCAGATGGTCCTGAGCTCGCTCGTGATGTTCGCCTTCAGCTGGGTCAGCGCGACCCA
>JADGRC010000147.1 GCA_017881245.1 Pseudomonadota bacterium
CAGTGCCGAAACGACGGGAATCCACGGACGCGTCGCGGTTGTCGCCGAGGACGAATACTTGGCCGTTCGGCACCACGAAGCTCGATTTCGGCGTGCTCTCTGAATGTCCCCTTGGCGCGCCGCTGTCCACAGGCAAAAGTACGTGGTAGTCGCCGCGATCGGCCCGCTCGCGTGCTAGCCGTAGCCTGGGAGGCGCGGAGATCGCGGTGGAGATCGCCGTAACGCTGGAACCGCTGTCCTCTCTCGCCGCGTCCTGGCCATTGACCCTCAACGCCGGGCCATCGATCTCGATGCTATCCCCCGGCAGGCCGATGACCCGTTTAATGAACACCGACGTTCGGTCGTTCGGGTAGATGAACACGGCGAGCGCGCCGCGCCACACTTTCACGCCGCCCCGCCGACCCACGCGCTTGTCCGCCAGAATCCGATCGCCCGGAAGAATCGTCGGCATCATGCTGCCGGTCGGCACGACAAAGGTTTCCAGCAGCTCACCCCGCACGTATCCTGTCGACGGGGCCAACACCAACGCGTAACCGACGGTCGCGTAGAGGACGTAGACGCCGGGACGGCGCCACGAAGGTACCGCCATGCCCGAAGGTGCCGCCAAGATTAATCGCTGGGCTCGCCGGAAGGCGTCGACCGCTGACCAAACATAGGTTCCCACTGCCACCGCGACGCCGAGCAGGGTCACGATCCACAACCAGCGAGGCGGTGCCGCGAGCGCCAGGCGCGCCGCGCCCGGGACTGCCAGCGCGACGGCCAGCAGGAAGAGAGATCCGCGCACCGGCTCGCCCAGGTAGAGTTGGCCGAGACCGGGCATCGCGAGGGATCCGGCCAAGGCCAGTAGACGCTTGGGCGACCGCGGACTGACGGACATGCCGGTGCCGGCCGCGGTCATGGTGTGCCTCCGAATGCCACACTGGCAATGAAGACGCGCGCCAGAAAGCTCGCCACATTCAACGCCGCGACCACCCCCGCCGCATACGCCAGCGTCAGGGACACCCACCTTCCGGACGTGTGCGAGGGCGTTACGACTTCGGTGGCCACATGTGCCATCACGCGGTCCGCGAAGCCGGTTGGTACCGCGGGTCCGAACGCGTTTAATGCCGCTTCGAGCATGCTGAAGTCGGCCATCACCGAGGCGCACGACGCACACGCGGTCGTGTGCTCGCGTTGGTCCTCGCTCAAGGCCTCCCCTCGAGCGATCTTCTCTTGAACGTCGTTGCAGCGACTCATGCGATCTCCTTTGGTGCGAGCGCCAGGCGCAGTCGTTCGCGGGCGCGGAATATTCGGGACTTCACGGTTCCGACGGCACACTCTTCGACCGCGGCCACCTCTTCCAAGCTCAGCTCCTGGATCTGCGACAGCAAGAACGTCGACCGCAGCTCCTCGGGCAATGACCCGAGCGCTGCATCGAGGCTCCGCACCAGCTGCGAGAGCGAGGCCGCCTCCGCGGGATCGGGCGCAGTGTTTCGAGAGATCGCCTCGGGGGCTTCACCGAAGGCCGTCTCGTAGCGGCGATGCGCCCGTTCGCGCTCGTGGGCTGCGTGGCGCTTTGCGATCGTAAACAGCCAGGTCGAAAACCGCCCCCTACTCGCGTCGAAGTCGGCCAGCGCCCGAAAGGCGGCCAAGAACGTCTGCTGGGCCAGGTCCTCGCACGAGGTTGCGTCAAACCCGAGCAGCCTGAGAAAACGGAAGAGAGGTCGTTCGTAGCGCAGCACCAGCAGGCGAAATGCCTGCCGATTGCCACGCAGGATCTGCTCGACCACACGTTCGTCTTCCATCCTCGACCACATGGTTATATCGTTCGGCTGCAAAAAGGTTCCCTGGGGAACGCGATCCTGGGTCGGCCGGTACCCTGCGTCGCGATGGTTCGGAACTGAACCTCCGCCAAGCTATGCTCCGCCCGGAGATCGCTTTCATGGGAAGACTCGCTGCCGTCGTTTGGGGGTTCCTATTCGCGTCCGCCGTCGGGTGCGCCGCCAGTCCGCCCGCGGGGAATGCCCCGCCCCCCTCCGCTCTTCCGATCGTCTCGATCGAAGGCGCCTGGGAGGGAACCCTCGAGGTCGGCCCGGCCCGTCTGCTCGTGGTGCTCAAGATCAAGCGCGTCGGCTCGGGATGGACGGCGACTGCCGACAGCCCCGACCAGAACGCCTACGACATCCCCGTCGACAGGGTCGCCTTCGACGGGAACAGGGTCACGATCGACATCCTCAGAATCGACGCCCGCTACGAGGCGCGCGTCGACGGAGACCGGTTGACGGGGACGATGACGCAGAACGGGCAAGCGCTGCCGCTCGATCTCAAGAGGAACGCTCGTCCGTCGGGTGCCCCCGCCTTGCGTCCTTTGGTCGCGGGCGAGCCGGCGCTCGACGGTACGTGGGCGGGGGCGCTGCAAGTCGGCCTCGTTCGGCTGCACCTGGTCGCCAAGATCAGGCGCGCGGCGGCGGGGTGGGTAGCAACCGTCGACAGCATCGATCAGAACGCGCGCGACATTCCGGTTGCCGCAGTGACGGTCCACGGCGACAGTCTTAAGCTCGATCTACCCCGGATCAACGCCAGCTACGAGGCGCGGATCGCTGGCGACAAGCTGGCCGGGAAGTGGACGCAGAACGCCAAGGTGTTTCCGCTCGATCTGGAAAGGACCGCCACCCCGCCCGTCGTGAAGGCGCGCGCGCAGGAGCCCAAACGCCCGTTGCCCTATGACGAGATCGAGATCGCCGTTGAGAACGCGCCCGCCGCGATCACGCTCGCCTGCACGCTCACCAAACCGCGCGGCGATGGACCATTCGCCGGGGTCGTCCTTTTCACTGGCTCGGGCCCCCAAGATCGAGACGAGTCGCTGATGGGGCACAAGCCGTTCCTCGTTCTGGCAGACAGCATCACCCGCGCGGGGGTCGAGGTTCTACGCTGCGACGATCGGGGCGTGGGGAAGTCGACGGGCGCGTTCGCCAAGGCGACGACGTTCGACTTCGCCGACGACGCGCTGGCGGAAGTCGCAGCGCTTCGCGCCCGTCCCGAGGTCGCTCGTGCCCACGTCGGCGTGGCCGGCCACTCCGAGGGGTCCACGGTTGCCGCCGTCGCGGCCGCCAAATCCGCAGACGTGGCGTTCATCGTCTTGTTGGCCGGGGCCGCGCTGCCGGGCGATCAGATTCTCGATCTGCAATGGGCCTGGTTGGAGAAGGCGGCCGGAGAGAGCGACCAGAAGATCGCCGAGAGTCAGGCCGAATGGCACAAGGTGTACGCGATCCTCAAAACGGAGAAGGATGACGGCGCGGCGAAGGAAAAGCTGCGCGCGGTCTACGACGGGTTACCCGACGCCGATCGCCGGGAGATGGACCGCAGCGGGGGGTTCGACGTTCGGGTCAAAGAGGTACTGTCACCCTGGTACCGCACCTTCATCACGCTTGATCCGCGGACGTTCCTGGCCAAGGTGACGGTGCCCGTGCTCGCGATCAACGGCGAGCGCGATCGCCAAGTGCCGCCTGACGCGAACCTGCGGGAGATGAGGAAGGCGCTTGCGCACAACCGCGACGTGACCGTCCGCGAGCTGCCGGGGCTCAACCATCTCTTCCAGACCGCTGTGACCGGCGCGCCGGCCGAGTACGCGAAGATAGACGAGACGATGTCCCCCGCCGCGCTGACGCTGGTGAGCGACTGGATCGCCCGCCACGCGCGGTAACTCGGGTGATGACGCTCCGCGTGTGTCTGACGACATGATGCGTGCGTCCCGCCGACTCTGATCTTCGGTGGCGGCGAACGCTTGATAGTGAAGCACGCCGGAGCCTCTCAAGTCGGCTCTTCGATCGTTCCACGCACGGCTTCGAGCAACTGAGCCGGGGTGAAGGGCTTCGGAAGGAGACGACCAAAGGCCGCCAGCTCGGTAGGCATGTGGCGGCTGTAACCGGAGATGAAGAGCATGCGGTGCCGGCGGCTGGCGTCCTCGTGAAGTCGATGAGCCAAGGTCATACCCCCAATGCTCGGCATCGCGAGGTCGGTGACGATGAGGTCGAAAGGCTCCTCTCGCACGGACGCGAGCAACGACAGCGCCTCCTCGCCATCGCGTGCCACGGCCACCCGATAGTGGGCTCCGAGCAAGACGCTCGCGACCAGGGAACGCACCGCGGGCTCGTCCTCGACCACGAGCACGCGGAGACTGTTCGGCGCGGGGGCACGGCGCGGGGGCCCATCGGGCTCCACCAACTTCACCGGCGCCATCGCCACCCGCGGAAAGAACACGGTCACGGTGGTTCCCCGACCGGGCGCGCTCTCGACGTCGATCGAGCCACCAGCCTCCTCGACGATCCGCTGGACGGTCGACAGCCCGAGCCCCGTGCCATGGGTGCCCGGACGTTCCGTGCGCGTGGTGAAGAACGGCTCGAACATGCGGTCCCGAACTTCGGGGCTCATGCCGTGACCGTCATCGGATATCGCCAGGGCTACCCATGCCCCGGGGCCGGGCGGGCCCCGGTGACCCGCGTGCTCGTCTACCACGAGATCGCGTGTCGACAACGAGATGCGTCCGCCTTCGCGGATGGCATCGCGCGCATTCAGGATCAAGTTCATGATGACCTGACCGACTTGGCCCCGGTCCGCGAAGATCGCGCCTTGCCCGGCAAGAGACTGTTCGACCTGGACGTGGGACCCGATGGCCCGCCCCAGGAATCGCTGCCAGTCCTCGGCCGCCTCCGACAGGAAGAAGGTACCCGGCGCCACCGTCTCGCGCCGCCCATAGGCGAGGACCTGTGCCGTCAGGCCGGCGGCGCGATCGCAGGCCGCCAGGATCACGTCCAGGTTCTCCGTCAGCTCGGACACCGGCGGCGGGCGTGGGTTGTCCCGGCTGAGGCCCTTTTTCAGGACCTCGCCATATCCCATCATGACCGTGAGCAGGTTGTTGAAGTCATGCGCAATGCCCGCGGCCAGCCGACCGATCCCATCGACCTTCTGCGCGTGCCGCAGCTCGCCTTCGCGGCGTCGAAGCGTCTCAAACAGGGCCTTCTTTTCGGTGATGTCCACGACCTGACTGATGGCGAACCGGAGGGGGCGCACGGGCGCTCCCGGATCGGGACTGGATCCGTGGATTCCGCTGAACGTGAGCAATCCCCAGCGGATGCTCCCGTCCCGACGGACGAAGCGCTTTTCGATCTGATAGGAGCTGCGGGCCCCGACGGCCAATTCGGCGAAGAGCTTTTGCTCGGCGACGAGCTCGTCCGGGTGGGCCGTCTCCAGCGCGAACCGATAGGGGTCGCACGCCAGGACCTCGTCGACAGTCATGCCGACCAGGTCAGCCATCCGTCGATTCACCCTCACGTAACGGTTCTCGAGGGCCGAGATGATGCCGATGGCGACGGGCGACGTTTCGAGGATCACCTCGAACCAGGACAAACGGTCAGCGTCGGCCACGTCCCCTCCCACAGGAGCAAACGGCCACTCCGAATCCTCGGCGCGCCGTTCATTCCGGGCCATGTCCTAGCGTGCCCCTTGCGCGTCTATGAGTCAACCTGCCCACGGGCTACCTGGGCTGCCGCGGCCAGCGTCGACAAGGACCAAAACAGAGACGACCACAGCGACCTGGATTGTGGTCCTGCACCGGATTTCGGATATACGTAGCCCCGGCCGAACGGCCGTCAGCCATGTTCAATTTCGGGCGCAGGATCGTCACGGTCACCTTCGTCGACCAGGCCTCGGGACAGATCATTTCGTCGTCCCGCATGCCTCTTGATCGCCTTCCCGATACGTTCGCAGGGGAAACCGAGCTCAAGATGGCCGGCGCCAACTACTTCGTCGTCAGCGCCGAGCCTTCGACGAAGGCGGAGTTCTCCGCCACGAATCGACTCAAGGTCCTTCTGCGCAAGCGCCCGTCCTAGCAGGATGTCTCGGCGGACAAAGGGGTTGGCGGCGGTGGGCGTCGCGCTTCATTCTTGGCCTCATGTTGACCACATCTCTTCTCACTCCGCTGCGTTTTCCGAACGGTGTCACGGCCAAGAATCGTGCGTGGCTCGCCCCTATGACCAACTTGCAGAGCCACGACGACGGATCGTTGTCAGATGACGAACTGCGCTGGCTGACTCTGCGCGCGCGCGGTGGCTTTGCCGTGGTGGAGACCTGCGCGGCCCACGTCGCGGAGGACGGCCAGGCCTGGCGCGGCGAGTTGGGCGTGTTCGCGGACCGACTGCTTCCCGGTCTGGCGCGTCTGGCGGGGACCCTCGCCGATTGCGGAGCCCTGGGCATCGTCCAGTTGTTCCACGGTGGGTTGCGCGCGGATCCGCAGCTCACGGGTGGGACCACTTGGAGTGCGAGCGCCACCGAGGAATCCGGCCTGTCGGTTCCGCGACCCGCCACTGAAGGGGACATCCGCGGTGTCATCGGTCGTTTTCGCGATGCGGCCGTTCGGGCACACTCAGCTGGATTCGCCGGCGTCGAGCTTCATGGCGCGCACGGGTATTTGCTCGGGCAATTTCTTTCAGGCACCCAGAATCGGCGCACGGATGAGTGGGGTGGGTCGTGGGAAAACCGCGCTCGCCTTTTGCGGGCGACGCTGCGCGCCGTTCGCTCCGCTGTGCCGGGATCGTTTCTCGTGGGTGTGAGGCTGTCACCCGAGGATCGCGGCCAGGCCCAGGGGCTGGACATCGACGACAACGTCGTCCTGTCGCGGTGGCTGGTCGACGACGGTGCCGATTTCATCCACCTTTCGCTGTGGGATGGGGCCAACAAATCAACCAAGCACCCGGACATTCATCCACTGTCCTTGTTTCGAAAGGCGGTCGGGGATCGCGTTGTGCTGGTTGCCGCGGGGAATGTCTGGACACGCGCCGATGCCGAGGCGCTCTTGCGCCAGGGGGCCGACGCGGTCGCCCTCGGTCGTGCGGCGATCGCCAATCCCGACTGGCCTTTGCATATCGCGGACGCGACGTGGGAGCCGCGTCGACCACCCTTGACTCACGCGGAGCTGCGCGATCGCGGCCTCTCCGAGGGGTTCGTCGGGTATATGCGTCGGTGGAAGGATTTCGTGGCCGACTGAGGCTGTCAAAACGCGGATCACGACCCTCGCCGAAACCGTCACCCGCTCTCAGTTTGGTCCAGGCGTATCATCGCCGTCCCGCGACGGCCCCGGCATCCCCTCGTCCATGTCTTCCTCGGAGATCGGCGCGGAGATTCGATGGGCGCCGTCCAACCACGCGCCCAAGTCCACCAGGCGGCAGCGCTCCGAACAGAACGGTTTGTAAGGATTGTTGGCCTTCGCGCTGATTGCGATTTTTCGTTTGCAAGTGGGGCACATGAAGAATATCCCTCCAGCACCGGACGCAGCGACGACCAGGCCTATTTGGCCCTGTCCTCGGGTGCCCAGGGTTTCGAAGTCCAGGCACGGTCGTATTTGAAGCCGGCCGTCCGGTAGGCGTCGCGGACGGATTCGGCGTCTTTGGCCTCGTAGATGCAAATACAGTGCGTTCGATCGGCGGCCATGTGACTGGCGATCCAGGTTGCGTCTCGGATCTCAAGGCAAGGAACCAGCCGCGCGGTCAGTTGCGCGTGCATCTCCTCGGTCAGCGGCGGATCGAATGATTCCTCGACGATGATTCGGGACATGGCTCGCCTCCTGATATTGGGGTCCGGACGGCAAAACCCATCATAACGCAGATAGCGTCCGCGGGCAGTCAGACGTCGAGCTTGAAGCTCGGCTTGACGTCCGCCGCCGACTCGCCGTTTCGCGGGCTCCAATTCTCAAGCGGCGGATCGTTGATGACGACGAAGAGATCGCGCGGCGCGATTCCAACCAACTCGAATCGCCGGGCCAGTGCCTGGTAAAAGGCGCGCTTCGCATCCACGGAACGGCCCGCGTATGCCGTGATCTCGACCACCGTGAACGCGTCGCCGCGATCGGCGGGGATCTCGAAATGCGCGGCGTCGAGCTCGATCAGCTGCTGGTGTCGGTCCTTCTGGGGAATCTTGAATGCCTCGACGAGCGCATCGTGAACGGCGTCCAGCAGGCTTTTATTCTCCGTCGCCGGACGTCCGGCGCGGCGGCTCAATCTGACGAGAGGCATGCCTGCTCTTTATCACGGCCCTTAGGTCTTTTTCACGCGCCACCAAACGCGCGACCTGTTCCTCGAAATTGACGGCATCGGTGGTAGATAGCCACCCCTCGACCCCAGCACCAGCGGGCGACTATGCGTCTGCGACACACATCAAAGGAGAGACGAGCATGGCAATGACAAAAACCCCGAGCGGTTTGAAATACGAGGACACCCAACCTGGCACGGGTGCCGAAGCGGTCGCCGGAAAGACCTGCGTGATGCATTACACTGGGTGGCTGTGGGTGAACGACGCCAAGGGTAAGAAGTTTGACAGCTCGCTGGACCACGGCAGCCCATTTTCGTTTGGCCTGGGCAGGGGGCAGGTCATCCAGGGATGGGACGAAGGCGTGGCCGGAATCAAGATCGGCGGCAAGCGCACGCTGCTGATTCCGCCCGAGTTGGGCTACGGCGCGCGCGGCGCGGGCGGCGTGATCCCCGCGAACGCGACTCTTCTCTTCGAAGTCGAGCTACTCGAAATCAAATAGCCGCGGTGACGGTGTAGGGGTTCGCCTTACGACCCGTCGGGCAGATTGAGAATGAGGAGCGAGTTCTGGTCGCGGAAGCAGACGAACAGCCGACCCATGTCGTCGAAGGAAAGTCCCGTGGGGATGCTGCCACCGGCGTTGGATGGCAAGTCGGCGACCGCCTCGACTTTTTCGAGCCGCGAGCTCACGCGCAACAGCCGCCGGTGTTTCGCGTCCGCCACGTAGACCTTGCCGGAATCCGCGACGGCGAGCCCCTGCGGATCGGTGTCCGGCAAAGGCAGCTCCCGCGAGAAGGTCCCCGCCTGTCCGTATTCCTTCACGGCCTGGGCGGGACCATCGGTGACGTAAACGCACCCCTCACAAAGGTCGGGATTCCTCCCCACGCCGAGCCCCGTCGCCGACTGAATGTCCTCCAGGACCGCGCCGGCAATCTCCCACCCGAACCATACGAGGGCCTGCTCGATCACGAGACCATAGACGAACACACCATTCGACAGCTGGAAGCCGTCGGCGCCCATCGCAGGGAAGCTCCCGTCCGACCCCCCACGCTCGCCGGTCATCGAGAAGTTGACGATTCCCGTCCGGGTGTGAACTTCAACGTCGTCCTTACGGAGGATCAATGCCTCCGCCGCGACCGGCTCCCCGGCGAGTTTGATCTCGTCGGCCAGTTCGACCACAAAGTGCGGCAACGCATCGAATCCGTCCGACGCGATCTCGGATGCAGCATCCGCCACGATCTCCGTCGGTGCGGCTTCGGACACGGCATCCGACGAGGTCTCACTCGAGGCTCCCGGCGCAGTTTCGGAAACGGCATCGGACGCGGACGCGGCTGCCGGCGACGCCAGCTTTTGCACATGACAGCCCCCTACCACAGCCATGCCGACCAACACGCTGATCGAGAAAGTCCGCGACCCGACTCGAATCCCGCGACACCGACAGCGGCCTTCGATCATTGGAAAGCCTCCCCACATGATCACAGTGCTAACACGTTATTAGTGTACGACGGCGCACCGCTCAGGCTGTCACCGGATCTCGTGAGGCCGAATGAGAGGGCCCCGGCGCCCGGGTGACCGCGCAGCCCCATCTCCTTCCCAAGACACCTTTTGAG
The DNA here is from genome assembly GCA_017881245.1 of Pseudomonadota bacterium. GTDB lineage: Bacteria > Myxococcota_A > Polyangia > Fen-1088 > Fen-1088 > FEN-1088. The sequence goes on from JADGRC010000147.1 coordinate 9,669, forward strand.
ATGCTTGTCGATCTCTGAGGCGCCACGGGGAAACGCGAAAGCACGTACCCGGCCGGCTGGTGGGTCACGGCGGCAGCAGTCCCAGACCCGTCGCCAGCGCCTGGAACGTCGCCACGGCGGGAGTCGGCCGGCGTGTCAACGCCGGATCTCCGGCGAAGTCAATCGTGTACAGGCCGAAGCGGCCTTCGTAGCCGTGCGACCACTCGAAATTGTCCATGAGCGACCAGTGAAGGTATCCGATCACGGGCACGCCCTCGGCACGCGCCCGATCGATGGCGTAGGCGTGCGAGCGGATGAAACTAGGACGGACGATGCCGGTCCGATCGGCGACGCCACTTTCGGTCACGATGATGGGCCAGCCGTAGGGCGCGAAGGTCAACAACAGGCGGTAGAGACCCTCGGGATAAATCTCCCAGCCCATGTCCGTGTGGGGCCGCGTCGGATCATCGACCGGCTCGTAGGGCGCTCCCCCGTGGAGGAGCGCGCCGGCGAGACGCGAGCGGAGCACGTCGCGCGTGTAGTAGTTGATCCCCAGCCAGTCGAACGTGCCGCGCAACTCGGGCGCCGACTCGTCGATAGTGACCGCCGTCGGCAGCGCGATGTGGATGTGACCCGTGGCTACCGCGTCCGGAATCGCGCGGTTGTAAAAATCGTCGGCGATTCGCGCGATGACCCCATCCACGGGCCCACCGGCCGGATCGAACACGCGAACGTTGTGCGCCAGTCCAACGCGCGTCGCCTTGCCGTCACCGTCGGCGTCGACGCGATCGTGAGCTCGAATGGCGGCGGCCGCCAGGCCGTGGGCTCGCAGCAGGCGCGCCAGCACACGCGCGCCGCGCCCGGGATCGCGAATGCCCGGCGGCCACTGTCCCGCCATGTACCCCTTGGTCACGTAAACGTTTGGTTCATTCAACGTGCACCACAGGTCGACCAAGTCGCCGAATGCGTCCGCCGCCCGCGCGGCGAAGGCCGCGAATGCCTCCGGCGCGCCTCCCCATTCCCACCCCCCGCGCACCGCCAGCCAGCGCGGCAAGGTGAAGTGGTAAAGGTTCAGCATCGGCGCGATCGGATGCCGTCGCGCCGCCCGCAAAGCCAGCAACATCTCCCGATAGCGGGCGACCGCCGCCGCGTCCCAAGCTCCCTCCGTCGGCTCCAGGCGGCTCCATTCGATGCCGAAGCGGTACACGTTCGCGCCCAGGTCCTCGATGGCCGCCACGTCCTGACGCCACAGGTTCCATGAATCAGCGGCACGGCTGGCGCTGGCTCCACCCGCCACGTGCGGTTGTCCGTCCGGGTAACTGCCGCGCTCCCAGTCCGTCCAGTCGTTCTGATTTCCACCTTCGACCTGATAGGCGGACGTCGCGACGCCCAGCAGAAAACCGGGGCCCGCGCCCACGAACGCATGGTGACGATCGATGTCTTGCTGATCGAACGCACCTGTTTTTCTTTGGCAGCCAAGCGCGATGCCAATCGCACCGGCGACAACGACCATGGCCGTCAACCGCACCGGGTTCACTGGTCGCCCGTGTCCGCCGCCATCGCCAGCGCGACCGTGATTCTTGTCCTTCTTGTCCTACTGGGGCCGCTTCCCACGCGCGTAGCTTGCCACGGCCCGCCGCATTTCGTCCCGGAGCGAGATCGACGGCCGACGTGAACGCTTCGTCGACCTGGCTTTCGCGGGACGCGTACCGATCGATCGCGGCAATGGCAAAAAGCTTGGGAAGCTCGACTATCTTGAGCGTGCTTGCCGCGGAGGCTTTCCAGAGGTAATTGGCCGCCGCGTCGACCGCCGCCGTGCTTGGTTCCGCTCCTACGTCCGAGCGGTGACGGCCCGGGAGATCCCCGGCGTGGCGGATGTCGAGCGGCTCGCAGAGTTGCCTCGGCTGATGCGGTTGTGTGCAGTCCGGCATGGGTCGCCTCTAAATGTTGCCGCGCTTGCCCGCGACGCGGGGATGCCCGAACGTACGACGCATCGTTATCTCGATGCCCTCGAGGCCGTGTTTTTGATTCGCCGGATCCCGTCCTGGGGCGGAAGCCTGACGGCACGAGAGGCGCGCACTGCAAAATTGTACGTGACCGATTCGGGCCTGGCGGCGGATCTGCGCGGCGCCGCTGCCAAGGCGTTGGCCGAACCCACCACAGCCCACGGTGCAGACGGTGCGCTGCTGGAGGGCCTTGTCGTGGGCGAGCTCCTGCGACAAGCCGCGTGGTCCAAGGTGCAACCTCGCATTCATCATTTCCGGGATCGCAACGGACTGGAAGTCGATGTCGTAATCGAATCCGATGATGGCGCGGTGGTCGCCGTCGAGGTCAAGGGTTCGGCAAACGTGTCCGCATCCGAGGCCAAGGGGTTGCGTTTTCTCAGGGACAAGCTCGGAGCAGGGTTCCGTTTCGGGGCTATCCTTCACACCGGATCTGCCGCGACCAACATGGGCGACCGAATTTGGGCTCTGCCTATCGAAACGTTGTGGTCGTCGTGAGCGCGGGTCCTCGACGCAGGCTATAGACCCCGCGCCGCCGATCTGTTCGTCCCTCTTCCGAATCGGGTCGCGTCTCCGACGCCGGAAATGCGCAGAAGCCCCCGAAGCGATACACTGCAAAGGGGCTGCATTGATGGCTGACGCGGTGAGTACGGACGCGCTCCTGGGCAAAACTGTGGCCGGAAAATTCGCCGTGGAGGCGGTGATCGGCGCGGGGGCCATGGGTACGGTTTACCGGGTCCGTCACCTGGCCCTCGAGCGAACCGTCGCCCTCAAGGTGTTGCACCCGGACCTGGCGCGAGACAAGGGGTTCGTGGAACGGTTCAAGCGCGAGGCGCGGGCCGCCTCCCGGCTCGACCATCCGAATTCGATCAGGGTGCTGGATTTCGGCGAGGAAGGCGACTCGTTCCTCTACATCGCCATGGAGTATGTCGATGGGCGGACCCTCCATGACCTCATTCAAGAGCAGGCACCGCTCGACGACACCCGCGTGGTCGGGCTCGTCTCGCAAGTCCTGTCGGCGCTGGCGGTGGCGCACGACATGGGGGTCATCCACCGGGACCTCAAACCCGAGAACATCATCGTGCTTCGCGGAACCGGCGATGACGGCGAGGCCACGGAACTGGCAAAGGTCTGCGACTTCGGCATCGCCAAGCTCATGACGATCCCGCACGACGAGGCAGGGGCACCGCGCGCGACCGAGAGGGGCCTCATCATCGGAACGCCGGCGTACATGTCACCCGAACAGGCGCGGGGAGAGGCGCTGGATGCTCGCGCCGATCTGTATTCGGTCGGAATCATCCTCTACCACCTGGTGGCCGGGCGACCTCCCTTTGAAGCTGACACGTCGCTCGGACTGGCGACAATGCACGTGACCGATACACCTCCGCTGCCTTCGACGTTCGCAAAGGTGAATCCAGGCCTGGAGAAGGTCTGCCTCAGGGCGATCAGCAAACGCAAAGAGGAACGGTTTCAAGGCGCCCGTGAAATGCGCGCAGCCGTGCGTGCGGCCTTACACGGCTCGGCGAACACGGCCGCTACCGACGTGCGGGTTCCACCGGTGACCGCGGTGATATGGTCCCGGAAACGTCGCGTGCGGGTGGCCTGGGGGATCTCTGCCGGCATTATTCTGGCCCTCGCGTTGGGGACGACGTTCTTCTTCGCGCTCAAGGGAGGAGGCGTTCCGGTTCCCGTGCTCGCCAGCGCCGCCGCACCTGTTGTGCCGGCCACGCCGGCCCCAGCACCACGCGAGACACCTCCGCAACCACCACCGGTCACCGCCGAAGTCGCTGAGGAAGAACGCTTGCAGCAGCCGCGCTCGCCACCGGCGAGGCACCGTGTGTCTCTCGCGGCGCACCGAAAGAAGGCCAACGCCGCCCCACGCGTACCCGCCTCGTCGAGCGACGATCAATCGCCGGTCGCCGAAACGTCGCCCGCGACCAACGTCGCGACCAATCCCCCGCCGCCTGTCCCAGTTCCCTCCTTGCCGTCCCCGCCTTCGGTCAGGCAAGCGCCCGCCGGCGCACCCCTCGATCTGGCGCGCGCCAGCATCTCAATCACGGGAGTGACCACGACCAGCGGAATCCCGGGATCGAACATCCGGTTGGCTCTCAGCCGCACCCCCATGCTGCGCTGCTATCGCGACGCCCTCCAGGCCAGCGGGGCCATCGCACGTGGGACCGCCCGGCTTCACCTGGAGATCGATGTGACGGGTCACGTGGTGGCGGCCGATTTGCGGGACGCTCAGTTCCTGCCGTCGATGAAGGGTTGCATGGAACTGGCGGCCAAGCTGATTCGGGTAAAGGATGTCGACACCGGCGGCGCCACGGCGATTGCGACCTTGAGCTTTTCATACCTGCCATGATCAGCACCATCACCCGGGCGATCATCGCGGTCCTGTGGCTGGCGGGATGCGCTACCGGCCGCAGCCGCGAAGGGCTCGATCCCGGCCAGGTGCCGGCGGAGGTGCGCGCAGACTACGACCTGTTCACGCTTCGCTGCTCGAAGTGCCATTCGCTGTCACGCCCGCTGAACAGCGGAATCGACGACGACCAGGTCTGGATCGACTACGTGGCACGGATGCGGCGTCAGCCCGGCAGCGGAATCTCATTGGATGACGGCCAGCGGATCCTCCGGTTCTTGCATTACTACGCGCTCGAGCAACGGCGGCTCAAGGGCGGAGAGGGGAAGCCGCAATGATGCGGCGGTCCGCCTGCGCCGCGGGCGTCGCGGTTTTCCTCGCGATGATGGGCCGCCCGCGTGACGGCGCCGCCATCGACCGCAACTTCGCCGGATCGGCGCAGCTCGACTACCACTTGGTCCCGACGCAGACTGGAGCCAGGGCGGGTGCCACCGCGTTTGACGGCTTCACCAGCGAGGTGGCGTTGAAGG
>JADGRC010000148.1 GCA_017881245.1 Pseudomonadota bacterium
GATCCGACGACTTCGTACCGCGGCCTATGATGAACTGGTCCTTGTCGATGCGGTACTTCTGATTGTCGAACATCAGATACAACATCGACCCGCCCAGGATGGCCTCGGGCGGAGGTGGTGGCGCGCCCCCCCGTCCCCCCGGCCGTGCCCCCTGGGCCGCGGTCGTTCGACCGAAGCGCGCGACACCCGGAGGCGAGTGCAAAGGCGAGGGCAAAGGCAGGGGCAAAGGCAAGGAGAAGGCAGGCTCCGAACGTGTCGCGGACACGGGCACCGGCGTGGGAGCCGGTGTATCCGCGTTTACCGCAGTTTCATAGCCCGCGATTTGCGCGTAGCCCGTCATCGCGTCGTTGATGAGATCGTCGACGCTCTTGTCCTGCTCCTCGGACATTTGTACAAACGTGTGCCACAACCGGTCGCGGCAGCGAATCTCGTGGAAACTGCGACGCTCGTTGTCGTCCGGGGAGACCATCAACCCTTCCTCCGAAGGGTACCAGCGACCCGCGCCGCTTCCTTCCCAATCGTGTCGCCCGCCGGAAAGCCCCTGATGATGCCCGTGTCCTTGGCGATCTTGTCCAGGGCATCCGTGTCGGACGTCTTACCCATGCTTTCCAACGACAACACAGTCGTCATGCGCGCCAGCGGGAATTTTGATTCCAGCCCGTGAAGAAGCACCAATCTGACAGGAGGGCCCAATTTCTCGATCAGTTTGACCAACAGGTCCTCGACGTCCACTTTCTTGTACGACGGGCTGGCGGGAAATGCTTCCAACCCCATAAGAACGCCTTCCTGCTTGGCCACCACCAACAACGATTCGAACGCGCGGTATCGCACCAGTTCTTCCTTGTCGGCCTGAATGATACGGACGAGACCGTCGCGCGCCTCCAGGCCTCCGATATTCTCCACGACGCCGAACATTTCGTCGCGAATGGACCGATCGGCTTTCGAATCACCGGCGACCTTCAACGCAAACGCCAACACGGTGGGCTCACGACGCTGTTGCAGCGCCCGCACCGCGGCATTGGCTTCGTCGCGGTTTCCCGTCGAGATCTTTTCCTCGAGGAAGGCGACGGCGACGGGTCCCCCCAGAAGGCCAATGGCTTTCCACATCTGCTCCGACACCGGGCGTTCGCGCCGTGCTCGCGCCACCAAACTGTCCGCGCCCTTGCGGCGGGCGCCCTCGTCACCCACCCGGGCCAGCAACTCGGCGACGGCGGCGTACCCCAGGATCGGTTCGCCGAGAAGTCTCGCCAACATGCCCCCGGCGGGCGTGCCAACCGCGGTCAAGATCTTCTCCACCGAATGGCGTCCATTGCGAACCCTGCCACTGCGCAATTCCTGCTCGATTCCGGGCATCAACGCGGCGTCGATGCGCGCTTGATCTCCGGCTTCGCCGGACGCGCGCAGGGAAAACAGCGCATCTCGGAGGGCCAGCGACTTCTCGGGCGCTGAGTCCTTGGCGGCGCCCATGGCGGTCACGTACAGAGGCACCAACGGCTTTATGACACCCCACCTTTCGTTGGCCGGCACGGCAGCCAGCGCGGCATCGACTTCGTCCGCCTTTCCGATCTCGACCAAAGCCACGGCGGCCTCGGCCCGCAGCCTTGGCTCGGCCTCGTGATCACCGAGCGCGGCGACAAGCCTGCCCGGCCCCTTCTCGGTCGTCTTCCACAACTGAATATCGTCCGAAGTCGCCTTGCCACAACCGCCCGCCGAACCACAAACAGCGGCGATCAGGAAAAATCGCACCGCGCGGCGAATGCGGAGGGTCGGCGCCGGGGGACGAAACGCCATGGGTGCCGAGATGTTAGCCATGCGCGGATCCGAGCGTCAAGGAGCAGGATCGCCCCGCCACGGGCGACGGCCCACGTGGGCACCGACTGCGGCGCGCTAAGCGCGCTGACACCGGCGTTGCCGGGACCAGCCGCTTCGGCTAACGTCGCGTTCGTCCATGTCGTTGCTGTTCGATCGCCGCCTTGGCCACAGGCCACGGGCCGCGGGCGAACGGCGACCCCGAGAGCCGCTACCTCGTTTTGCCATCGCGGTCGGGGCGGTGCTTTTGGTTCTCGCCTTCGCGAACCGCACAGCCCGCGCCGTCACGCTCGACGATCCACACGTGGGAGGCATCGGCTTTTCAGGCCCCACCACCGGGGATCTGGCTGCGGTGTACTGGAACCCGGCCGCGCTCGGGTTGATGCACGGCTGGAACGTGACGTTGGCGGGCACGGCAACAATGGCCAGCACGACCGTCTCGCGGGCACCCATCGACGCGACGACCGGCCGCCCCGGCCCGGGCGCGAACTTCCCCGACGCGCGCGCGGTCGATCGTTCCCAACCGTTCACTTGGCCCCCCGGCCCGGGCACCTTCGCCGGCTTTAGCGTCGACGCGGGCGGCGATCGGCTGACCTTGGCGTTCGCGACGTATATGCCATTCGTGGATCGGTCGACCTACGAGGCGACCCCCGGCCAGGCGCTGGCGACGCGTTACCATCGCATCTCGGCGGACCTGCGAAACCTCGCCCTAGTGGCCGCCATAGCTGTCAGGTTCGCCGGTGACTTCCGTTGGGGTTTTGCCCCGGGGGTTCTGCTCTCGACCGGGCGACTGTCATTCACGGAATCGACCTGCGCCGCGTCCGGCTCCTGCGGCCAGGCCGAGGATCCGGCGGCGGACGCCCAACTGGATCTCGGTTCCGGCCTGGGAATTCTGTCGTCGAGTGCCGCTGTCACGCTGGCCACTGGATTCTATTTCCGCCGGCGCGCGTGGGAGTTCGGCCTTTCATATTCCAGCCGACCGCTCGGTACCATCGGTGGCCAAGTGGTCATCGCGGGCGAACAGTCGCAGATTACGCGAGCGCCTCGTGACGTGACCGCGACGACGCCGGCGACGGTTACCTGCGACAACGGCCGCTCGGACGGACGAGGCTGCCTCTTCTCCGACATCACGTACAAGCTGCCGCAGATGCTCGCCGGCTCGGTGGCGTGGCATCCGCGCCCGGGCCTGGAGGTGGCAGCCATCGCGCGCATCCTCAGTTTTCCAGCCGATGACGTCATCGATATCAGATTGACCGGAACGACATCGGCGGCGACGGGCGTGCCCGAGCACATTGTGCTCTATCGGGGCTACGGCACGGTCTGGGACACACGCCTGCGCGTCGCCAGTTGGGTCACCGAACGCGTGCGCCTGGGCGCGGGGCTCCGCGTGGAGAGCAGCGCTTTGCCGGCCGAGGCCGTCAGCCCCGCGGCGGTCGACGGCCGCAAGGTCGAGCCCACCGCGATGATCCTGGTACGACCGACCAGACACATCGGCCTCGCGGCCGGTTATGGGTTCACGTACATGTTGCCCGTGACGGCGTCGTCATCCGTTTTCGATCCCACCGCCGCCAAGGCCTGCGCCGATACCGGAGGCGATCTGTCGGGATCGCCGTGTCTGCTCCGCCGAGAGGGCCTTGCGCGGGGAACGGCCGCCGGCACCTACCACCGTTTCGCGCACACGTTCAGTCTGTCGGTGACGGCGCAGTTCTGATAAGTCGCATCCGTGCGAGCAATCTGGCGCGCGGTCTATCGCGGTGGCGTTGCGGCGATGGTGATGTGGGGAGTGACAGTCTCGTGTGCCGGCCGCCTCACGAGTGATGGACGCGAATCGATGCCCGGGCCCACACCGCCCTCGTCACGAGGCGCACCTCCGCACGAGATCGTTTCGGCGTCCTTGGGAGGCCTATCGATTCGCAAATGGCAGCTGGAAAATGGCATGGAAATCATTACGGTACCGGACACCGCGGCCCGCAGCGTCACCTACCTGACCGTGTTTCGCGTGGGCGCGCGCGACGAGAACGCATCGGCTGGCCAGACCGGCCTCGCCCATCTTTTCGAGCATCTGATGTTCACCGGCACCGGCAAAGACGGCGGGCCTAGCACGTTCGATCAGCAGATCGAGGAGGTGGGAGGGACCAGCAACGCCACGACCGCCCACGACTTCACGTCGTACATTGACGAGCTCCCCCCCGAAGCCTTGGAGCGCGCGATTCGCCTCGAAGCCGATCGCATGGTGAATCTGGCGCTCGCGCCAAAGCAGATCGCCAACGAACGGGAAGTCGTGATTCAGGAAAGGTTGGGCACGGTCGAAGACAGCGTGGACGGAACACTCGATGAATTGGTCTGGGGGCAAGCGTTTCAAAAACACCCCTATCGATGGCCCATCATCGGTCGGATGTCGGACATCAAGTCCCTCACTCCGGAAGAGGCGCTGGGATTTTACCGTCGGTATTATGCGCCCAACCGGGCGGTGATCGTCGTCGCGGGCCGCTTCGAGGAGTCGGTCGCGCTGGAGCGGATTCGGTCAGCATACGCGGGACTACCGGCCGGCCCGGAGGTCGAATCACCCGCGGTCACCCCCGAACGCGCGCCCAAGGCCGAGGTTCGTACGCGGATCGAAAGGCCGGTCGAGACGGATCGCTTGGTGATCGGGTATCCGGCGCCGGCACTGGGGGATGCGGACCGGGCCGCCGCGGACGTGCTCAACGAGCTTCTGGTGGGCGGACCATCGTCGCGCCTGCATCGCCTGCTGATTGTGGAACGCGAGATCGCCTCTTCGGTGAGCGGCGAGATCGCCCCGACCCGCGATCCGGGGCTCTGGTGTCTGTGGGTCCAAATGACCAAGGGAAACCATGCGGGCCGGGCGGAAGAGTTGATTCTGAGTGAAATCGGACGATTGACGACCGAATCGATCGCGGCACCCGAGCTGGTGGCCGCCGTGAATCGCCTTGAAACCGCTTTCTGGAACGAGCTCGCCTCCAGTCGTGGCCGGGCCGAGGCGCTTGGCCATTTCGACGTGACGACCGGCGACTTCCGAAACCTCATCGCGCGACCTCGTGCCTATGGTCGGGTCACGGGGAGCGACATCGAGCGCGTGGCACGAGCCTTCCTTTCGTCGACGGCGCGGTCTGTTGTGATTGCCGTCCCCAAGGAGCACCGCTAGTGCATGCACTGGTGCCTGCACCCTCGGGGATCTCCGCATCGCTGGCCACCGTTCGTGGACGCATCCCTATTGCCGTGACCATGGCCGCGGTCGTGTCCATCACCGGGACGCTTCACGCCGGGGCGAACGCGACGACACCGACGACGGCGGCTTCTCCCACAACGGAGGCGGCGACCACGCCTCCGGTCGAACGAAGGCCGGGCCCGTCAGGATCCGTGATGTTGGTGGAGACAGACCATGCGTTGCCTCTCGTTCACGTGGTAATCGCCGTTCGTTCGGGATCGGCCTGGGATCCACGCAAGAAAGATGGCTTGACGAATCTAATGGGACAAGTGGCTCGCCACGGCGCCGCCGGCCGGACCCGGGATGACATCGACCGCAGCATCGACGCGCTCGGCGCCACGCTGGACGTGCGCACCGATCCGGACTCGTTGCGGATCGAAGGACACGTACTGGCCAGAGTCCTGGACGATTACCTGCGCATCGTCGCGGACATCCTGCTGCGCCCCGATTTTTCGTCCGAGGAATTCGCCCGCACGCGCCGCGAGGTGCTGGCCGAGATCGACGAGCTCCGAAACGACGATCATGCGCTCGGCGAGCGGTTTTTCTTACGGAACCTTTACAACGATCATCCATACGGACATTCGCCCGAAGGTGATCGTGCGAGCCTGGAGCGGATTCGACGGGAGGATCTGCCCGCCCACCACCGCCGACACGTAGTCGGATCGAACGTCATTTTCGCCGCGACCGGAGATGTCCGCGCCGACGACTTCACGAACACCGTTCGACGCCTGTTCGCGGCGCTGCCGAAGGATGCCGGACCGGGTCCGAACCCGCTCGCCGTGCGCGAGCCCGTGCCGCCGAAGGGCTGGCGCATCCAGATTGTGGACAAGCCGGATCGCCAGCAGGCGCAAGTCCTGTTCGGGCAGTTCGGCGTGCGCGCGACCGATCCCGACTACATCCCCCTGTTGGTGGCGATCAGCAGCTTCGGTGGATATGGGATGAAGGCGACGTTGATGGACGAAGTGCGCACCAAGCGGGGATTGGCCTACGGCGCGTACATGACGCTCGCTGAAACCTTGGCACGCGGTCCGCTCAACGGGTGGTTCTTCACCGAGAACGACAAGACGGTTTCCACCTTGAAGCTCGTGCTCAAGCTCTGTGTCGGCCTCATGGAAAAGAGCCTCGACGACGACCAGCTGGCATTCGCGAAGGACTTTCTCGCGGGCTCGCAGGCCTCCGTCATGGACGAACCGGCGCACAGGTTGCAGGCGCGAGTGACGGGCGAAATCGTTGGTCTGTCCGCCGAATTCGTCGACCAGCTTCCGAATCGCATCCGGGCGGTCACCGCCGCCGAGGTCAAGGAGGCTATCGTCCGACACATCCACGCCCACGACTTGGCCATTACGGTCGTGGCGACGGCGGCGACGCTCCGCCCCCGTCTGATCGAAGCGAAAGTTCAGTCGAGTGCTATCGACGTTGTTCCCTACGAGAGCTACTGACGCGCTTCCGCCGTTAACCTGCTAACTTCGCCGCGTGGCGCAGGAACCCAAGAAACTGGAAGTCATCGGCAAAGGGCGATACCTCGAACTTGTCGACGAGAATGGCTGGGAGTACATCCGGCGGCATGCCTCATTGGGGGTCGTCGTGATCGTCGCGACGACCGACGACAAGAAGCTGGTGCTGGTCGAGCAGGCGCGTGTCGCCGTCCACCGCCGCACCATTGAGCTTCCCGCGGGCCTCGTCGGTGACGTTGCCGACAACGCCGCCGAATCTCTAGAAAAGGCGGCCGAGCGCGAGCTGGAGGAAGAGACGGGATTTCAGGCCGCGCACTGGCACCTACTGGTCGAAGGCCCCTCGTCGGTGGGCATCTCGAGCGAAGTCGTGACCTTTTTCCGCGCGACTGGCCTCAGCCGCGTGGGGCCTGGTGGGGGCGACCACACGGAGGACATCACCGTGCATGTCGTGCCGCTCCGGGATGTTCCCGCGTTTCTCTCCGAGAAGGTGGCGGCGGGCCTGTTCGTGGATCCGAAGGTCTTCGCAGCGTTGTATTTCCTCGGAACGGAACGTCCCGCCATGGACGCGCCTATCGTTCCGGGCACGCCGTTCAACCTGAAGCTGGACCAGCCCCAAGGACCGTTGCCCTTCGTCCCCCGCACGGCCAGCGACGGCGGCGTGGTCTGGGAATACGACGTCAGCTCCGAACACTACAATCCGTATGCGGTTCTTCACGGCGGCGTGGTAATGGCCCTGATGGATTCGGCCATGGGACACGCGGTCGCGGCCAAGGTGCATGCGCTCGGTCGTTTCAACGCGGCAGCGCAGATGAACGTCAACTTTCTGGCGGCGGTCAGGACCGGGACTCTGCGGGCGCGGGCGCGGGTCGTGAAAATCGGCAAGCGCCTGGCCGTCGTCGAGGCCTGGATCGAAGCGGCAGACGGAACCCAGATAGCGACAGCGACGGCGACGCACAGTCTGTTGCCGTGATCTCTCGCCCGGACGTCACCGGGCGGTACCCAGCAGGACCAGCCGGCTGTGCGCCGGATCGTTCGTGATGATGGCGTCGACCCCCATCTGGGCGAAGCGACGCAGCGCGCTCGCTTCGTCGATGGTCCAGACCGCCACCCGGTAGCCACGCCGGTGCCAGTCGATGACCGCCTCCTCGGTGCACAGGACACCCTCGGGATGTACCGAAAATGGCCGCAGCAAAGGCAACGCCCAAGCTCGGCGCAGCGGCAGAGCGGATTGCTTTTCGAGCAACAATCCCGAACGAACGTGAGGAACGCGGCGGAGCCAAGCGCGGACCGCCCGTGGATTGAACGACGACACCAGAACGCGCGCCGCGACCGACAACGCGGCCCGATCAATCGCGCCGGCCACCGCGTCCACCAGTGCTCGCATCTGGCGTCGGGTGCTCCCTTCGGCCTTGAGCTCCACGTTGATCAGCAGCGACTCGCCGCACGCCTCGAAGGCCTCGTCGAGAGTGGGAATCGCCGCACCCGATCGGAGCCGTACGGCCCGCAGATCCGCAAGCGACAAATCGGAGATCCGCGTCGGCCGGCCGCCCAACCGAACCAAATCGTCGTCGTGAAAAACCGCCACCTCCCCCGTCGCGCACAGAAGAACGTCCAGCTCGACACCGTCGGCGCCGTCGGACCGGGCGCGGTGGAAGGCCGCGATCGAATTTTCGGGTTCAAGCGCGCTCGCGCCCCGGTGGGCGATCAGCAACGGCAACCCGCCTGAGCCACGACGTGACCAAGAAGGTCCGTCGGGCGGTGTCCCCAAAATGGTCAA
>JADGRC010000149.1 GCA_017881245.1 Pseudomonadota bacterium
CAAGCCCGCGGGATTTTGGTCGGGCCCTGCTCGGCGAGCGGTTGGGCGACGACGTCGCGCGTGAGGTGTGGGCCGGCGTCGCCGTGACCATGGGGTGGATATCCCCCGACCACCCCGACGTGCGCAGTCTTTCAGCCGCGCCTGGCGCGTTGCGATCGGCCGCGGCCCGGGCCGCCGGCGAGGCCCTGCGCATCATGGCGCGGCAGACACCCGTGGCGCTGGTGCTGGAAGATGCGCACTTCGCGGATGAGACGGCGTTGGACGCACTGGAGTACGCGACCCTGCAGGAGGCGGCGTGCCCGATCTGGGTGGGCGTGATCGGGCGCCCCGCCTTCGGGGTTGGTCGAACGGCCTGGGCCACTCGCGCTGCTCGGCACACGCGCATGGATTTGCCGGCGTTGGATCCCGCATCGGCCGCGGACCTAGCGCGCCGACTGCTGGCGCCGGCGGAAAATGTCCCCGCGTCGGCCGTCACGCGCCTGTGCGAGCGAACGCAGGGGATTCCGTTGTTGCTGGTCGAGCTCGTGCGTGGGTTGAAACGAGACGGCCTCGTCCGGCGATCCGAAAAGACCGGCGGTTGGTTCCTGGCCACCGACGAGCTGGATCGATTGCCCGACCTGCCCCTCGTACAGTGGTTGGCCGGACGAGAAATCGAATCGCTGCCGCTCGAGCTTGCGGCCCACGCGCGTCTGGCCTCTTTGCTTGGGGCCGAATTCGACGGCTCCGATCTGGAAGGCGTGATGCATCTCCTGGAAAGGGACGGCGTTGCGCCGGAGACGGAACTCGACGCCAGTGTGGGCTTGAAGCGCCTGCTTGACTCGGGATTGTTGATCCGTCACCGGCGGGATCGCATCGGCTTTCGTCATGCGTTGCTCCGAGAAACCCTGTATCAGACGGTGCCGCCCACGGAGCGCGCGGTGGTGCACAAGGCGGCGTATCAATATTTTTCCGCGGCGGTGGCGCTGTCCGACGAGCAGCGGCTACCCCTGATGGCGCTGCACGCCGCGCGCAGCGGCCTGCGGGCCGAGGCCGCGGACCTCTATCTGCTTCTCGCCCACCGCGCCGAGGGGCGGCACGCATATTTGGACGCGGAGTCGCTGTACCGCAACGCAATCGAGAATCTGCCGGCGCCGCAGTTCGGGCCGGTGGAAGGGGACGCGGCGTCATCCGCGGCGAGGGCGGTTCCGGACCTCGCCAACACTGGCGGGCCCGCGCCCGTACCTGTTGACGTTCGCCGGGTCGAGGCACGCCAGGGCCTCGGGCTCATGCGCTTTCGGTTGGGACGGCACGAGGACGCCCTGAAGGATCTTTCAGAGGCTCGCCTGCTCGCCCACGCCGCGCACTTGCGCGAACGGGAGGTCGCCATTCTGCTGGACGAATCCTTGGTCCTCGACTGGTTGAATGATTGGGCGCGCGCCGCCACGCTGGTCGACGAGGCCAAGTCCCTGGCGAAGGAAGGAAGCACAGCTCTCATCGAGGCGCGCCTGGTTTACGGGCAAGCCCGCACGCTGCACCGTGCCGACAAGGCCGATCAGGCCTGCGCGTATTTCGAAAAGAGCGCGGCGATGGCCGAGGCGCTCGGCGCCGACGGGTACGAAACCCACATCCTGTCCCTGGGGTTGGCGGGTTGGAGCTACTCGATGTTACGGAAATTCGAGGTGGCCGAATCCATGTTCACGCGCCTAATCCAATTGACGGAGGAGCGGGGCGACATGATGAACCTGACCATGGCGCTGATAAATCGTTGCATCCTGTCGCTGCTTTCCGGGAAGAGGGAGCGCCTGATCGAGGACTATCGGCGCGCGATCGCGCTCTCGCGAGAAGCCGGTTTGCCTCTCGTCGAGTGCATGGCGCAGCGAGATCTGGCCGAAGTGCAGTTTGCGCTGGGAGAGATCCCTGAAGCCGAGCAACAGGCGCGTCGCGCGATTGACGTCAATCGGCAGGTGTTGGGCGCGCGCGCGCGCGGGACGATCGTGACGCAGTTGCTGCTGGGGCGCTTACTGGTGTATCGGGGTGAAGTCGCGGCGGCGCGCGAGGTCATGGCCGCCATCCGGGCGGAACAAGCAGCGGCGCGCGCCGCCTCGCAGACAGACGCCGAGTTTGGCCCGGGCGATCAGATCATGGCCGACTGCGTGGACCTGACCATGAACGGTGTCGTCGGCGCGCCATGGGACGACCTTCTGGCGCGGGCGCGACAAATCATGCTGCAGCCCCAGGACTTGATCGAGGTCATGGAATTGCGCGCGCTCGCGACGCTGCGAGGCCTGCGCGTCGATGAAGCGATCGGATTGTTGGATGCGGCCATAGACGAGGCGACCCGCAGCGCCGAAATCATGCTCGGGCGCTTGCGTGGTTCACGCGAATCGGCGCGCCAGGGTGCATCCGCCGCTCGAATGGGGTAGACAGACGCGCGTCCGGTCCATCCACGACGACAAAGCGAAGGATCCCCAGGTGTTGCCGGCGGCGATCGAGTTCCACAAGTTGACTTTCGCGTACGGTGACGGCAAACGCGTGTTTTCGGACCTGTCGTTGTCTGTCACCGCGGGCGCTCGTTGCCTCTTGCTCGGCGCCAACGGCGTTGGAAAGAGCACCCTCCTGCGCATCGCGGCCGGACGCCACATGTTGCCCCTGGAGACCGCGCGCGTGTTGGGTCGGTCGGCCTTTCACGACACGACTCTCGCGGGGGAGGTCGCATTCATCGGCGGGCCGTTCCCTTTCTCAGCGGATATTTCCGTGCGCGAGATCTTGGAAAGACGTCCGGACGTCGACCCACGCCGGCGCGCACAGGTCCTCGACATGCTGGACGTCGATCCGGCGTGGCGCATGAATCGCGTGTCGGACGGACAACGCCGCCGCGTACAACTCTTGCTGGACCTCGAACGCCGCTTGCGTCTGATTCTGCTCGACGAGGTCACCGCCGAGTTGGACGTGTTGGCGCGCGCCGATCTGTTGCGATTCTTGTGGGCCGAAAGCGAAGAAAGCGGCGTGACCGTCGTCTACGCGAGCCATGTCCTCGAGGGATTGCAGAAGTTTGGAACCGATCTGCTTTTTTTGTCGCCTGGGCGCGTGCGATGCCTGTCGCCCCTATCGGATATCCCGGAGCTTGCCGCCCTCGGTCAGATCCCAGGATCGGTGTCGCCGCTACACCAGTTGTGTGAGCGATGGATGGGCGAAGACCGCGTGCAGTTGCGCACCTGCCGGCGCCCGGGCTTGTGAGCGCCTCGATGAATGTTCTGTCGGCGCAGGCCGTGCGTGACGCAGCCCGGGCGACGCGGTTCCCTCTGGTCGGTCTGGCGCCCGTGGAACGGCTGGACCCCGCCCCGTTGATGAATTGGTTGCGGGCCGGGCATGCGGCGGACATGGACTGGATGCACCGCCGCCTCGAAGAACGCCTCGATCCCGGCGTGGTCTTGCCCGGCGCCCGCACCGTGGTGGCGCTCGGCATCCCGTACCGGCGGCCCCCGAGCGAGAAATCGCGAGTCGCGAGCTACGCCCGGGGGCGCGACTACCACTACGCGCACCGGGACCGCATGCGCGCCCTGCGCAAGCAGCTGCTGCTCCTCGATCCGACGGTCGAGACCTACGCCTGCGTGGACACCGGGGCAGCTATGGAGAAGGTCTGGGCCGAACGCGCGGGTCTAGGCTTCATCGGGAAGAACGGGTTGTTGATCACGACCGCGTTCGGATCGTGGGTGACGCTGTCCGTGATGTTCCTGGATCGAACCGTGGACGAGTACGATGTCCCCCACCCCCGCCTGTGCGGGGATTGCACGAGGTGCCTTGCCGCGTGTCCCACCGAGGCCTTCGCGGAGCCGGGCGTCGTCGACGCTCGTCGGTGCGTCGCGTATCAATCCATCGAAAATCGCGGGACCGTTCCTGAGCCCGTGCGAAAGGGATTCGTGGCGCGCGTGTTCGGTTGCGACATCTGCCAGGATGCGTGCCCTTTCAACCGCGACGATATTCCGATCGGCGACCGGCGGTTCGAGCCGCGCCCGCTGGCCGCTCTGACGCCCGTCGAGATCGCGACCTTGACGGAAGAGGAGTTCGCCAAGCTCGCGGCGGGCATGGCCATTGTACGCGCGCGCTACGACGGATTCAGGCGCAACGCCTTGCTGTCGATCGGTGCTGGTCGAGATCGGTCGGCGCGTGCCGTCGTCGAGCGCTTGATCGGCGATGCGAGCCAGATCGTCAGCGAGGCGGCGTCCTGGGCTCTAGAGCGGATCGATCGCTCGCGACCCCCGCGATGAGGTCGCCATCAGTGCTGGGTGAAGCGGGGTGAGGTCGGTGAGGGCCAATGCTCTGCCGAATCCCCCGGCGTGAGGTACGATGGGTATTCCGAAGCGGGGTGAAACAGACAGCCGTGGCAAAAAAGCCAAACAGCGAGCCCGCACGTCGCGGTGATCTCGAGACCCTTGAACGACCGAAGGTCGAGCGTCCTCCGTTGTACGAGGTCTTGCTGCATAACGACGACTACACAACGCAGGAGTTCGTGGTGTACGTGCTGGAACGTTTCTTCCACCACGACGCCGAAACCGCGCGCCTGATCATGCTGCACGTTCACACCAAGGGCCTGGGAGTCGCGGGGGTCTTTCCGCTGGACATCGCCGAAACCAAGGTCCATCGCGTGACAGAGTTCGCTCGCGAGCACGACATGCCCTTGCGCTGCTCCTTGCGAAAACAACCCTGAAAGGTTGTCGGTGGGGCGCCATTGTACGGGACACTCAACCCGTGCTGCACAAATTGTGCAGTTCCGGAACGGAAGTCACCAGTTGGCGCGCCTGGGATCTTCAGGCAGCCTGGGAAGTCCGCGAGATTGTGGTGGGCGAGCGCCTTCGCAGGCCCATCCGTTCTTGGCCTGTGGTTTGCAGCTTGAAACGGAAG
Organism: Pseudomonadota bacterium; assembly: GCA_017881245.1. GTDB lineage: Bacteria > Myxococcota_A > Polyangia > Fen-1088 > Fen-1088 > FEN-1088. The sequence goes on from JADGRC010000149.1 coordinate 4,882, forward strand.
CGATAGAGACGCCCGCAGGGTTCTCGGTCAATTTGGGAGGCTTCCATGGCGACACATGTCCGCTAACGGATCAATTAGGCGCGGATCGGCGCGCGCCCCGGGGATTTCCTCACGACCGTTCGCCAGATTGTCGCGGGCAAGTTTGGAGCAGATGCTCGCCAAGCTGACCGAGGAGAACGCGCGGCTGAAATGCCAGATCACGGCGGACAGCACACTGTGGCAGATTGCGCACCAGGATCCCCTGACCACGTTGTGGAATCGACGTTACGCCGATCTCCGCCTGGCCGAAGAGATCAGCCGCGCCAGACGGGAAGGCGGCTACCGATTCTCGATGGTTCTGATCGATGTCGATGACCTGAAGCGTGTCAACGACCAGAACGGCCACGCGGCGGGAGACGAAGCGTTGCGTTGGGTGGCGGCCTTCTTGCGCGAGGGGTTGCGGGGACACGACCTGTGCTGTCGCATCGGCGGGGACGAGTTCCTGTTGATTCTGCCCGCTTCCGGCGAACAGGAGTGCGCCGATCTCGTGGCGCGTATTCGCCGCCGTTTCCGAGATCCGGCGAGCGCGAATGGGGCTACCATCACCGTGAGCATCGGAACCGCGTCCTTTCCGACGCAGGGAACCACCGTCGAAACCTTGCTTGGGGTGGCGGACGACGGCATGTACGCCGACAAACGCCGGCGAGATCCCGCGCACCCGGCGCGTGTGAGGCGTCCGTCGGATAGGCCTCCTTTGGCCGCCCGGCATCCAGAACCGTCCGGCACGGGAGTCGAGCCACTAGATGGCCCGATGGCTGCTATTTCTGGTAGGCCTCCGAATCCGGCAGGATGAGCTGGTTGCGCGGCTTGCCGGACCAAACAGCGAGTTGAACGCCGCCGCAAATCCAAAGCCCACGCAGTGAATCGGTGGGCACGTATCGGATCATCACGGTGGGTGCAAGGGACCAGCCCCCCGTCAGGCGGTGCGTGAAGAACAGGTCCCACGACGCGCCCAAACTGTATGCGGAGCCATAGCCGGCGCGGGAGTGGTTCTCGAGATCCAGCGGATCCGTGACGGCGTCGACGCCCACGCCGAGTCCCAGGTGCAGTGCGAGATTACTCACCGGATTGAACTGGGCATCCAGGCCGAATCCGAAGGTCTCCCAGGTCCTACCTTGGCCGCCGGGGCCAGCGCCACCTTCAGCGCGAAAGCCGAGCCCCCAGCGATCCGTCAGCATCTGGCCAAGTCCGTAGGTGAGCAGGCCGCCCCGCGCGAGCTCCCGGGGACGGCCCGGCGCCCATTGCTCGGCTCCGAAAACGGAATAGCCGAGCGTGAAGTAGTAGCCCTGCCGCGCCCGGGGAGAAACCAGGATCTGCCCCTTGGCACTTCCGCAGGGGTAGCCCATCGCGGATCCGATGACCAGCGCGGCGGCAGCCAGCGCGCGCCGGAGTGTTCCGCCCATCCTAGAACTCCGCCTTGAAACCGACGATGGCCAAGACCGGCAGTCCCTGCGTGACACCCGATTTCGTGTAGTCGAAATTGTACGAACGCGGGCCTTCTGAGTTGGCGTGGTTGTAGACGTTTTGCAGATCGAGGTACCAGGTCAGGGTCCACACGTCGTGAATCCACTTTCTATCGACTCGGATATCCAGCTGTTGGAACGTCGGATCGCGACCGCTGTTGGGCGCGCCATAGGTCGGATCGTACTGATCGGTGATCGAGTTGTAGACGGAGCCTACGACGGGAGTCACCGGAGTACCGCTGACGAGGCGAAAGCGCGCGCCGATCTGCCAGTTGCTCGGTAGTTGATAGCTCGCGACGGCGGCCAGGATATGGGTCTGATCGAAGTCGAAGGGACGAAATGATGCTTGCCCCGAATCGCGCCGCTCGGAACGTGACAGCGTGTACGCGATCCAGCCGACGAACTTTTCGGTGAAGTCGCGCTTCAGGAGAAGCTCGAATCCCCAGACCCTGCCGACACCATTGTTGTCGAAACGCAACGGTCGCGTGACGCCACCAGCGTCGGTGACCGTAGCGTCCGTGGGGCTGACGAGATTCGACAAGGTCTTGTAGAAGAGCGTGCCGTCAATGGTGATGAACGGGCGCGGCTTCCACTCCGCCCCGACCGATAGATGCAGGGCACGCTCGGCCTTCAGGGCCGGATTGCCAAAGTTCGGATCCGTTTCGTCGAGTTGCGGCGGCTGATAATAGAGGCCCGCGCCACCCTTGAGCGTCACGGACGGCACCAGGCGGTAGCGAGCGATCAGGCGAGGGGCAAGGGTCGTCTCGGAGATGCGGGAATACGTATCGCCGCGCAGGCCGAGCGATAGGGTCAGGCCCCGCAATGGAGCAAGCTCGACCTCGCCGAACCAACCGGGCGACCAATCACGAACACCGTCGAGACGAGTTTCCATGAGGTGGGTCATGTCCCCGTTGCCGGTGGGCTCGCCTTCCTTTGGGATCGCGGGAAGGCGAGCGTGGCCGGTCCACTCTTCCGCCAGGAAATCCAAGCCGGCCACGGCGGTCAACCAGTTGGTCATCTTCCAGCGCAGGGTGTCGCGCACGTGCAGCGTCACGCTGTTCAGTTTCAAGAGCACGTTGCCAAGCGAGACATCCGTCGTGTCGTGTCCCACCGCCAGGTTCAGGTTGTTGCTCAGGCGTTCCGATGGCACATAACGGTATTCAAACAACCCCCGATAGAACCCCTGGTGCTGGTCGAATCGATTACTGGTCGACTGAATCGCCAGCTCGCCCGGCTTGCCGAACAAGATCGCCAGGCGATCGTCGGACCCGAAGAAGAAAAGGCGCAGATCGTGGGCTGCCGCCACCCGGTAGTTCCCGAGGATTTGATAGTCGTAGTAGGCGGGCGCCGCGACCAGATTCACGCCGGTGTCATCCGGCTTCGAGCCGATGAGGAACAGATCGAAGTAGCTGCGGCGCGCGGCGACGGCGATGGCGCCCTTGTCGGTGATGGGCGCCTCCAGGTACAGGCCGGCGTCCAGCAGGCTCAGATCGGCGGACCCTCGGACGCGGTCAGGCTTCAACTTCTTGACCTGCACATCGATGATTCCACCAGTCGCTCGGCCGTAGAACGAGGAGAAGTTCCCAGGCTGAAAATCGATGCTCTCCAGCATCCCGACGGGCAGGACAGATCGCAGTCCGCCAAAATGAAAGATGTTGGGAACCGGCGTTCCATCGATAAGGAATTGGGTGTCCTGGGGGGCGGCGCCGCGCACCACCACCTCCCCACTGGCAAGGGGCGTGCGTGCCACGCCGGGCAGGGTGGCAAGCACGTTCAGGGGATCGCCGGCCGTGCCCGGAATCTTGTCAATCACGGTCGCCGGCAGGACGACGCGATTGACCTCCTTGCGCTGGCGCTCGGCGGTGACGGTCACGTCGAATGGATTGTAGGAACCGCGTTCGACGAAGTACCGCACCACGGTGCCTTCCCCGGGCGCGATCTTCTCCGTCGTGCGGTACGGGTAGTACCCAGGCGATTCAATCGACACACGCCAGTCACCAGGAGCGAGGTCGTAGAACTGAAAGTGTCCCGTGGCATCGGTCGTGGCTTCGAACCCCTCGGGCCCCGCGGGCGTGTCGCGAAACACCGTGACCAATACACCAACCAGAGGTGCGCGTGTACCGCGCTCGACCAGCCGACCGCTGAGGTTCATGACACCTGCTGCCTCGGATCTTGGGGCTGGGACGGTGGACGGCGGTGTCGTCTGCGGTGGCGGTCGAGGTGTGGCGGGTGCTGGCGGCGTTGGGGGCGGAAGCGCACCGGTCGCGCCAGACGTCTCGAATGCCCGGGACGGGTCAGTCGTCGTGCCAGTCGCCCCGGGGGCGTCTAACGCTCCGAACGCGCCCCGCGGTCCGGGTGGCATCGGTGGCAGCAGCATTGCCAACAGAACCACGTTTCCCATCACGGTGTCGGCTCCAGGCCGACGGCGCCGGCCGTCCACGCCACACCGCCGCGGTTGTCCCGCAAGACGAGGATGATCCTTGCCTGTTCCGACGGAAAGTCCGCTTTCTTCCCGGGTTTCCATTTGTTCGCCAGGAACTGCTCGATGTCGGTGAGGCCGGGGAAGTATCCGGTGTGAAAGCCGTCGGCGGTGACGTCACCCGTTTCGACGTACCAACTCAACACCAGGCGTTCGCGCAAGACCGCGAGGACGTCGTTGTCGTCGAGACCGAGGTAGCTCTCCGCTTCTGCGTCGACGACATGTGCCCGGAGATCGGTCTCTTTGAGGCGGGGCAAGGTGACGGCCGCCTGCTCGTCAATCGACTGCTCGGTCCCACCTATCAGAGCCGTCAACGGCGCGCCGCCGGGATCGAATCGAGGATTCACGTTCGACGTGGAGTCGTCGGCAATGGGCAAGCGTACGACGGTCGTGGCGGACCGCTGTTCTCCCGCGTGTGTGACTGCCAGTGTGATGCGGACGGGAAAGCCGCCCTGACAGTCGGCCGGCGTACCCGCGAACCCCGTGTCGCACAGATTCGCCAGCACTGTGGCGGGAAACGGATTCCTGAAGGGCTGAGCTGCCTCCGTTCCGAGAAGCAGCGGCGGCACGTCGGTCAGGCCCACGTCCGATCCGATCTCTTGTAGTTGTTGTTCGGTGATCGGGCACTTGTATCCGTCGTTCGCATCGCCAAGCTTGGGACACCACGACCACTCGTACGTGAACGGCTGATCGGCGGTGGAAGGTGGCGCGTAGACCAGCGCATCGAGGTTGGTGATCTCGCCGGGGGCTGGATTCACCGGCTCGGCGCGAATCGCCAACACCCGCAGGTTGGTCAGGCGCGCGACCGGATCGAACGCGGGACCGCAGGCGAGCGTGGCAAGGCAGGCGAGCGGTACTACACTGCGGGTGATGGTGGTCATGGGGGCCCACTGCGATGAGAACTTCCTATGACTCGCGCTCCCTCGATTCCGATGCCTTGGTCAATTGTGGGCGCGCGCACAGGAACCCCGCGACGAACTTGCTCCAATCGCGCAAGGAGCAGTGGACTGTTCCCGCTCGGCCGAATGCCGGCGGACTGTCGGCGTCGGGCGATCGGGAGATCTCCCGGTCGGTTCGGGTACCGAGCGTCAAGGAACAGTCCGGCGCCGTCACGCTGGCGGCGAGACTCCGTCCCGGCCTAATCTGCCCGCCTGGGGTCGGCGCGGATGACGTTGACCCGTTTTCCGTCGGCGCCGCGACAGATAGGGAGACATGGCCAGGATACTGAAGCTCCGGCGCGTCCCTGGAACGACGTTCGAGCGATCCCCCGCGGGGCCACTCGGCTTGGAGGGGAACCTGACCGGTTTGATCGAACGCTGCCGCTCAGGGGATTCGATCGCCCTCAGGACATTGCTGACGTCCCTGGCGCCTTCGATGCTGCAGGTGATCCGACGGGTGCTGGGCATGCGTCACCCGGAGGTCGAGGATGCCTTACAAGAGGCGATGCTGGCGGCGACTCGGGCCCTCCCGACGTTTCGGGGTGAGTGCGGCATTCGCCACTTCGCATGTCGAATCGCGACGTTCGTGGCGATCAGCGCCCGCCGGCGTCAAGCGCTGCCCGCGGACGAAAGCTCCAGCAACACCGCCTTCGAAGACGAGGTTTTTCCGGCGGGTGCGGAGACGGACTGGGCCCTGAGCGCGCGTCGACGCGAGCTGGTGCGCGCCCTTCTCGACCAACTGCCCATTGTCCAGGCCGAGGCGCTGGTGCTTCACTGCGTGGAGGGGTGGACGGTCGAAGAACTGGCCATCGCGACCGAAGTCCCGGCAGAAACCGCGCGGAGCCGACTGCGGCTGGCGAAAGCGGCCTTGCGCCTGCGGATCGCCGACGACGCCGCCGCCTCCGAGTTGGTCGAGGACTTCTCGTGAACCGCGCCGGAGTCCCCTGCGACGACGAGCGCATGTCCCTAGTGAGGCAAGGGCGAATGAACGAAGGGACTCAAGGGCTCCAATCGTTCCTCGACCACCTGCGCCTCTGCGAGGACTGTTGGGGGGCATGGCTTGCATGGCGCTGCCTCGAATCGGAGGGAGGTGTGCAGCCGGGCGACGAGCAGATCGTCGCCCGGGCCGCCGCGCGCGCGCTGCGCGTCTTGCGGAAGGACCAGCCTCGACTGCGACGGACGACGTGGGCGGCGGCGGTCACCGCCGTGCTGTTGGTCGGAACGATGGCCAGCGCCGGCGTTCGCGTGTATCGGTGGCGGGCGGAACGGCGCGAGAAGATCGCCGTGCCGGTGGAGAGCCGAACCGCGAGCAGGTCGCATGTCCTTGCGCCATCTGTCGCAGTCGCCCCCGTGACACGGGTTGTCGAAGATGTCGAGCCGCCTCCTACTCCCCGGCCGAGCGAGCCGACGACCCGGGCCCGGCCCACGCGACCTGCGCCGATGAAGCTGGCGGCGACGGACCCGCGCCCGTGGGATCCCGCCGTCGGCACCTCGGCCGCTGCCCTGTTCGCGGAGGCGATCGAGGCGCGACGGACCGGAAAGCGGGAGGCGGCGATCTCCGCCTTCCGGCTCTTGCAGTCCACGTTTTCGGAGACCCCCGAGGCGATCGTCTCGCTGGTCTCGTTGGCCGAAATGCTCACGCAGAGCGAAGTGCCCCAGGCAGCCCTTCCGTTGTTTGACGCGTATCTGGCGCGTGCTCCCGAAGGTCCCCTCTGCCCCGAGGCGCTGGTCGGCAAGGCGCGCGTTCTGGAACACCTCGGCCGAACGGGCGAGGCCCGCGCGGTTTACCTGGAGATTGGACGCCGAATGCCTGAATCCTTTTACGCGCCCGAGAGGAGCAATCGATGAACGTGAAGACAACGGGACGACTGGTCGCGATGCTGGCGACGGCGATCTCCGCCGGGAGCGCCGCGGCCGCCGAAGCCGCGACGCGGCCCAAACTGGAGATCTCGGTGCTGGCCTCGGCCCAGTCCGTCGACGATTCGCTGACGTCCGCCATCACACCCCTTTTGCCCACCAACGCGATCGTCAGCTGGAAGCACGTGACGGGAAGCGAATCCATGGAAACGCCGCCACGCACGGGAACGCCAGATGTCCGCCACATCCGGATTGACGCCCGTTCCAAGGACGCCGTTCGCATCACCGCATTCTTCAGCGCCGGCGCCCCATACACGCGGATCATCGACGCGTCCGAACTGACACCCGTGGTAGCCGAGAGTGTCGCCCAAGTCGCCCACGAGACGGCGAGGGCGCTGCTCGCCGAGGTCGAGCCCGCGGGGTCGGGACAGATGTCGGCCAGCGTTTCGCCGAAGCCGGCACCGACACCGCCGCCCCCGTCGGCGGCCCTGGCCCCCATGGCCTCGGTCGCCGCTTCGCCTGCCGTCTCGGATTCGGCCTATGCGACGCGGCCGCGGGATTTTCGCTTCTCGGTCGCGGCGGTGGTGAGAAACGTCTACGGATTCAACTTCAACAACGCCTATGGCGGGGACGTGTCGATCGCCTGGTCCTTTAAGCGCCCTTCGGGCGGATCTTCCCCCCGACCGTTCGTCGCCCTTTCGATGGGATACTCCCAACAGGAAGAATGGGGCTTCTATGCCGCGCAGGTCGCCCAGACCTTCGGCCTCTTCTGGCAACCCTGGTCGTTCACCGAACTTTCACTCGGCGTCGGTGCCGGCGTCGAGCGCGCCAAGATCTTCGGCGAGTCGACCAACGTGTTGTTTGGACGAGGCGCGTTTGGCGCATCGCTGTTGCTTCCCGGGGGATTCGAGGAGATGGTGACGCTCACCCTCGACGCCAGCCAAGTTCCCAGTCTCGGGGGGGCCGACGCCAAATGGTTCAGGCCCGGATTTCTGATTGGGGTCGGCTGGCGGCCCCGCATGTAACCTTTGCGTGAAGGTGCTTGCCACCCCGGTCCTCAGCGGCCTTCTTCGGCGTCCCTTTGTCGATCTGGGAGATCTCCCAGCACGCACTCGGACACCTTGGGGCTCAGCCGAGCGCGGCGCAGATCTTCTCGGCGAAGGCGTCGCGCTCGGCGTCGTTTTCGTAGTGAACGCGCGGCCAGAAGAACCCGCGAAGCCCGTCCTTGTGTTTGCGCGGCACGACGTGCACGTGAAGGTGAGGAACGCTCTGCGACACTTTGTTGTTCATGGCCACGAACGCACCCTCCGCGCCAAGACCGACCTCCACCGCACGGCAGATCCGTTGCACGACGGCAAACATGGTGGTCAGGCGATCCGCAGGCAGATCTCCGAACGTCGCGACATGAGCACGCGGCACCACCAGCGTGTGACCCTTCAACAGGGGTCGCGAATCCAGGAACACCACAACATCTCCGTCCGCCCAGATCACGTTGGCCGGTAACTGCCCGGCCGCGATCTCACAGAATCGACATGGGCTCATCGTTTCACCTCCCGGCATCCAGCCGTGCGCGGACCTTTTCGGATTCGAGCTCGCGCAGCGCGTCCATGGCGACCCAGCGGGCGCTCCGGGCCGCCGCGTCTCCACCGCGCTCGCCACAGGCGCGTGCGTTCGCGGCGGCACGGATTCTTTTCGCCGAAGCGATGGCGGCACGGCGTAAGGCTCGGTTGCGCTTGCCGATGTTGCGGAGCGCCCAGTTGACCGCCTTCTTGACGAAGTTGCGGGAGTCAAACGCTTCGCGCTCGATGACCGGGAGCAGGTCAAGGTAAGCGTGGTTTGGTGCCGATTTGTCATGGGATGCGAGGCCGGCCATGAGCGCGAAGGCGGCACGTTTGACCCATTCTTCCTTGCGCCGTGCCCAGGCCGCCGTCATCCGCCAGCCAAATCTGGTTTGGTCGAAGAGGCTGGTCGTGGCCTGGTCGCAGACGTCCCAAGAATCGAAACCCCGGGCCCAAGCCTCCATCTGCTTCGCGCTGACCAACGCGGGGACGTCGACGAAGCATGCCAGAATGCGAGCTTCGTGATTTCCGGTCGCCCAGAGCGCTAACGCCAACTCATGATTGGAGCCGAGGCGCTTGGCAATCTTGCGCAGCTCGACAACCGACACGCCGAACGCGTTCTCGACATTGATACCGTACCGAGCCATGCCTCTCCGGTCCTTCTCGGAACCCATGGCACGGAGCTCGGAGATGATCTGAGCGGCTCGTTCACCGGCACTGGGGCTCCCGCGGAATTTCATCGGTCGTCCACCTTCCCGCCAGGGTAACGCATGGTCCGCGCAGGTGGTGAAAGGACGATCGGCGGCGTGTCTTGTAAGACCTTTGAGCGTCCTCGACCACTCGACCTTTTATCTCGGCAGTGACATCAGCAACGGCCAAGTTGCCAACCACTGGGACATGCCGGTGCTCCTAGCGGGGGGCGCGAGCGGGGGCTTGAAGATCGACGGCCGTCACATCAACTACATCCCGCAGATGCCGTTTCCCCGGCCGCCGGTCGGTCCCCGAAGCAGCGTCCAGACCGGGCGGGTTCTTCGTCTCGATATTGCAGGCCCACGGCATCATGCAGAATACCTTCGGCATGGCGACCGGCGGACCCTTGCCCGAATTGATGCCCTGAGTCGGTCGCTTCGATCAGGCAGACGGGCGGCCAGGCAGACGAACGGCGGACGTTAGACGCTACGCGTCCATACTGCCGATGCGCGCGGTGGGCGTTAGGATGTGAACGCAACAGTGACAAGGTGGGCGAATGACTACCTGGAGTCCGACCGAGCCCTTCGCCCAGCACGGTTCGTCGATGTGTCAGTCAGAGGACGGCGGTCGGAGACACGACCATCGTCCACTTCGCACTTGCACTCGATGCCTCCACCTTGAATGAGGAGCGTCTGATGATTGGTTCCAAGTACCGAAGCTGGGTTTTCGGGGCTCTGTTGTGCGGGGCTTGCGGCTCGCAAGCCGGATCGAGCGACAAACCTTCCGGGAGCGGCGGCAGCAGTGGCACGGGCGGCGCGCCCGCGACCGTCTCCTCGACGGGCGGTGCCGCCATAGTTCCAGGGGGCTCAGGTGGAGACCAGGCTACGCCTCCGGCGGGACCGCCGGCCGCCTCGAGCGGCGGAACCACGCCCACTGGTGGTCCGGCGTCGGGCGGGGCGACCGCCATGACCTCGACAGGCGGTAGCACGAGCACGACAGGTGGCGCGAGCGGTGGCAGAGGCGCGGGCGGCACCGTCGCCGCCGGTGGATCCGCCAGTACCGGTTCTGATCCCGGCACCACCGGGGACGGCGACTTCACCATCATGGCCCCGTACGCTGGCACGGTGCAGGTCACGAACGTGCCCCACAGCGCGAAGTTCCAATTCATGATGACGAGCACGATCTATCCGGGTGGCAGCCGTCCGATCACCGTCTACATTCCCAAGCAGTACGTCGACGGCACCGCGGCGCCCTTCATCATCATCACGGATGGGAACGCGCCGGCCACTGGCTCGCCCGAGATCGTGACGGCCGCCGAGAATCACTACCAGGATACCGACCCGCTCACGCGCATTCCGCCGATCGTCTGGGTGTTCGTTCCGCCCGGGACCAACCGCAGCGGGGAATACGACACGGTTTCAGATGCGTATACACGCTTCATCAACACGGAAGTCCTTCCCCTGGTGAATTCCAACGCCGATATCAAGGCGATGTACCCGGGCTTCAAGCTGACCACCGATCCGGAGGGTCGGGCCGCCTATGGATGTAGCTCGGGATCGCCCGCCGCCATGGGCCTCGGCTGGTTCGGAGACTTTCATCGCCGTGTCTCGTACTCCGGCACCTTCGTCGCCTTGCAGATGACCGCCGACCACCCGCGCGGCGCCTGGGAATATCCAACCATGATCCTGGCGACGATGCCCCCCAAGCCGTTGCGCATCTTCCTGGAGGTGGGTGAAATGGACAACGGCTACATGACCGCCGAGACCGGGCACCGCAACTGGGTGATCGGCAATCGCAATATGGCGGCCGCCCTCAAGATGATGGGCTACCACTACCGTTTCCTGTTCGCGATGGGCGCCGGCCACTGCGAAGGTGGCGTCAAGTCGAAGACGTACGCGGAAACCTTGGCGTGGGTCTGGCGCGGTTACGTCGCTCCGTAAATCGGTCAGTCGGGCTCTACGACCGTCACGCCCCCTGCTTGAGCTCCGGCCAATCGAGAGCCCAGCCGAGCGCCCGCTTCACTGAAGGGATGCGCGCGGGCGCAAGGGCTCCGGCGCGCGCCGTCAGGGACGATTTCGCGATCACGTGGACGTTGTCGAGGTTGATGACGGAGCGGGAAGGCAAGCCCTCCGGCCGACCCACCACCACCTCGACCGGAATACCGCGAACCGTCTTGGTGATCTCCGCAATCATCACGCTGTTGAGGTACGCGTATCCCGCATCGCGGGACAGTAACAACACGGGGCGACGACCGACGGGGACTGGCAAGCTGGCCCACCAGATCTCAAACTGTTTCAAGCCTTCCTCTTCTTGCCGCTCCGGCCTGGACGACGAGTGGTTTGTTCCCAGGTGCGTGGATCGAAGGGAGGGGCGGCGCTGTCTGGGTGCACGCGATACGCCTCGGCCATCTTCTTCTCGGCGGCCTTGTCCAGCGCGCTGCGGATCGCGGCCCGAATGAAGTCCGAGCGCTTTCGGTTTCGGCTCGGCGCTATCCGTTCCAGTTCGGCGCTGGTGGCACTATCCAGCTCCACTATTACTTGTCTCTGCATGTTATTAGTATATGTAAAGAGCAGTTAGAGCGCGAGCGAGTGGCTGTGAGGCCACGAACCGGCTGCTAAGCGCGCTCGACTAGGCCGGCCGCACCCATGCCGCCACCGACGCACATCGTGATGATCGCGTAGCGGCCCTTGCGGCGTTCGAGTTCGTGCAGCGCCGTCGCAATTTGGCGTGCGCCCGTGGCGCCGAGGGGATGTCCGAGCGCGATGGCGCCCCCATTGACATTGACCCGCTCTATGGGGAGGCCGAGCTCGCGAATGCAGTAAAGGGCCTGCGAAGCGAAGGCTTCATTTAGCTCGAAGAGATCCACGTCCTTGAGGGCGAGCCCGGTCTTCTTCAACAGCTTGCGTACGGCCGGCACGGGACCTATCCCCATGATGGCCGGCGGCACCCCGGCGACCGCGAAGGCCCGAAAATACGCGCGGATCTTCTTTCCCCGTGCCCTTGCTGTCTCGGCCGCCATCAGAACCACTGCCGCGGCGCCGTCGTTCAGCGGCGACGCGTTTCCCGCGGTTACGGATCCCGTCGGATCGAACACGGGTTTCAGTGACGCCAGTTTCTCGATCGAAGTGTCGGCCCGCGGCCCTTCGTCTCGATCGAACGTGATGTTGCGCCAGGCGCCGTCCTCGAATAGCCGCGTCTTGACCGCCACGACCTCGGCGGCGAAATCACCGCGTGTCCAGGCGGCCACCGCTTTGCGGTGACTGTCGTACGCGAACGCGTCTTGATCGGCGCGCGCGATCTCGAACTTCCGGGCGACGTTCTCGGCCGTGTTGCCCATGGGGATATACACGTCGGGCAGGGTTTCGACGACGACGGAATTCAGAGACGGGCGCGTGCCGCCCATTGGGATCATGGACATGGATTCCACGCCGCCCGAGATGCCGCAGTCGATGGCGCCAAGCGCGATTCGATCGGCGATGATGGACGTGGCCTGCAGGCCGGACGAACAGAATCGGTTGATGGTCATCGCCGGGGTCTCGTCCGGCAAGCCCGCTAGCTCACCGATCACGCGCGCGACATTTAGACCTTGCTCGCTTTCGGGTTGGGCACAGCCAAGGACCAGATCCTCGATTGCGGTGGCAGGGACGTCCGCCCGTGCCAGGGCCTCGCGCACGACGAGCGCGCCCAGATCGTCGGGCCGCGTGTTCCGCAGGGTCCCGCGGGGGGCGCGACCGATGGGGGTCCGCACCGCTGCAAGAATGGCGACGTCACGGGTGGTGGACATGAGTTTGGATCCTCTCGGGGGTCAGTTTCGGAGGGGCTTTCCGGAGGTCAGCATGTGTTGGATGCGGTCGCGGGTCTTCTGTTCCCCGCACAGCGACAGGAAGACCTCCCGTTCCAGGTCCAAGAGGACCTGCTCGCTCACGAACGAGCCGGTTGGAACGTTGCCTCCGGAGAGGATGCGCGCCAGTCCGGCGCCAATCTTGGCGTCGTGATCGCTTATTTGATGCGCGCCGGCCATGTTTCGTAGCGCGGAACGAAGGGTCGCCGCCCCTGATTCACCGATGACACGGATGCGTCGCGGCGGGGGAGGGCGGTAACCGGCGCGCGCCAGGCCCAGGACCACCTGCTTGGCGTCCGCGATCAGCGTTTCGCGGGCCATCGAGACGGTATCCTGTACGCGCAGGTAGCCAAGATCGCGGGCTTCCTCGGCGCTGGTCGAAACCCGCGCCCGCGCCAGCATCTCGAACGGCACGCGAACCAGCGACAGAAAATCGAATTGTGGATCGTCTGACGCCCGCGCCGCTGCACGGGCCGCCAGCTCCATGCAGCCGCCCCCGGCGGGGATCAAGCCCACGCCCACTTCGACGCAGCCGACGTAAAGTTCGGCGGCGGCGCGCACGTGCTGGCACCCGAGGATCACCTCGGCGCCGCCACCAAGCGCAAGGCCAAATGGCGCCGCGACGACGGGAACGCGCGCGTAACGTGTCCGCAGCGCGGCGTTCTGGAAGTTCGCGACCATGTCGCCGACGGCGGCGAAGTTTCCCTGACCAAGCGCGACCATCAGGGAAAACAGATTCGCCCCCGCGCAGAACGCGTCCGGCGCGTCGTTGCCGATCACCAGGCCGACGCCTTCGCGCTCGGCGCGATCGACGGCCCGCATCGTCATGGCGACGATGTCGGGGTCGAGCGCGTTCATCTTCGAATGGAACTCCAGGCAAAACACACCGTCGCCGAGGTCCAGCAGCGACGCGCTCGGGTTGCGTTCCACCTCGCCACCAGCCGCCCGGACCGCATCAAGGGAAATTTGTAGCGGGTCGTCGGTCAACGGGGTGTGGCCGCCCTGACGACCGAGTTGAGCGAGGCGTGGGGCCGAGCCCGCGGTCGCGGGGGCGGGACGATAAAAGCGCATACCCTCGCCCTGGGCGGCGACCTGCTCGTTGACCCAGCCGGGAACCGTGAATCCGGCCGCCTCCATTTTCGCGGCGGTATCCTTGACGCCCAACGCGTCCCAGGTTTCGAACGGACCGCGTTCCCAGCCGAAACCCCAGCGGAGCGCGCGATCGATGGAGACGATGTCGTCCGCTATTTCGCCGAGGCGGTTGGCCGCGTAAATCAGCGTTTCGTACGTGATCTTCCGCGCCAGTGCCGCGGCCCGGTCGCTGCCCGCGAGCAGCCGGCGCAGGCGTTCGTCCACGTCGTCGACGCCACGAGTGGCCCCGATGGATGGGAAGCGTGGCTTGGTCTGGGGGACGTAATCCAGGCTCTTGAAATCGAGCTGCAGGATCTGGTCGCCGACCTTCTTGTAGAAGCCCTGCTTGGCCTTGCTGCCGAGCCATTTGCGGTCGACCAGCGTGCGCAGAACCTGGGGCGGATCGAAGGCGTCGCGCCGCTCGTCGGTGGTCAGGGCGTCGTAACAGTTCTGCGTGACATGCAACAGCGTATCGAGGCCCACGACATCGCCAGTGCGAAAAATCGCGCTCTTCGGGCGACCACTCGCTGGGCCGAAGATCATGTCGACCTCCTCGACGGTGAATCCCTGCGCGATGGCCTCGGACATTGTGCGCATCATCGCGAACGTGCCGATCCGGTTGGCGATGAAGTTCGGCGTGTCCTTGGCGCGGACCAGCCCCTTGCCGAGCAGCCGGCCGCAGAGATCCTCCGCGCGCGCGATGGTTTCGGGCGCGGTGTCGGCCCCGGCGACGATCTCGACCAGTTTCAGGTAGCGGGGTGGATTGAAGAAGTGCGTGATGCAGAAACGCCTACGAAAATCGGGGCTGCGCCCCTCCATCAGATCGGCGATGCGCAAGCCGGACGTGTTCGACGCGACCACGGCTGTTCCGCCCAGCGCCTCGATGCGCTGGTAGAGGCGCCTCTTGATCTCGAGGTTTTCGATTATCGCTTCGATGATCACGTCACTGGCGGCGGCGGCGGGCAGATCGTCTTCGAGGTTCCCAGTGCTGACAAGGGTTTCGAAGCGTGGTGACACGAACGCGGCGGGTTTGGCCTTCCGCGTGGCCTCGAGGCCAGCCTCGGCGGCGTGGTTGCGCTTCTGTTGCTTCGCGGGATCTCCCGGCAGGTCGAGCAGACGCACGCGAATGCCAGCGTTGGCGATGTGAGCCGCGATAGCCGCCCCCATCACGCCCGCGCCGAGGACCGTGACCTCAGAGATCGGAGTCGCCATCACAATACGATATCGCAGCATGGCGTGGTCCGCGAACGTCGGAGGTCGGGTGTGGGTCGGGTGCTCGATGGTGGATGGTCGGACGCGGGATGCTGGTGGTCGCTGGTGGTCGCTGGTGGTCGCCGGCAGTCGCGGGCGGTCGGCGGTCGCGGGCGACAGGTGGGGCGGCTGTAGGTCTTCGACCGAGGCCGCCCACACACCCCGTCAGCGCACGCAGCGTACGGCGTTCATCGTGGACACGTCGACGTTCCCGGCATAGCCGAGGTCGAACCCGACGTACCAGGTGCTGGTCGACGATCCGGCCAAGGGCGTGGACGACCAAAAATAGGTCGACAGCGTTGCCGGGAAAGCGGTCGGATCAATTCGAGGAGCGGTCGTTCGCGCAAAATCGACGATGGTCAGCAGTTCCTTGATCGTCGGGAGCCGCCAAGTGCCCGTCAGTGTCGCTGCGAGGCCGGCGCAGTAAACTTTTGCATCCATCCAAGCATAGGCATCCGAGGGGGCCACCTGCTGCCACGTGAGCTTGGTCTTCGCGTCGTAGACGACTCCATCGGCCATCGTGTACCGCCCTCCGGTCGAAGCGGGTGCGGCCGAGGTCGTCACGCAACGAACGTCGTACATCAGCGACATGACGTCGTAGTCCGCGTTGCCGTACGCGAAATTCACCAGCCAACCGGATTGCGGAGCGCCAGCCACGGGCGTCGAGGACCACAAGCTGGCGGCTGCCCCGGTGAAGATCGCGTCGATCGTTGGGATCGGGAAGGCCTGCCCGTAGTCGAGGATGGACACGAGCTCGATGAACGACGGCAGGCGCCAGTCGGTGCGTCCGGCGAGGGTCAGTGTGGGGCAGTAGGCGGTGGCCTGAGTCTGCGTGTAAGTCCCGGGCGCCACGCCCTTTTGCCAGATGAGACCGGTGACGTTGTCGGTGATCGTCTCGTCACCGTTGTCCCGATAGTTTTCCGGGTTCGGCGCGCCCGCCGCGACGTCGGCGAGACCGTTCGGCATCGGCCATGCCGCCGAGTCGCGGTCCGCGACCATTGCCATCACTCCGCCGGCATCCGCCTGGCCTTGGGACGCGCCACCCGCGCCAAGGTTTCCCCCCGATCCATGCCCGCCGCCACCGCCCGTCGCCCCCCATTGAGTCGCCGGCGAGCTCGTGCATGCGGCTGCCGTCACGGCGCATGAGAGGACGACCATCAATCTCCGCATTGTGAACATCCTGGCTGTAAGCCTAGCGTAAGCGTGGGGGGATCACCCCGGCGACGACCGCGTAGACATTGGCTGAGACTGTCGTCGCCTCGGAATCACTGATGCCCTCGATCCGCGCCAAAACATACTGGCCGATTTCGCAACTCGATTCTGCCGCGCGCCCTGCCGAGCTGACGAGAGTAGGGGATGGGAGGCCACGCGATCTCTTGATCCCGCGAGGCGGTTGTCGCACTCTAGTCAGTCTTGATGACACCTAACTTGTTCAGTCGGATTACCTTGGTGGTGTGTTTGATTCTCGCAGTCCTCGTGGGCGTGGGGCCGGGTGGCCTGGACGCCGCTCTCGCCGACGATGCCGCGCCCGATCCGGAGTTGCAGGCGGCGAAGGGCGAATTCGAGTCCGCTCAGACGCTGTTCATCAAGGAACAGTTCGACGAGGCGGCCGGTCACTTCCTGGGCGCCTATGCGCGCAAGCCGTTCCCGGCATTTCTGTTCAATGCCGCCGTATCGTATGAGAAAGCGCGTAAGCTCGACAAGGCGGGTGAGTTCTTTCAGAAGTACCTGGACCAAGCCCCGACGGCTTCCGACGCCGCGACGGTCAAGGTCCGCATCGAGGCCATCAAGACCATCTTGGCGCCCCCCGCCCCACCCGCAGCGCCGCCAGCCGCGCCTCCCATAACGTCCGTTCCTGGCGCGGTTCCGGGGACACCCTCCGCGTCGCCGCCGCCGCCAGCCGTTGTTCCACCTCCGCCTGCCGCACCGGTCCTGCCCGCGATCGAGACGAAGGGATTGGTGGTCATCGATTCGAAGCCTCAGGGCGCGACGATTTACCTCGACACCAAGACCAACGGCGTGTTCGGCAAAACGCCGTGGCAGGGATCGCTGGAATCGAAGCCCGTAAAGCTGATTCTGGAGGCCAAGGGGTTCAAGCCCGAGGAGCGCAGCATTGGCCCTCGTTCGGACAAGCTCCTGGACGTTTACATCGCGCTTTCCGAGGAGCATTTCCTCGGATGGGTGGAGATTGTCTCCAATGTTCCGGGCGCCGAAGTCTTCATCGACAGCAAGGAGATCGGAGCGATCGGGCGTACGCCGTTCACCGGCCACCTGAAGCCAGGCAAGCACGCCGTGTTCATCGAACGAATGGGATACAAGCCCGTGCGCCAGGACATCGATGTTCTTCCCGGTACGGCGACTCAGCACATGATCAAGCTCGAACAAGGCGACAACGGCTGGGTGAACGTCGGTGGCCGCGGGGCGTATGGCGCCAAGGTGACCGTCGACAAGAAGCTCGCCTGCACGGCCCCTTGTCGGTCCGAGCTGACACCGGGCGTACACCAGGTGCTGGTCCAGAAGGCGGGCTTCGAGGACTACGAGGGCGAGCTGCGCATCGATCGGGCGGCGGAGACGAGCCTGGAGGTGCAATGGTCCGCGCGCCCGTCGCGAAAGGGTGCCTGGACATCCGCGGCGCTGGCGGCCGCCATCATCGGCGGCAGCCTGTACGTGGGCCATTTGTCGAACGCGAATCGCGACGGCGCCCGGGCCGATATCGCGGCGGGGATGTCGATTGACTCGAACGATCCGCGCTATTCCCGCGGCAAATGGGAGGCCGTGGGGGCCGACGTCGGTTACGTCATCGGTGGCCTGCTGGCCATTTCGGCGACGGTTTCCTTCCTGTCGCACGCGCCCGATAGTGTCGCCGGTGTCGACCAGCGAGCGGTCGGTTTCGCGCCGACCGTCTCTCCCCGGGGAGCGGGACTTGGCGCTTGGGGGAGGTTCTAAGATGCGCTTACTTCGCCGTTCCCGCGGGCACGTGACGCCGTCCGGAACTTCCGCCCGCACGAACATTGGGCTCGCGGGGTTGGGTCTCGCCCTGCTCACGGGATCCATCGGTTGCAACTGGACCACGTTCGCCGATGACGCCAAGAAGGCTCCCGTGCGTAGTATCGGCGCGCCCGACAGCTTCAAAGAGCAGGATTTTGGCCGGTCGCTGCTGCCTCTATCGGATGGTCAAGGCAAGGCGGCGGCGTTCATGGCCAGCAGCACCAACGGCACGAACGTCTCGGTTTTCACCGTTGATTCCGGGGGGGGAGTGTCGACCACCTCCATCCCGGGCAGCGCGCTCAACGACACCGAAGCGTCCACTATCTCGTCGCTGGCGGAGGACGTGGGTAGCTCGCCCTTGAACCTGCTGCTCGCGAGCCCGAAGGTCCACAATCAAGGATACGGGCGCGTCTATTCGTACACCCTGTCGCCCACGTTGGATGGGGCCGTGAACACGTTGTCGGTGCCTCCGTTGCCAGAGGAACCGGGCCTCGGCCGGGGACTGGCGATCGGTCGCGTGGGCGGCGTCGAGACGAAATCCGACATCATCGTCGCCTCGGATGCCAATGTCGTAGTCATGGTGGACGGTACGACGTGGACCGCCCCAGCGACGGCGGGGTCCGGTTGCGACCCGACCTTCGATGCAACTCTGGACCCGCGATACAAGCTGCGCCGGCCCCTATTGGCGGCGCGTTTGTGGCCGGACCCAGCCGGTGCGACGGTTCAACAGATTGTGTCGACCTCTCCGCATTCGCCGGGCGGCGCGGCGGGAACGGTGTCTTTTTTCTCTGTCACGGGCGCAGGGACGTCGTTCGAGCTCAACTGTCTCGCGGCGGTCACGGCACCCAAGCCTGAAATGAGGGCGCGATTCGGCGTGTCTGTGGCCACGGGCGATTTCAACGCCGACGGCCAGCTGGATCTGTTGGTCGGAGCCCCCGGACAGAACGCGTACATTTACCTTGGACCGTTCCCGACCGGGGCCGTTCCAACGCCAATCACGATCAGCGATCCGGAGGGCGTGGATTTTGGATTTTCCGTGGCGGCACTGAACGTGGACGGCAACCCTGGAGACGAGGCCCTAATAGGCGATCCGTACGCGACCGTCGGAGGCAAGAGTCAGGCGGGGCGGGTCACGGCCTACGCCGTGAACGCCGCGACCATGACGACGGAAATCAAGAAGACGTACTCCGACCACAGCCCCGAGACGAACGCCAATTTCGGCTGGACCGTCAACGGGCTGAAATTTTGCACCGCCAGCCCGAGTCCTGCCGCGGGGATGCCTTGTCCTTCCGAGGCTGAAACCTCGCGCGTGCTGATGATCGGCGCGGCCAATGAAGTGTTCCTCTATTACCGGGAAGGCGTGAACATTCCCGAGCGGGCGGCAGGCGCCACCACGATCTCGGACGTTCGCGCTCCCTGATTTTCCTCTTCACCCAGAGGCTCCGTTGCGTCTTTCCAATCTTCTGGCCCCGGATCTGGAAGAGACGCTGAAACATGATCCGGCGCAGGCGGCGGAGCTTGCGGAGGAATTGCACGCTTCCGATCTTGCCGAGCTGATTGACGGCCTGCCGGACGAGTCGTCGATCGCTTTGCTGGGGGCCCTGCCCGAAGCCACCGCCGCGGCGGCGCTGGATGCGATTCACGGCGCGCGCCGCGCGGATTTGTTTCAGGGCGTGGACCGTGCCCGGGCCGCGCGAATCGCCGACTCCATGTCGCCGGACGAACGGGCCGATCTGTTCCAGTCCCTACCCGAGGAGGTGCGCGCCGATCTCCTGACGCGGATGCCGAAGGCCGCGTCGGCGGACGTTCGCGAGCTGCTGCAGTACCCCGAGAACACGGCCGGCGGCCGCATGACGACGGACTACGTGACGCTGCCGCCGCACCTGACGGTGGAGCGCGCGATCGAGGAGGTTCGCCGCATCGCCGAGCAGAAGGAAACCATCAACGAGGTCTACGTCGTCGATCCCAATGGGACGCTGTTGGGGGCGCTATCACTGCGCGCGCTGGTGCTGGCGCGCGCCGGACAGCCGCTGTCGGCCGTGATGGATGCAGACGTCGTGTCCGTGCCGCCGGAGATGGACCAGGAAGATGTCGCGCGCCTGTTCGATCACTACGAATTGCTGGCGGTTCCCGTGGTCGATCAAACACGAAAAATGCTGGGCATCGTTACGGTCGACGATGTCGTCACGGTGTTGAAACAGGAACAGGCCGAGGATATCCAGAAGCTGGGCGCGGTTCGCCCCATCGAAGAGGGTTATTTTCAGACCGATTTCTGGACGTTCGTACGCAAGCGCGCCGTATGGTTGATCGCCATCTTCCTGGGCGAGATCATGACCGCCAGCGTTCTGGAACACTACGAGGCGGCGCGGCGCGCGTTCGCGGCGATCGAGGTGTTCATCCCGCTCATAATCTCGTCGGGAGGCAACACCGGCTCGCAGGCTTCGGCGCTGGTGATCCGGGGCCTGGCGATGGGCGAATTCGGGGTGGGCGACGCGATCAAGATCTTCGCGCGCGAGCTGCGCATGGGACTGGTCTTGGGAACGATTCTGGGCGTGATCGGATTGACCCGGGCGCTGCTGGTCGGCCACAGCGGCGGGGGCGGGATGGCGGCGGCGGTCGGATTGGCCTTGATCGCGTGCGTGACGTTCGGATCGGTGGCGGGCGCGCTGTTGCCGCTGCTCATCAAACGTTTGGGATTCGATCCGGCCGTGTCGTCGGGTCCCTTCATCGCGTCGCTGGTTGATGTCGCGGGGATCGTCATCTACCTGAAGATCGCGATCTGGGTGTTGGGCGCTCCCTGATCTACTACCTTCGAGAATCGTGACGGGGCGCGAAGATTTTGCTCTATGGGTCCGCTCGTTCGCGGACGTTTCGTGGCGATCAGCCGCTCGGAAACATCAGTTGGTCGTGTACCAACGCGGTGGCTGCGCGGATGCTCTCGTTGACGCCGACACCTCGAAGACCGTGCCCGATCACGAACAGGCCGTGATGTGGTTGGAGCGCCTGGTCGACGGTGGATACGCGAGCGGCGTGGCCGGGCGCATACAAGGGCAGGCCGCGGGGATGCTTCCAGACCCGAATCAGATCGGGGACTCTCTTCAGTCCCGCGACCGTCTTCAAATCCGTGAGGGCGCGCTCGGCTATCTGCTCATCCGACTTGTCGATGATTTCCGGTTCGAAACCCGGTCCCGTTCCGCCCAGGATGGCCCGCAGCAAGACTCCACCAGACGGCGCGCGACCAGGGAAAGTCGACGATTCGTACTGACACCCCAAGAGGCGCGGTTGTTGCCCACGCGCGACCAGAAATCCATACGCCGCCAGATCCATCCCCATGTCGGCGGCGGACGTGTTCAGGAATCCCAGACAACAAACAACGATCGGCGACGTGGGTGCCGCGCGGAGTGCATCGTGTGCCGCCTGAGCGATTGGACGAAGGATGCGCGCGGTCTCTTCCGGAGCCATGGTCAGGATGACGAAGTCCGTGTCGATGGTTGGCTCGGCGCCCCCCTCCACGTTGACGCGCCAGCCGGAAGCGGTGGGGTGGGGGTCCACCGCTACCACCCGGCCGTGCGACCAGCCCGCGGGTCCCAGCGCATCGCCAAGGGCGGCGGGCAGTTCGCCAAGACCGTCGGGAAATGAAAGCGGGCGTCCGTGGCGTCTTCCGATTTTTCGCGCGGCGAGCATTCCGCGAAAGAGACCGCCGTGGTCGCGTTCCATCGCCGCCAGGCGCGGAAAGGCGCTGGCGAGCGAGAGCTGGGCGGCGTCGGCCGCATAGATTCCGATCACCGCGGTCCCTAGCAGCATCCGTCCGGCCTCGGCCCCAAGCCGGCGAATCGCGAAGGCCTCGACGGTTTCGGAGTCGTCGCCTGCGGGGCACGCACGCGCCCGGATGAATGGTTCGGCCAGCAGGCGCAATTTCCCACGGGCCGACAGCAAACGCGATCGCAGCAAGGCCGGCGGGGTCATGGGAAGGACGTGCAGCCCGCCGCGGGCATAAATGAAGCGGCGGCGGCTCTCGGGCACGGCGGTCACGGCGCGCACGTCCAGACCCAGCGCCGCGATCAACTCCCGGGTGTCGGGCGCGTCGTCCAGCACCGCCTGCGGTCCGATCTCGCACAGGAAGCCCTCGTGTCTTTCGGTGCGGATCAAACCGCCAGGACGGGCGGCCAGATCGACGCACACGACATCGTGGCCCGCAACCCGTGCCAAATACGCGGCCGTCAGGCCCGAGATTCCGCCGCCGGCGACGACCACCCGCATGTTTCAGCTTGGCTCCGTCAGGATGGGCCCGCGCACGTTCCGGCTAACCTTGCTGGACGACACGCACCAGGGCTTCGACGCTTTCGATCGGCGTTTCGGGTGTGATGCCGTGACCCAGGTTGAACACGTGCCCGCGGCAACCCCCGCGGGCGACCACATCCGCGGCGCGCCGTTCGATCAGCGGAATCGGCCCCAGCAAAACGGCGGGATCCAAATTGCCCTGTACCGCGAAAGGATATCGCGCCGTGGTGGCCAGGCGCGCGCGCGCCTCGTCGAGCGGCAGACGCCAATCGATTCCGTATACGTCCGCCCCGAGCGCCGCGACACGATCGAGGATCGTGGTTGCGCCGTTACCAAAATAGATAACTGGAACGCCCGTCGTGCGCAGCGCCGCGATCAGGGCGGCGGTGGGCTCGAAAACGAAGTCGTTCCAGTCGTCGGTGGACACGACGCCCACCCATGAATCGAACAGCTGAACGGCAGCGACGCCCGCGGCGACTTGGCTCTTCAGGTATGCCTCGGTGGCGCCGCCAATCATCGACAGCAACTGTCGCGCCGCCTGAGGGTACCGGTAGAAGAATTTCTTAGTCTCCGTGAAGTTCTTGGCCGTCTTGCCCTCGATTGCGTACGTGGCCACCGTGAACGGCGCGCCGGCGAACCCGATCAGCGGGGTGGAACCCAAACCCTCGCGTGCCAACCGAATTGTCTCGAGCACGAAATCCGTCCGCTGTGCGGGATCGAACGAATGAATCCGCGCAAGATCATCGGGCGTGCGAATCGCCGTGGGCAGACGCGGTCCCTGCTCCGTGAATTCGACGGACAGGCCCATCGCCTCCAGCGGAACCAAGAGATCGGAAAACAGGATGGCCGCGTCGAATCCGAAGCGGCGAATGGGTTGCAGTGTCACCTCGGCCGCAAGGCTCGGCGTCTTGCACAGCTCCAGAAAGGACACCTTCTCGCGGATGCGACGGTATTCAGGTAGGTAGCGTCCCGCCTGGCGCATCATCCACAGGGGCGGCCGCGATGTCGCTTCCCCCCGGCAAGCGCGCAGAAACAGGGAATCGGTGGGAGAAGCGGACATCGGAGCATTCTTGCTCACCGACGACGGCGATACAAATGTCCGGGCCGGCCACTCACGCTTCCGCATTTCGCGCGCTTTATGCGTAGTCTCCGATTTCGACGTACTTCCTTTGCCCCGGATCCCAACAAAACTGCTTGGCGCCGCGCAGCCCAGCGGCCCAAACGTCCACCACGACATATTCGACCGGGTAGGCTGGCTCGCCGTCGAATACCGCCGCGGCTTGATCGGTCTCGCTGAAATACGCCCCGACCTCGACGTGCGAGTGATAGACGATCTTGGCTGGCCTGTCTCCGCGCAGGCTCTTTTGCAGCGCGAAAAGATCGCGCGCGTCGAGGTTGTAGGCGGTGCGGGCGTCGCGCGTGAACCGCTCGGGATCCTCGGCGTGCAGGCGGTCCTGGATATTCTTGCAGGCGGTCGCCTGGTCGGCGCTCGGTCGATCGCGCGGGCCGTACACGATTCCGCAGGCCTCGCTTGGATAGTCGCGCCGCGCGTGCGCGTAGATCTCCCGCAAGGCTTCGGGCGACAAGACGGGGTGGGGTGGCTGCGGAGTCGGCATGGGTGCCGATGTTATCCCGAGTTGGTCAAAACTGATTCCCGGCGAAGTGCGATTCGTCTAGCATGGCGACCCCCGACATCGCGGGCGGCCCGACAGCGATCTCTTCCGGTCCGGTCCGTCCGTCGTTCCCAGCCAGGAGGACAGTGAATGATCGTTTGCCCGAAGCGCGTGTTGATGGCGCTGACCTTGGTCGCTTCCCTTCCGTCCATCGCCCGCGCGACCGTCAATCAACCCGTGGAAATCATCAATCGCCCGCGGACTCTTCCGGGCGGAGAGCTCGAGCTGCACGGTGGAGTCGACCTGTCGCACAGTTCCTACACCGACATGACGGGAACGCACGGACAAAGCGCGGTTTCCGCGCCGCTGTCGGTCGGCTATGGGATCAGCAATGATTTCGACGTCTATCTTTTCTATTCAATCGGCCTGCATCCAAAGGTGACGGGCAAGGAACCGGTCGACGTTCGCCTGGCGTACACGTTTTTCCGCGACGACCGAATGTCCGCCGCCGCCCAGGTCAGAAGCGGCGTTGATCTGGGAGGCAACGACGTGACGCCCTTGCGGTTGGGCGTAAGCGCTCTTTACCGGGTCACAAGCACGTTCGCGATATTCACCCCCGGGGAGCAGCTGAGCGCTGGATTGTCCGGTGGCAATCACCCGATTGGCCTCGACCTGTTGGTCGGTGGTGGCCTGCAATTCACGTCCCAGGTATTTGGATCGCTGACCACGAACCTGGCGCACATCGCGATCGCCAACGAGGGGCGCGGTGCCTTCATCCTGGCGGACATGCTGCCGGCCAACCTGGCCGCGTTCTATTCTTTCTCAAGCGCCCTTGATGTCGGCGCTCACTTCGACATTGATTTGAAGCACACGAATGGGATCACCGTTGGCGTGCTCGCGCGCCTGTTCTTTTGACGCGGGCCGGGCCGCGTCGGAGCAGGCGAGGAATGTCAGCCGTATCGTCGCCACGCGAGCAATGCCGCCATGGCGAAACCTATGGCCACGATCAGGGGGCGGACGTACGTCGGACGGACTCGGCGGGCGATTCGCCCTCCTACGATGCCACCGATTATGGCACCGGTGGCCATCAGGAAAGCCGGGCCTGGACGCACCAATCCGTGAGTGATGAAGTCGATGGATGCCGCTGCGTTGATGTTCACGGCCAGCACATTCTTCACCGCGTTCATCTGATGCAGGTCCAACGGAGTTCGTCCGTGGGGTGGCCTGACGTGGGCCAGAAACGCGAGCATCAAGATGCCCATCGCGGCGCCAAAGTATCCGCCGTAGATGCTGACCGCGAGCTGAAGTCCGAGCACGATGGGCCACCTCGGCCCTCGCTGAACATGCGTGTCCGGCGGCGTGGCGTCGGGCGGGGATGACGCGGTTGTCTGTTGGGAGCGGGCCACCAGCCCCTGAACCAGGATGATCGTGGTGGCCCCCAGCACCAACCAAGGGACCACTCCGTCGAACAGACGCTGGGGGGTGTTGCGCAGAATGTAGGCGCCAAGCAGGGCACCCGCGATTCCTGGCACGCATAGGGCCATCGTCAAACGCCCGAGCCCGACCAGATGGCGCCGATAGGCCCACGCCGCCGCAAACGATCCGGGGACGAGGGCGACGGCGTTGGTCGCGTTCGCCACGATGGGGGACAGACCCGCGGCTATCGCGGCCGGAAAAGACAGCAACGTCCCGCCGCCCGCGACCGAGTTCACGGCTCCCGCGAGAACCGACGCCGCGAACAACGCTGCCGCGCGACTGAAGGTCATCGCCGCAGGGATGGTGGACCGCTGTCGGCGGAGGCGGTCAATTTCACTTCCCGGGGGAGGGTGGTGGTTGCTGCTTTTGCACCGGCGCTTCGAAATAGCGATCGGCGCGGTCCGGAAACAGCGTAACGATGACACCGGGTTTGTGCGTGGCCGCCAGCTTCCGCGCGATCCGCATGCCCCCCGCAAGGGAGCCTCCCGACGAATGACCGACGAGCAGGCCTTCCTCCTTCGCCAACCGATCTGACACGTCCCAGGCTTCTTCGGTGGGCATGGCGATCACGCCGTTAAGCTCCTCGGGATGGTAGATCGCCGGCACCAGCGACGAGGCCATGTGTTTCAGGCCTTCGAGGCCGTGCAGAGCATCGTCGGGCTCAACGGCCCACACCTCGATGTCGCGCCGATACTCCTTCAGGCGGCGGCCGGTCCCCATCACGGTTCCGCTGGTGCCGATTCCGGTCACGAAATGCGTGACACGCCCCTCCGTCTGTTCCCAGATCTCGCGTCCGGTTCCGAGGTAGTGGGCCAGGGGATTTGACGGGTTCGAATACTGATCCGGGTAGAAATACGCGTCTGGGTTCTCGGCGACCATCTTGCGGCAGAGCACGATGGCCCCGTCGCTGCCTTCCATGGCGTCCGAGAACACCAGCTTGGTTCCAAACGCCCGCGTGATTTGCTGCCTCGCCCATGAGACATTGGCGGGCATCACCAGCGTCACTGGATACCCGAGCGCGCCGCCGATTAGTGAATACGCGACGCCCGTGTTGCCGCTGGTCGAATCGATGATGGTCTTGCCGGATATGAGCGCCTTTGCGCGAATCGCGTCCCGGATCATCTGATAGGCAGCGCGATCCTTGACCGAGCCCCCGGGATTCATGAATTCGCACTTGGCCCAGATCTCGACGCCCGGAACCTCGCGTTCGAACGTATGCAACCGAACGATGGGCGTGTCGCCGATTAGATCCGTGATGCTTTCGGCGACGCGCAGGCGAGCGCGCCGGATCTGTTCACTCTGCGCCAACTGGCCCGCGGCCGCTCTAGGTGTTTCGGCGGCCGTTGTCACGCGAAACTCATCTCGACACCCGAGCCGCCACAGGCGAAACATTCCGGCGCCCAAGGAATGTCCACGGCGCGCACCGCTGGCGTCTCCGCGGCGCCGGCCGCCCCGTCGCCCTCGATTTGGTCCGCCCTAATCGGAATGCTGACGTGCCGAGCGCGGGCGCCGCCCGTGTGGGCACGGGCGATGAGGACCAGGGCCTCGGACGCGGCGATGTGGGCCGCCACGACCGCACCGGCCCCGTCGTCGGGCGCCGCGCCTGGCCTTTCCGGTATGTCGAGCGCCGCGTGTGGACACGGGCCGTGCTGCCTAAACGAGACGACGTCGATGCCGTCCTCACGACCGCGCATCACGATGACAGGGACCGCCGTTCGGACGGCCGCGCGCAACATGGAATCGTCGTCGAATCCCGACCGGACCACCACGGTCGTGCCCGCAATCGCCGACAACCATGCGGCACCGGAAGCCGCGGCGGGAAGTCCCGGCTCCGCCGTGGGCCACGCGCGATTGTCGATCTGGATCTCCGGGTTCGACGATACGATGGCCGTCGCGACCGTCGCGGGCAGGGCTCCCGTTCGACGAATCAGCCTCAAGGTACCCACGCCGGCCGCGCTCAAGGCGCGAGCAGCCACCTCGCAAGCCAGATCGTCGCCGACGATCCCGACCGTCGCGGCTGCGATCCGCCCCTGTCCTTCCAGGCCAATCTCGGGCAGCGCGATCTGGCGCGCGGCACGGCTGACAACTTCGGGATTCAGGGATTACCTGCCGCCCGCGATGGCCGGAACGATGGAGATCTCGTCGCTGTCCTTGACGGGCGTCTCCAGGTTCTTGAGGAAGCGAATGTCTTCATCGTTGGCGAAAATGTTCACGAAGCGGCGCACCTGACCGGTGTCGTCGCAGATGCGTTCCTTGATGCCCGGGTACTGGGCTTCCAGGCTTGCGATCAGCGCGCCGATCGTGCCGCCCGTTGCGCTCACTTCTTCCTTGCCGTTCGTCAGCTTGCGGAGCGGCGTCGGGATACGAATATTGGCCATCGGTTTTTGGTCTCCTCGGGTGGTTACTTGGAAATGGTTGCTTCTAGCTTGTCGAAATCGGCCAGGCTGGGACCAATGAGGGCCGGCGTGGGCAGTTTTCCGACCAGCGGATCCTGTGTCTTCATCCCGTTGCCCGTGACGGACACGACGATCGGCCCGTCGTCCTTGCCGATCTTGCCGGACGCAATCAGTTTCATGGTGGCGCCCAGCGTTACTCCGCCGGCGGTCTCCGTGAAAATGCCTTCGGTCTCGGCCAACAATCGCATTGCGGCGACAATCTCGTCGTCGTCGGGTTTTGCGGCGAACCCTCCGGAGCCGATGATAGTTTGCCGCGCGTAGAAGCCATCGGCGGGATTCCCGATCGCGAGCGACTTGGCGATCGAGGTCGGTGTTCGCACCGGCTTCATTTGCTCGCGGTTCTCAAGGACCATGTCGACGATCGGCGCGCAGCCCGCCGCTTGCGCGCCGTGAATCTTCGTCTTGCGCGCGCTACCCGTGGCGATTAACCCCAGCTTGTCCAATTCGCCGAACGCTTTTCCGATCTTCGTCACCAGCGATCCGCCGGCCATGGGCACCACGATGTGCGCGGGGCAGCGCCAACCGAGTTGTTCGACGATCTCGTACCCGAAGCTCTTCGAACCCTCCGCGTAAAACGGTCGCAGGTTCACGTTGACGAACCCCCACCCATATTTCCCGGCGATCTCGGAGCACAGCCGGTTGACGTCGTCGTAGGTCCCCTTCACCGCGACCACGCGCGCGCCGTAGATGCTCGTGGCCAACACCTTCGCGGGTTCGAGGTCGAACGGAATCAAGATGACGGCCGGCAACCCCGCGGCGGCGGCTTGTGCGGCCGTGGCGTTGGCCAGGTTTCCGGTCGATGCGCATGCGACGGTCTTGATCCCGAACTCGATGGCCTTGGACAGCGCGACCGAGACCACGCGATCCTTGAACGACAGCGTCGGATGGCTGACGGCGTCGTTCTTGACCCACAGCTCGCGCACGCCCAGCCGCCGCGCCAGGCGATCCGCGCGCACGAGCGGCGTCATGCCGGTCTGCGTGCCCACGACGGGCGGCGCATCCAAGGGCAGAAGCTCGGCGTATCGCCACATGTTGGGCGCGCGCGATTCGATCACGGTACGCGTCAACACCTTGCCGATCGCGGCGTAGTCGTACGCGATCTCCAGCGGGCCAAAGCAGTATTCACAGACATGCACCGGCGCCTTTGGGTACTCGTTGCCGCATTCGCGGCAGCGCAGCGCGGTGACGGGGTTGTTTTTCGCGACGGACATGGACGCGGTGGTCATACAATCATCCCTGGTCAGAAGCACGCGGGGGCGGGGTAGGCGGACGCGTCCAAATTGAGAATACGCGGGACGGACCCGCACACCCCGCACAGCGCGTTGGGTTTGAACTGGACGGTCCGAATCGACATGGGGGCGGAATCATACTGGAAGAGGCGCCCCGAGAATCGAGGAGTTTCACCACGCAACAGGCGCGCGGCCTCGGCGCCCTGCAACGCGCCGATGACCCCTGGGACGGGGCCGAGCACACCCGCCTCGGCGCAGGAAGCCCCGACCCCGGGCGCTGGAACTTCCTCGAACAGGCAGCGATAACAGGGGGACCCGCCCGCGGGGACGGTCAGCAGCTGCCCGGTCATGCCGACCGCGGCGCCATGTACCAGCGGCCGCCGGCAAAGAACGGCGGCATCGTTGGCCAAGAACTTGGTGGCGAAGTTATCGGAGGCATCAATGATCACGTCATAGCGATTCACGAGCGACGCCGCCGATGTGGCATCGAAGCGAATCGGTTCGGCTTCGATGACAATGTCGGGGAAGCGCGCCGCGACCGCTCGTGCCAAGGACACCACCTTCAATTCTCCGACGGACGCCACGCCGTGGAAGATCTGCCGGTGAAGGTTCGTCGCATCGACGCGATCGTCGTCCACGACGCCAATGCGCCGCACGCCCGCCGCGCAGAGCGCGAAGACCGCGGGACAGCCGAGACCCCCCGCGCCGATTACCAATACACCCGGCGACACATTCGGGCGGGCCACCGCGTCCCGCCGGGGATTCAAAGTCGCCTTGGTCATGGCGCTGGGCGGTCCTCCCCATGGGCGGCGAGCTCGGCGGCGAACAACGCGTCGGAGCTGAAATACCGTTCACCGGTGTCGCACAGCACCGTGACCACCGTCTTTCCCGGTCCGAGCTCACGCGCGACGTCGAGAGCGATCTTCACGTTGGCGCCCGCTGAAATGCCGACCAATAGCCCTTCCCGTCGGGCGAGCTCCAGCTTGCTGCGCTGTGCGTCCTGCTCGCTGATGGTTCGGACTTCCGAGATGATCGACCGATCCAGGATGGGCGGAATGAAGCCCGCGCCGATGCCGTCAATGCGATGAGCCGCCGGCTTGCCGCCCGACAGGACGGCGCTCTTCTCGGGTTCGACGGCGACCACGCGTACTTGCGGGTTGCGCTGGCGCAGGACCTGCCCGACTCCGGAGATGGTTCCGCCCGTGCCGACGGCCGAAATGAACGCGTCACACACGCGCCCGCCGAGCTGGGCCAAAATCTCGGGTCCGGTGGTGCGGATGTGCGATTCGACGTTGGCGGGATTGTTGAACTGTTGTGGCATGAAATAGCTGGGATTCTGCGCGCACAGCTCGTTGGCCTTTTTCACGGCTCCGGTCATGACCTCGACGGCCGGGGTCAGATAGACCTCGGCGCCATAGGCTTTGAGGAGCGCCCGCCGCTCGAGCGACATGTTGTCGGGCATCGTCAGGATCAGGCGGTATCGCTTCGCGGCCGAGACCAGGGCCAGCCCGACGCCCGTATTTCCAGAGGTCGGCTCGACGATCACGGATTCGCCGGGGTGCAGGCGCCCCGCGCGTTCGCCGGCCTCGATCATGGACAGGGCTACGCGATCCTTGACGGAGCCTCCCGGGTTGAACTGCTCGCACTTACAGAAGACGTCCGCCATGCCGGGCTCTATCAAACGTCGCAAGCGCACGAGCGGCGTGCCGCCGATGAGCTCGAGCATGTTGTTGACGGCCACGGCGGGCATGGGCGTGGATTCTACCCTATCTCGATTGGGGCACGAGCGCGGGCGGGGGTCGATCCGCGCCCGTGCTGGGCATTGCGTTCGTCTACCGGTGTGGCGCGCGCCCGCAGACCAAGCACATTCCGTCGGGACCGATGACGCCGACGCACGCGCCGTCCTCACACAGGCGACGGTTGGGATCGAAATCCGACGGGCCGGTATCCGCTGCGACGCGCGAAGCCGGCACGGCGGGGGGCGCGTCTGAGTTCTCGTCGGGCGCTTCGTCGGCATCAAGCACAGCGAACACGCTGGCGGGAGCGCCCCCGACGGCGTCGTTCTTTCCGACGCGCCCGCATTCGTTGCAGCGCCCATCGGGACCGAGGATGCCGGTGCAGGTTCCGTCGGGACACAATCGTCGTTTGGGATTGAAATTGGTCTGCTCGTCCATCAGAGGCGGAGTGTACCAGAGGGGTATCGTCACGGTTTCGCCCTGGACGTTCCTGGACGGGGAGGGGCCCGCGCATCCGCCGGGCGAAGCGTCTTCGGCCGAGAGGATCGCGTCGGACCGGTGAATAGCGAGCGACCCTGGGGCGTCGAGGTAGCTATGAGGTTAGAGTCGTTCGGTCCCCTGTGGATTTCGGGAACGGATCGTGATTACCAATAGGACAGCCTACGACGAAGGAGACGACCCATGAAGTTCAACCCGTTTGATTCATCGGAAAGCACGACTTTCACCGGCCGCTGTCAGAGGACGCGAACCGTGGTTCAGATGTTCGTCCTTTCGACCGGGACGATGCTGTTCCCGGCCGTCGTGATGGCGGGTCCCCACGAAGGCGAGCACCGCGAAGAACGCGCCGAGCGCCGGGACGACCGAAGGGAGGAACGCCGGGACGACCGTAAGGAAGAGCGGGTCGACGACCGTCGAGACCGGCGCCAAGATCGACGGCAGGATCGACAGCAAGACCGCCGCGAAGACGGGGCTCATCACGATCGGATTCAAGAAGCTCCACCCCCGATGGGCTCTCGGCCGCCCGGGCCAGCCCCTGCGCCGGGTCCCGCCGGTTTCGGTCATGGGGCGCGGGGACTCGCACCGGGGCCCGTCGGGGCGCCCGTCATGCGCGGCGCGCCGCCGACCGCGCCGCGCGCGTTTCACCCCCGGTTCGCTCCGCCCATTCCGATTGTCGAGCATCCCGCCCGCCGTCCCGGATTCGTCTGGGCGGGGGGATACTACGACTGGGCCGACGACAACTATGTCTGGGTGAACGGCCACTATGAACCCGAACGCTCCGACGCCTACTGGAACCCACCGCGGTGGGAACTGCAGGGAGGCGCCTTCGCCTGGCTGCCGGGTGGCTGGATTGGCATACAGGTGGGGCCGGCCGCGGCACCACCACCACCGCCGCCCGAGCCAATGGTCGTAGCACGGCCGGGATTCATCTGGATAGCGGGCAACTATGAATGGCGAGGGAGCCAGTATGTCTGGACGCCGGGTCGCTGGGAGCCGGGGCGGCCGAACGAAGCGTGGAATCCGGGGCGCTGGGAACGCCACGGGAACCACTGGGCGTGGCACCACGGCGGTTGGCACCGCCACCACTAATAATCGTCCAATCGTCGGGCTTGTCCGAACCTCGTAAAATAGAGCACTGCACTCTACTTTTCAGTGTCGCGTCGCAGGGCGCCTCCCGGCGTCGCGGACGTTCCGCGGCCTCATTTCAGTCCCAAGCTCAGTCCCCCTTGCAGACGAAACCGATGTCGTCGACCCAGATGTCGAAGTCCGCCCCTGACGCTTTTACTTCCCAGTGGATTGCGTACAACTTCGACCGATCGACGTGGGGACGGCGCGGCGCGCCCCAAAACGGTTCCTGCTTCAGATCACGGAACGGCACCACGAAGCGTTTCCACTGATCGCCTACGGTTAGCTCCGCCGCGAAGTCGTTGAAGCAGGCGCTGCACACGGCCCCGTCGGGATCGGTGCTGCCGTCTGGCAGCTTCACGACCAGCCTGCCTGTCGAGCCCGGCCCTCGGCGCGCGAAGAACGTAATCCCCTCGTATTTCGAGGCGTCGAAGGCCTCCTTGGGATCGCGAAAATTCAATCCCATGGCGGCATACACGATGGATTTCGGGGCGAGCTTCCCCTTGATGTTGACCGCGTATTTCGATCCGTTCCCGCCCTCCGCGACGGTGAACGTGCCACCGTTGTCTCCCTGCTCGGGGGTGATGGTCGACCCTTCCTTGTCCGCGTACGTGTACCAGTAGCCGCCGCGATCGTCGAAGACCGTGATCTGGTTGTTGGCGTCCTCGAAGTCGTCAATTATGCCATCGGGGCCGCATTCCTTGTACGACGGGGGTCGGTCGCTCGCGGCCTTCTGACCGAACGGCGCGCAGCCGACGGAGAGGGTCGCAACACCAAACAAGGTTAGGAGTCGCGTGAGCGCTGACGTGGTCTCCCCGCTGGCCCTCGACCGCGGGAGAGCTAGAGGACCCTCCCAGGGGTTTTTGCTTGGCAGGCACAACGGATACGCAGGTCGCTTCATGGGTCGCTCCTGGTGATGGCGTTTCGGCGCCCGGGGTAGATATCCGGTCAGGGCTTCGGGAGTCAAGGTGTCCCGGCTCGATGGGCCGCGGATGCCGCGTGCCGGCGTGGTCAGGAAGCGACGATTGACAGAGCCGCCCTCAAACAGGACAATGCGCGCGCGTTTGGGCAATAGCTCGCTGACGCGGCGGTCGAACCCCCACAAGCAGCGTCGCGAAAGAATGTACCTGGGATAAAAGGGCTCACCTTCACCAAGTCTTCAAGGAATATCCATCAATGAAGCCAATCGGTCACGCCATCATCGTTTTGGGACTTTCGTTCGCGCAGGTCGCGGCCCTTCAGGCCGCGTGGGTCGCGCCGCCGGGGAATGCCCGGACAGCGGCACCGCCCGCCGCCGCACCCGCCTCGGGGACTCCCGCATGGGCGGCGGCTCCTGCACCGCCGGCGGCTCCGGCCCAGGTCGCGGCGCCACCACCAGCTCCTGTTCGTCCTGCGATGTTACCGGTACCCGCAGCGCCCCCCGCGGCGGCGGCGCCAGCGGTGGCGCCCCTGCCGGCCAAACTACCGGCGCTGCCGCCCGCGGCCTTGGTCCCCGATACCGGCGCGGCGGCGCGAACGGCGCCCGCGAAGCCCGCGGGCGGCGACGTGATCCCTTCGGGGGCGGGGCTGTCACCAAACATGCCGCAGGTTTCCGGCGGAACGAACATCTCGAGCAAGCAGATTGAAGAGTTGAGCTCCAGCACCAGCGGCGGTAGCGCGGACGAGTGGAAGTTCCAGTTTCACGGGTATTTGCGGGCGCCCGTGCGGTTCAGCTGGGGACCTCCGACGCCATCGGTGCAACCAAGTATCTACAACCCGCAGAGCAATCCCAATGGCGATCCCAGGCCCGCCGGCAGTTTTCGTGCGCCTTATGCTCCAGGTGAAGCGCCGCCGCCCGGAACCGAGTTGCATGGCCTTCCGCGCGTGCCGGGATACAACTACAACGGTTGGGAGTACACGAATACCATCGGCGGTCCCTGGAGCCAGCTGAACTTTTCGTACGGTAACTCGCGCGTGATGGGCACGGTCATCGTTGATTCGTACAATCAAACGGACGGCGGCTATC
Source organism: Pseudomonadota bacterium (assembly GCA_017881245.1). GTDB lineage: Bacteria > Myxococcota_A > Polyangia > Fen-1088 > Fen-1088 > FEN-1088. Next base: position 39,537 of record JADGRC010000149.1, read on the forward strand.
GAAATTTGCAGGCCCAGCAGGGCATTGATCAGGTTTTCCTAACCGTGAACGTGCCCGAAGCCTTTGGTGAACGTGGTGGGCTGGTCTGGAACATCGGATCGTTCGGGAACCGATATGGCGTCGCCGGCAAGTACGACGCCGGAATGTACGAGACCTACCTGTTCGGTCGGACTCACACCGCCGGGTCGACATGGACCGCGAATCTGTCAAATCTGGACGCGGCCGGGGATTGGTCGCTGGTCGCGGAAGGAGGCTTTGGCGCCAAGTTGGACATTGTTCCCTTCATGAACAATCAGAACTATCAGATCTTCCAGAACATCCCCTCTGGATCAAACAACGGATCGCCGTATTTGTCGGATCGGTCGCCGGACTATGTGCCGTGGGCGGGGTCCGTTCCCCAGGGTTCCACCTACCTTCACCATGAACATTTGGTGGCGAAATTTCGCAATCTGCTGACACTCGGGGCGCACTATCTGTTTACGTGGACGCCCGATGACAATTGGAGCCCCATCAATTCTAGGCAGATCAGCGCAGGATCCGGTGCCGTGCAAGTGGGCTCGGCGGTGCCTCGAGCCAGGGGCCCGATACAGGGCAGCATGGAGATCTGGGGCGGCGAGGTGAAGTTCAGCGGAGGAGCGTTCGGTGATGGCTATCTCGGATACGCGCACATTGACGCGCGGAATATCGCGGCCCTTGCGGACGCGCTGGAGATCGGACACTCGTATGGTGGACCACAGTTCAAGCAGAACTACTTCGGACGTTCTTTCAACGGTCACACCGGCGTTTATAACGGACCGCAGAACGAGACCGGAATCGTCCACAACATCAGCGCGCAGTATTCATTCAGCTTCGGTCAGTTTTCGCGTTACCCGCAGGAATTTTGGGGCGACGGCACGGACCTTGTGGTCACCGCGTTTGGATTTCTTTCAATCGTCGACAGCAAGCCGCCTCCGATTGCGCTCACGGGTGACGTAGCGAGCGGAGTCACGGGGGACGCGAGGCGGGCGGTCTGGTGGAACATGAGCACCAAGAAACTGAAGTTTGGACTGGACGCGATATACACGCCGTTGTCCTGGGTTGGGTTCGGCGGTCGCTTCGACATGGTCAAACCGGACCTGGACGCGGCATATTCTCGAACTCCACCGGTGCAAGACAACCTGCAGAATGTCCCGTTAGGCAATCCCGGTGGCAGCGATCTCAATTTCTCCGTTCTCACCGGCCGCTTGGTATTCAAGACGGAGTTCGTCACGCACGAAACGATCACCCTGCTTTACTCGCACTATTTTCTGGGGAACGCGGCCTACCCGGCGTTCCCTTACGAATGGGTAGCAAAATCCGACGCGGACGCACTGTCGCTGGCCGCTACCTTGTGGTGGTAATAATTTGATCTAGGAAAGGACATTCTCATGAAAACGAATCAGGCGATCTATGGTTTTAGGGCGGCGTTTCTAGCGATTTCGCTCACGGCGCTCGCGGGCGGCTGTGGTAGCGATCCGAACGGCAGCATGGGCGGCACTGGCGGCAAGGGTGGCGCCGCCGGGAACACAGGCGGCAACGGAGGCTCCTCGGTCAGCAACCTGGGCCCGGTGGTCGGGACCCTGGTCGAGGGATTCGACGGCGACGCCAGCAAGGTCAAGTTTCAACTTTCGACCTACGCGGATCCGGCGGAAACGAACCTGGCGAGTGACCCGAAGACGATGGCCCTGACCACGTTTTCCTGGGACCCGACCGAGGGCAGCCCGACCCCCGGGTCGATCAAGATCTCCGCGCCCTTCACCGACTTCAACCAGTGGGTCGAGCTGCAGGCGGTCCCGCAGATGTCGCCGTTCTTGAGTTGGGCTGGCAAAAAGCTGCACGTGCGTCTGAAGGTGGGAGCGGGGCTCGGTCAGGACCCCTACGCGAAGAGCGGTGCCCAGGCGCTGGTGGACACCACGACGGCATACACTCAGCTCAATCATTTCCAGGAGATTCAGCCGAATAACCAATGGCAGGAATTCACGCTGGACCTCCCGGCGATGGCGAGCGGCGGGGTCGACCCGACCATGGTGATCACGTACGGCCTACACATCACCTCCGGGAGCGGCGGCAGCGCCACTGCAATGAAACCTCTACCCGCAACGCTGTACGTCGACAGCTTCTCGATCGAGTAGGGGAAGACCTCCGACTGGCCTTTGACGAGCCCCTGCTTTCCAAACGACGCGTCACGCAAACGGAAGGGAGCTCCGGGTTCGCCCTGGTCAAGCAGGGCTGAAGCCCTTGGATCGTCAGCTCGCGCAGCGTCGTCCCAGGGGCGCGGGCAACCCTTTTCGCCTTGGCGAACAAGGCAGGCATCCCGCAAGTCGATTGTCGTCCCCCATGTGCGAAAGCACATTCATCAATGTGCATGTGTGCCAGTCGGGGACGACGCGCTGGCGTTGACCATCGGCTTCGCCACCGATCTGGCCTTGGCCCCGTCGCTGGC
>JADGRC010000150.1 GCA_017881245.1 Pseudomonadota bacterium
AGTGGAACGCCCGCTTCGCCCAGCCAGATCCGCTACGCGACCATTCGCAACTGTGGATATGGAAATGATGGGTGCGTATGGACGTACACATCGACGGCCAAGCTCGTGACTTTGGATCACGTGACAATCTCCGACTCCGCTGATGCCGGTTTCGTGGCCCCAGGCGGCGGTTCCGCGCCCCAGGCGCCGATCGGTTTCTCCATGACCAACTGTACCTTCCGCAGCATCCCCAAGGGTGCATTCGCCGCCAGGACCCACGCCCAAGAATTCACGGGCATCGGATCCGGAAACGACTTCGGTGGATCTCCCATTGCCATCGACGGAGGATGGATCTCCGTCGATACCGCATGGACATCACCCGGCACCGACATCGTGGTCACTGGCAGCATCTCCGTCCCCGGACCCGGGTCGGGAGAGCAGGTCACGCTAAGTCTTGGTGCCGGAATGAAATTCCTGTTCAACCGCTTCACAGGAATTTATATGGGCGGATACAACCGCCTCGAAGCGCGAGGAACCGCCGAGGCGCCAGTCGTCTTCTCGTCCGCTGCCCCCTCCCCCAAGCCTGGCGACTGGGACGGAATCGACGTTTCGGTCTCCAGCGGCGGTCATGGCGGGATCAGTCTTTCGCACGCCGTGATCGAGTACGCCGGCGGCGGCGACCGACGCGGGGGAATCATCCTGTACGAAACGTTCTACGACGCCGTGGTCACCGACTCAGTCATTCGCCAGAGCGCGGGCCAGGGCATCTACCTGTCGTGCTCCGCACCGACCCTGCCTGTGTTGACGGGAACCAAGTTCGAATCGAACGCCAGCGACATCAATCAAACCGGCGCTGTCGCCGACAACGTCGGCCCCGGCCCACGCGGCATGCAAGCGTGCCCGACGCCCTGACGGGGAGCCGCCCTCGAACCGCCTTCGATAGCGTCCACGATCGATTGACTACAGTTCCCCCTTGCGGCCCCGTGTAATACCACCGTTTGACGAGATTGTTGTCAGTGAGGACCATCTCCGAGGCTTTGAACGTGTAGAGGGCCCATTGGCCGTCGATAGTTGCACTCGGGTTACCGGCGACGCCGGCGCTGACTGCCCCGCCCTGGATGCTCTGGATTGCATGTGGGATGCGGAGGCTGATTTCGCCGAACGACTGCGGCACGGTCTGCAAATCGAGACGGAGGTAGCTTGCCGAAGCGTAGCTCAGTCCCGAGCAGGGATAGGGCGCCAGGCATCCGAACATGACTACCCCGTCGACTAGAACGACCGGCGTTGCCTGGGCCGCCAGGTCTGCGGCCGCCAGCGTTTCGGTAAAGTCGAATTGAATGTACCCTTTGCCGCCGTCCTTGTAGGGAACGAAAATGTCGCTGACCATCGGACGACTGTAGGTATAGAAGTCAGTCGTCTGTGGAGCGGTCAACCAACTGGAAGTGGATCTTCCGAAGGTGTGGCAGCTCACCAGGCTTTGGCTCTCACCCGGAAAAACCGTGACCCGATACCAGCCATCGGCCGCGAGTGGCGCGAGTGGAGTCAAGGCAAGGGTTTCGACACTTGTGACGACGTCGCGAGCCGGGTCGCCAATGCTGTAGGGAACGACCTCGCCAGTCCGCATGTCGGTCAAGACGACAAGGCTACGAATCGCCCGCTCGCCTGCAGTCCGGTCTGTAAGGATCGTCGTGAAGCCCGACGGCGAATACACGGAGCTCAGAGTCTTGAGTGTCAACGGCAACGATGGCGATCGGGCGGTGCTCAGCGTTTGCGGATCCGCGAGCATGAAACCTGGATAGGTGTAGGGAGCCAGGTACGCGCATTGTCCGGTCTTGGACTCAGCGTCGTGGATGTTCACGACGTACATGGAGCTGGGCACGTTCATGGTGCCGCCTCCGCCGGCAGGGTAGGTCTTCGCGCACGCGAGGTAGCCACCGCTGCAGATCAGAGGGTAGATCACGTCGCCGCCACACGAGCCGCAAACGTAACTGTCGCGCCCTTCGATGATCGCGGACGGATCATCGGCGCATGGAACCCGCGGCGCCCCGGCCGCTCCCGGATCGGCAAGCCCGTCAACCGATCCATCGGTCGTCGCGACACTGGAGACGGCGGCATCCAGATTATCGGAACCGTCGCCGGTGGGACCGCCAGGGCCTGCGCTTCCGCAGCCGATCGCACTTGCTACCATGGAGAGGGTCAGCACAATCGCTAGCGGGGTTCGTGTCGACACGAACCCATGATGACATCTTTCCGTCGCCAAGAGTGGCTCGCTTGCCGTAGCGCTGTGGTCTACCGCAGGCCGCGAACATTGCCGCGCTCGACCAGAGTCTTCGCACGGACTGCCGGTAGTGATCTCCGCCTCGGATTGGTCTGCGAATGCGCTATCCAAGAAGGCCCGGCCACCCTACGATTAGCAATCAAGTTCACGGCAGGGAGATCAAGTGCTCATTCACAATTCTGGGCTCGCGCTTCTCGCTTCGATTCTGATTGTTTCCGGCTGCAGCTGTAAACAGGGCCGCGTTGCGAACGCATCGGGCGGCGCAGGAGGCAGTGGCGGCCAGAATTTTGGCGGAGCGCCCACCGGAGGCAGCTCATCTTCGTCAAACGGATCGGGCGGATCGAGCGGCGCGATCGCGAGCGGCGGAGTCGCAACCTCCGGCGGCACAACCGGCTCGGGCAGTAAAGGCTCCACCGGCGGCGCGACCAGCGTGGGCGGCACGACGACAGGAACCGGGGGAGCCGCCAACACGGGCGGAAGCAAAGCCGCTGGAGGGGCCACCTCAAGCGGGGGTGCCACCGGCGGTGGCGGCTCGACAACCAAATGCGGAAACGGGACGGCAGCAGCGAGCGATATCGTGGTCGACCTCAGCCAGCCCTTGCAGACCATGGACGGTTTCGGCATTTCCAATGCCTACCAAGACAGCGCGATTTCGGATTCCGTCGCTGACCAGTTCTTCGACAAGTCAAAGGGAATTGGCCTCTCGATTTTTCGCCTTGGCATCGATTCAAGTGGCAACAGCATGGGCCCCTGGTCCGACGCACAGAAAGCAGCCGCCCGGGGCGCCATCGTGTGGGGCGCCCCATGGTCGCCACCCGCAAGCTGCAAGTCGAATGGCAGCGAGAGCAACGGGGGCCACCTCAATCCGTCCTGCTACGACTCGTGGGCGACCACGATTGCCAACTTCGTCGCGAAGGCCAAGCAGAACAACATCACGATCATGGGCCTTTCCGTCCAGAACGAAGCCGACAACTCGACGCCGTACGAATCTTGCCTCTACACGAACGCGGAAATGGTTGCGTTCATCAAGGTGCTCGGCCCGAAGATCCAGGCGCTCAGCCCGCCGGTCAAGCTGATTGCTCCCGAGTCGACTCGTTGGGAAGATCTCTGGGGCGGCACCCCAAACAAGGGCGACTACAGTTTCGGGACCGCAATTCTCGCCGACAGCGCGGCGGCCGGCCTGGTCGACATCCTGGCCACACACATGTACGAAACCCAAAAGGCGCTGGCGCCACCGGCGGGCCTCACCAAGCCCATCTGGCAAACCGAGATGTCCGGTGTTCCAGACTCTCCCGAGGAGGGACCAAGCTCGGACATCGCCAACGGCATCGTGTGGGCAAAGTGGATCCACGAAGCATTCGTGGTGGGTGGCGCGAGCGCTTGGCACGCCTGGTGGATAAGCTCGCTCAACAACGACAACGAAGGCCTCTTGCTCCAGGATGGCGGCACGACCAAGCGCCTCTACACGGTGGGCAACTACAGCAAGTTCATCCGTCCGGGATACCGGCGCGTGACGATTTCGGGAACCCTACCGCCCTACGTACTGCTGACTGCCTACAAGAATTCGTCGGACGGCACGGTGGTCATCGTAGCCATCAATTCCGGAACTGCCGCCGCGGCGGCCTCCTTGTTCATCTCGGGCGGTGCCCCCTGCCAGATGACACCATGGGTGACTTCGTCGAGTGACGACTTGGCCGCCAAGACCGCGCTCTTGGTGACCGACGGACGACTCTTCGCCACGCTGGGAGCCCAGACAGTTACGACCTTCGTCGGTATTCCGAACCAACGGTAACGTGCGGAAGTGACTGCGGTCACCAGTGCCAGACTCGTGTGCATAATTAACGCAGCCTTCGTATAGATGACATTGTGGATGTGGTTCGGTGAATGCAGAAGGGCGTTTGGTCGAAC
>JADGRC010000151.1 GCA_017881245.1 Pseudomonadota bacterium
CTCCAGAGCCAGGGATTTGGTCAGGCCGTTCACCGCCGATTTCGCCGCCACGTAGTGGGCCATGAACGGCTGACCGGAGTGGGTGCTTGACGACGAGATATTGACGATGCGTCCCCAACCGGCCTCGACCATGTCGGGCAGCACAGCCTGGGTGGTGTGGAACACCCCGTTCAGGTTGACGTCGATCACCTTCGACCAATCCTGAAACGTCATCGTCGAGAACTTCTGGAAGCCTTCCACCCCGGCGGCGTTGACCAGCACCAGGATCGGGCCGAACTGCTTGCGGATTGCCGCGACGGCGTCCTCCACCTGCTCGCGATCGGTCACGTCGGCGACGTGGCCGAACTCGTCATCGGTGGGTGACAGGTCGATGACCGCTACCCGAAGCCCGTCTTTGCGCAACCGTTCGGCGACGGCGCGGCCAATCCCCGAGGCACCGCCGGTCACGACCGCCGTCTTCAAACTCGAACCTTCACTTTCCTGAGCGACTGCCCAAACACCTCATGCCTATCACTCCGTGTCGATTATGGTCAAGCCCATGGACAGGCCCCCGTTTCGTTTCGCCGTGCAGGCGACCAACGCCGCCGGCGGGCGACAGTGGCGCGACACCGTTCGCAGAGTCGAAGACCTCGGCTACTCAACGCTTTTCCTCGCGGATCATTACCTGGGCCCCGGGCCGGCACAGAAAGCCGCGCGCACCCCGCGCCAAGACCTCGCCCCGATCGCGGCGATGGCCGCGGCGGCCGCGGTCAGCGAGACGCTCCGCATCGGGTGCCGGGTATTCTGCATCGACTATCACGTGCCGGGCGTGTTGGCCAAAGAAGCAGCGACCCTGGATCTGCTGTCCGACGGTCGGCTGGAAATGGGCATCGGAGCGGGCTGGAGCGAAACCGAATACAACGCAATGGGACTGACCTTTGACCGGCCGGGCCGGCGAATCGCCAAACTCGCCGAAGTCGTCTCGCTCATCAAGGCCCACTGGGCGGGCGAGGAACTGGACTGCTCCGGCGATTTCGTCCACGTGCGCGGCTATGCGGGACGGCCCCGGCCCGTGCAGCACCCGCATCCTCCGATCATGATCGGCGGGGGCGGGCCGCGGGTGTTGTCGTTGGCCGGCCGCGAAGCCGACATCGTCAGCATGTCCAGCGTGCCGTTTGTGGCGCGCGACGCCAACGGTCTGGACCCACATGCAGTCGCGCAGCGCCGGATCGACGTTGTCCGGTCCGCCGCCGGTGAGCGCTTTGGTCGCCTGGAGGTCGAAAGCTCGCCGTACTTCACGGCGATCACCGACGATCCCGAGGCGGCGTTGGCTGACGCGGCAATGTCGACGGGGATCTCCGCCGACGTGTTGCGCGAGCATCCCAACGTCCTGATCGGTTCCCTGGAAACCGTTGTGGACAGACTGCATTCACGCCGGGAATCGCTAGGGGTCAATTACGTCACGGTGCAACAGTCCCAGATCGAATCCTTCGCGCCGGTCGTGGACCGGTTACGCGGGCACTGAACCTTGACCGCCGCGTACAGAGATGTAACCATGGCACGTGACTATTGGGCGATCGCTCAAATAGCGTCGGCGCTACATCACCACCGCGGGAGTGAGACACCTCAATGGCAAAGCGGACCAGATACAGCGAGTACCACGACCGGTACGCGAACTATCGCCTGGAACTCTCTGATGACGGCATCCTGTTCATGCAGTGCCACACCAACGGCGGCAGCCTGATCTGGGACTGGCGGGCCCACGACCAGATGTCCGACGCATTCGCCGACATCGCCGGGGACCGCGAGATCAAGGTGCTCATCCACACCGGCACCGGCGAGAACTACAACGCCAACTGGGGGCGTATGCCCAACGGCGATCCGGTCGAGAAGCCCGACTATCTGCTGATGCCCGGCACCCGGGGCCTGCACAAGCTGGACGAAAAGGCCTGGTATGCACGGCACCTCATCACCAACGTGCTCGACGTCGACGTTCCGATGATCAGCGCGGTCAACGGCCCGTGCAACATGCACTCGGAGGTGCCGCTGCTCGGCGATATCGTGCTGGCCTCCGAGGACGCCTACTTCCAAGACGCATCGCATTTCCCCCGCGGCCAGGTGCCCGGTGACGGCCAGCATGTGATCTGGAGTTTCCTGGCGGGACACACCCGCGCGCGCTATTTCCTGCTGACCGGCATGAAGCTCGGGGCGGCCGAAGCCAAGGAGTGGGGCGTGGTCAACGAGGTGCTGCCCAAAGACAAACTGCTCGACAGGGCGTGGGAACTCGCCCGCGAACTGGTCAAGCGCCCACCGCTGACGCTGCGCTATTCGCGTCAGCTCTTCACCAACCCCCTCAAGCGGGCGTTCCTCGACGAGCTCGGTCACGGCCTGGCACGCGAAACGTATGCGCAGCGGGCCTTCTTCCCGTTCGGTGGCGAGATGGCGCCGCTGGACAGGGCCTGGGACGACGAGCCTTGGAAAACACCGTCCAATGGCGCACCCGCACAAGAAGGAGCGCACTCGTGACCAGCATCCAGCAACGGCTCTCGACCGGCCGCGGCAAGTTCACCACCGACTACCCCGAACTGGGGACGGCCCCGGTGAACTACGAGGATTCGATCTCCGAGGAATTCTTCGCCGCGGAGCGCGAAGCCGTATTCAAACGAAACTGGCTGTGCGTCGGGCGGATCGAGCGGCTGCCGCGCAAAGGTTCTTACTTCACTCGCGACCTGCCGGGGCGTCTCGCCTCGATCGTGATCGCCCGCGACCTCGACGACACCGTGCACGCTTTTCACAACGTGTGCGCCCACCGCGGCAACAAGGTGGTCTGGCAGGAGCACCCGGGTGAGGAGAGTTCGGGAAACTGCCGGGCGTTCTCCTGCAAATACCACGGTTGGCGGTATGGCTTGGACGGCAAGGTCAACCACATCACCAATGAGGGGGAGTTTTTC
>JADGRC010000152.1 GCA_017881245.1 Pseudomonadota bacterium
CGCGCGCGGCTTCTGGCGGCATGTACGCCGGCGTACCGCCGTGCACCGTCGTCTGATCGTCGCGCTCCAGCGCCAACCCGAAGTCGGTCAACACCAACCGCCCGTCCGCCATGCGCAACACGTTTTGCGGCGTCACGTCGCGGTGAATGATCGCGACCGCGTGCATCGCGGCCAGCCCGGCGCACAGCTCGCGAATGTCGCGCAGGCGTTCCGGCAGGGGGCGGACGGAGCCTGGCGGCGACGAACCCGACTGCGGCGCACGCAACATCTCGCGCAGCGATCCGCCGGTCGCCAGCTCCATCGTGACGAACCAGTGGCCGTCCGCGTGTCCCAGCTCGAACACGCGGCACACGTTGGAATGACCGACCGCGCGCGCGATCTTTACTTCGCGTGCCAGGCGTTTGATCCAGCTCTTTTCGCGGGCACGTTGCGCGTGGAGAATCTTCACGGCGACCAACTCGCCGAGGATTCGATCCCACGCGCGGTAGACCGTGCCGCTGCCTCCCTCGCCGAGCGTCACCTCGATCTGGTATCGCTCCGCAAGGACGAATCCCGCGCCGATCTCGTCGGCCGGGCGGGCGCGCGCGCCGCCGGCGACGTCCGTGTGTTCATCACTCCCGTCGGAGACGCCATGAGTCACCGACGGATCAACGGACCCGCTCGCTAATAGATCTAGACCATCGGCGGTACGCGATGCGGCATCGCTATGATGTTTTTCCCCGCCCTTCACGACAGCCAGACGGTATACCTTACGGCGACCAACTTATGTCTAGTCGCAATCCGCTGGTTCCCGTGGACGATATAAGCCAGACCGTACCGACCCGACCCACCAATCGTGACGCGGGGCGTATGGCGACCCTGGCCCTCGTCGGCAGCGCGGCGGATGTCGAAGGACTCGCGGGCGCGCGTCTGATGCCCATTTTTGGCGCCGGTGCTGAAATTGGCAGACGGCCGCCCCCCGGACGCATGCGAACCGTGGTCACTCTCCACGACCGTTCTGTCTCCAGTTACCACGCGCAGATCACGCTCGAAGGTGACGTCTTCGTGATCGAGGACAAGGACAGCACGAACGGCACGTTGGTCGACGGTATCCCCATCGTGGAGCCCACCGAGCTGCGCGAGGGAGCGGTCCTGTTCTTGGGATCGCAGGTGCTGGTGTTTCGGACGATGACCAACGCCGAAATCGCGGCCGTCGAGGCTGACGTCGCCGACCCGTTCGCGCCCGTCGCGACGCTGGCACCGGCGCTGGCAACCATTTGCGCCAAACTGAAGCGGTTGGCTCCGTCACCGAGCGAGCTGTTCTTGTTGGGCGAGACCGGCGTCGGCAAGGAGGTCTTCGCCAATTCCATTCACGTGATGAGCGCGCGGAGGGGTCGTTTGATGGCGATCAATTGCGCCGCGCTGCCGCGAGAGCTGGTGGAAAGCGAGCTGTTCGGTTACGAACGTGGCGCGCATTCTACCGCCAAGGAGCGGAAAGAGGGCCTGATCGAGGCGGCTGACGGTGGCACGTTGTTCCTGGACGAGCTGGCGGAGATGCCCCTCGATGTGCAGAGCAAGCTGTTGCGTTTTCTCCAGGATCGAAAGTACATGCCGATCGGATCGACGCGGCTTGAAACCGCCAATGTTCGAATCATCGCCGCCAGCAGTCGCGTCACTGGCGCCAAGGGCTCGCCCGCGATTCAGGACGCCCTCATCGGGCGTCTCGGCGCGCAACCGATCCAGTTGCCCCCCTTGCGGGAGCGTCGCGAAGATCTGGGACGTTTGGTTTCGTACTTTCTGGGCGCCGTGGACTGCGATCGGCCGCTCGACGAGGAAGCCTTCCAGGCCTTGTTTCTGTACAGCTGGCCCCACAACATTCGTGAGCTGCAAAAGGTGATCACCGAGGCCGAGCTGTTGTCGCGGGACGCCGATTCCATCGGACTTGACCATTTGCCCGCGGCGATTGTCGGTGGGCTGGACCAATCGTCCGGCCCGCGATCGGCGATGGGCTCCGGCCCCATTTCACGAACCACCGGCGCATCACCACCGCGGCTGCGACGGCCTGTCCCCAGCGCCGACGAGCTTCGCGCGTTGATGGTGCAGTTCAACGGCAACGTGGCCCATGTCGCCACTCACCTTGGCCGGCAATGGGCGGTGATTTCTCGGACGCTGCGCCGCTATGGCATGGATCCGGGGGACTTCCGCCCTGCAGGAGTGAAGGAGGACACCGGCAACGAGATCGGCGCTGGCGGCGACGCCCGCGGTGGTGGTGGCGAGACGACGGGAGTGGGCGGGGACGACGGTGCCAGTCCCGACGAAGAAGGCGACACGCTGGCCTGAGCCGTCGGCCGTATCTCGTCGAGACGATTCTTGCAATTTGAGCACGAGATGCTCAAATTGTAAGGATGCTCCCGCGTCCCGTCTTGGCCGCTCGTCTGGAGCGGGCGCTGCGTGAAAGCCCCGTAGTATCGCTCCTGGGTCCGCGGCAATGTGGGAAAACTACGTTGGTGCGCCAGCTGGCGGAGCGACGGAAGGCCGCCTTCTTCGATATGGAGGACCCTGCGGATCGCCGCAGGCTAGAACAGCCCATGACGGCGCTTGGGCCCCTTCGCGGGCTCGTCGTCATCGACGAAGCACAGCTTGCGCCGGATCTCCTCCCTATCATCCGGGTTCTTAGCGACCGGCGACCCCTTCGATCGCGCTTTCTGCTCTCGGGGAGCGCATCCCCGGACCTGGTGCGTGACAGCTCAGAGACTTTGGCCGGACGTGTCGCCTTCGTCGACATGGGCGGCTTCGATCTTGGTGAAGTGGGCGCGCATCTCGTGCGGCGCTTATGGACGCGTGGTGGGTTCCCTCGGTCCTTCCTGGCCCGTAGCGAGGCGGCAAGCCTTTCGTGGCGGGAAGATTTCGTAAGCACGTTTCTCGAACGCGATCTGCGACGATTCGGCGTCGAGATCCCGCCGCAGGCGTTGCGTCGGCTCTGGTCGATGATTGCGCACTATCACGGCCAGATCTGGAACGCGTCCGAGGTTGGGCGATCTCTTGGTGAGGCGCATACCACCGTCAAGCGGCACCTCGATCTCCTGACCGGGGCGCTTGTGGTGCGCCAGCTCCAGCCGTGGTTCGAAAACATCGGCAAGCGCCAGGTGAAAGCGCCGAAGGTTTACGTTCGCGACTCGGGCCTTCTGCATTCATTGCTCGGGCTAACATCGTTCACCGGGCTTGAGGGCAGCCCACGGCTCGGTGCCTCGTGGGAAGGTTTTGTGGTCGAGGAGGTCGCGCGTCTCGCGGGCGCGCGGAACATCTATTTCTGGGCGACCCAGGGAGGGGCCGAGTTGGACGTTCTGGTGATGGCGAACGGCAAACGCTGGGGCGTTGAGATCAAGTACGCTGACGCGCCCGTCGCAACCAAGTCGATTCATATCGCCCTCGCCGACCTGGGGCTGGAAGGGATTTGGGTCGTCCATCCAGGTGCGGCCCGCTATGCGCTCGGCCCTCGGATCGAAGCGGTGGGCGTGGGGGATCTGGGTAAGGTCTTGGGCGACGCCGGAATCGGCCGACGGCTCCACCTGGGCTGACAGTCCTTCGTGGGGGAATCCATGACAGTTTGGGTATTACCTTGCAAATCGAATGTGCCGTATTTGAATAGCAAGGTATGATAACGCGACGAGCCCTCACCTTTCATTCGCACTTACCTAGAACGGGACGTGCCGCAATTCGGGCCACGCATTCCCTCGGAAACGCTGGGACGGCTCTGGACAATGCTCGCGCACAGCCAGGGCACCTTGCTCAACGCCTCGCGCCTGGCGGCGGGGCTGTCCATCAGCGCGCCGACCGTCACGCGCTACATCGATCTGCTCGTCGATCTGCTGCTGGTGCGACGCCTTCAGCCCTTCCATACCAACACTGGCAAGCGCCTGGTCAAGTCGCCCAAGATCTATGTGCGCGACAGCGGCCTTGTCCACGCCCTGCTCGGGATCGAGGACTTCAACGAACTCGCCGGGCACCCGGTGATGGGCCCGAGCTGGGAGGGCTTCGTCATCGAGAACCTGCTCGCCGCCGCGCCAGACCGCACCGCAGGTAGCTTCTACCGAACCGGGGCCGGGGCGGAGATCGATCTCGTGCTCGACCTGCCGAAGACAGGGCGCTGGGCCATCGAAATCAAGCGCAGCTTGTCTGCGAAGCCAGACAAGGGATTTCCTGCGAAGACATCAAACCCGACCGGCGCTTCGTCGTGTATTCGGGCGAGGGCCACTACCGGGCGAGCCAGGCCGTTGAAGTCATTGGTCTGCGGGAGTTGATGGAACTCATGGCCGCCTAACGTCCCCTACAATTTCCAGCAATTGTCCCGTCAATGTGAGATCTCCACCCAAAACTGAGCCACTCTCAGCCAAGGCGCTACTGCGCCGACATCAATCGAGGAGAACGGATGACCATTGTCTCCCCCTGCACACGCGCCCCCGGGCGAACGATCGCCAGTGGTTCGCTCTGCATTGCGTTGGTGGCCTGCAGCGCCACCGCGTCATCGCCCGGACCGGACGCCGGATCGGTCGCGCAAAGCGGTTCGTCGAGCGGTGGCGCCGTGACGATGACGCAGGTTGGTTCGTCTTCGAGCAGCGGCGGCAACGTCGGAGCGGGTAGCGTCAGCAGCAGCGGCGGTGCCAGCAGCAGCGGCGGCGCCAGCGCCAGCAGCAGCTCGTCGGGCGGGAATGGTGGCGGCGTCATCACGGGTGGGTCCAGCGGCTCGAGCGGCGGCATGACCATGCTCGGCGCGGGCGGAAGCGGCGAAGGCGGGGCCGCCGACAGCGCAGGCGGGTCGGGCGACGCAGCTTCCGGCGACGGTGGTGCCGGCTGCCCCGCCGCCGCGGTGTTCTGCGACGGCTTCGAAAGCGGCACGACGCTGGGATCGGCATGGACGATCGACAATTCGGTCGCCGCAAATACCGTCGCCATTGTGTCGACCAAGTCCCACTCGGGCTCGAACTCGGTGCACTTGACCTTCACCGCGACGGCCGGCACAACGTTCATCGATGAGAAGATGGGCGTTACGGCGAAGGGCACCGTCTGGGGCCGAGTTTGGATGTACCCGAACACGGAAGCGGATAACGGGATCGGCCCCGATCCGCACGTCGTCTACATCGAGGCCGAGCCCGCGGGCTTCACGGGGCACTCGGCCACGGGCGTCCGTCCGCTCAACACCCAGAGCGGCAAGATTGCGATCAACGTCGACCCGCCCGACACCGGGCCAATCACGAACATCGTGCTACCGAGGGGCGCGTGGCACTGCTTCGAATGGGAGATCAGCGGCATCGGCGGTACCGGCAGCGTGGCCTTGTACATGGACGGCACGTCGCTGGCCACCGACACCGGGACGGCAATCGCGGCCATCGGGGAAATGCGCATCGGCTATGAGCACTACAACGCGGGAACGACGACCGGCGACCTGTACCTCGACGACTACGCCATCGGACCTATGCGGCTGGGGTGCAACTAGAGCCGGTATGGCTTTGCGCTTCGCGCAAGTGCCAGGACGGGCTCCGTCGTGACGGGTCGCGTTCGAGGGGAACGCAGCCGCTCCCCTCGAGTTCCCCAGCCTTGCGGCTATCGGTCCGTGAAGTTTCGCTGCGCCTCTTAACGCCTGCGCCTAGTACCCATAGAGCAAGAGTAGGGCCCGATGTCCCCCGCCGCGCATCGCCGCTCTTCCTTTTGCTCTTCGTCGATTCGAGCGGATGCTCGCCTGAGGCCGCCGGCCGTATACTGCGCGCCATGCCTGCCGCAGAACCCTCGTCCCCCGCTGTTTCAGTTCCCCCAGTTCCCCCCACTGGAGACGCCGACACTGCTTCCGATTCCCGCACGCGCGTCCTGTTGCGCAAAGGACGCGCTCGCCCGTTGTGGTTCGGACACCCGTGGGTTTACGCGAACGCGGTCGACCGCGTGGACGGAAATGCCGCTCCCGGCGACATCGTCTCGTTGTGCGACCACGATGGAAGACTGATTGGACGTGGGCTCTTCAATCCACGATCGCAGATCCCGGTGCGCCTCCTGACCCGCCGGGACGAGGCCGTCGACGCGGCGTTTTTTCGTGCGCGCATCGTCGCGGCACGGGCGCTTCGTACGCGTCTCGGGTTGCCGTCCGAACGAACCACCGCTTACCGCCTGGTCAACAGTGAAGGGGACGATTTGCCTGGTCTGGTCGTCGACGTCTACGACGACACGGCTGTCGTTCAGATCACGACGCTGGGGATGTCGATGCGTCGCGCCCTGTTGTTCGACGCGATCGAGGCGGAGCTCGGAGCGCGCACGGTGTTCGAGGTGGCGGCCCAGAGTTACGCCGAGCTGGAAGGTTTTTCCGCCACGTCGCGCGTCGCCCGCGGTCAGTCGCGCGCGCAGATCTCTTGTCTGGAGGACGGGATCAAGCTCGACGTCGAACCGCTGTCCGGTCAGAAGACGGGGATGTTCATCGATCAGCGCGAGAACCGCGTCCGCGTCGGGGCGCTGGCACGCGGAGCCCGGGTCCTCGACTGCTACGCGTACGCGGGCGGCTTTGGCTTGCAGGCGGCGCGCGGGGGCGCGGCGCAGGTCACGGCAGTGGACAGCTCGTCCAGAGCCGTCACCCGCATCGGGGCGCATGCCGCCGCCAACGGCCTGTCGATCGACGCCGTGGAGGCCGACGTGTTCCGGTTCTTGGAAACCGCGACACCTGGCGGATACGATATGATCGTCGTCGACCCCCCGAAATTCGCGCGTGCGCGTAAGGATCTGGACGCTGCGCGCAAGGGCTACGAACGCCTGAACGCGCTGGCCCTGGGCGCGCTCGCTCCGGGCGGCTTTCTGGTTACGTGTTCATGTTCGCAGAACGTCGATCTCGTGGAGTTCGAACGCATCGTTGCCGCAGGTGCCAAGCAGGCGGGCCGACCCGTGCGTATCGTGGAGACACGAGGCGCCGCGCCCGACCACCCCTTGCCCGCGGGGTTTTCCGAAGGTCAGTACTTGAAGGTCGTCTTCGCGTACGTTCCTTGAGCATCGTGGTGACGCCGCCGCGTCCGAGCGCGAATCGGCGCAGCGATCAAGGTGCGGGCCGGACGCCCGTAGGCGCGCCACGCAGATGCAGGATGTAGTAGACGAGCATGGCGATGATCATCGCGAGGGACACCCACTCGAAAGGAACGCGGCCGAACAACCTCCAGCGCTGGGCAAAGAATCTTCCCCGCGAACGCAAGAAGATCTGTTTTTGAATCTGTGGCAAGAACGACTCCGGAGCGGCGTGCTTCAAACTTCCGAGCCCGCCGACCGCGCGCCGAAATTCCTCCAGGTCGGTGCGACATTGAATGCAGACGGCCAGGTGTCGCGAGAGATCGTCCTTCGCGGCGTCCGCGATCTCGCCATCCACGAAGCTGGAAAACAATTCGGCGGCGCTCTTGTGGTCCATGCTGGCTGCGTTCGTTCCGCGGAGGTCTATGGGGCTCTTGTCCGGCCGCGCGCGTCGGCCGGTCAGCGGGTCCGTCGCGCGAGGTATTCTTTGATCGTCATCCGGGCCCGATGCAGCCGCGATTTTATGGTCCCCTCGGCCAGTCCCGACACCTCGCCGATCTCTTCGTAGGACAGTTCCTCCACGTCGCGCAAGACAATCAACAACCGGTGCTCTTCGTCCAGGGTTCCGATCGCCTCTTGCATCAGCCGCTCCAGTTCGGCGGCCTCCAACATGACATCCGGCGCGTGAATCTGCGCCTGCATCGGCGCGCGGCCGGCATCGGCCATTTTTTCTTCCGACATTTCGTCCAGGCCTCCGCCATCCGTTTGGCGCCGCGACAGATATTTCATGCGGTTCTTGCAGTGGTTGGCCGCGATTCGCAGCAACCACGTGGAGAACTTCGATTCGCTGCGAAAACTGTCCACGGTCTTGAACACCGTTACGAAGACTTCCTGGGCCAGGTCCTCCGCCTCGGCGCGATTTCCGATCATGCGATAGACCAAGCTGAAGACCTTGTCGCCGTGAAGGCGAACGACTTCGTTGAAAGCCTGCTCGTCGCGTGCTTTGAGTCGCGCGATGAGCAGGCGCTCGGCGATGCTCATCGTGAAGGGTGCCCGCGCACCGAAGCGAACGCGTCCGGCCCGAACGCGTCGCCCCAGACCGAGTGTCGCCTCCACGCTTCTACAGACAGTCGCGCGGAACGAAAGTTCCCGTGGACGTGAGAAAATGCCATGCGAGCCGACGGCAGTCTAACGCGCCTTCGGCCCTTCGCGGGGGCAGGACAAAGCCACTGCCCCAACGGACGTGGCGTGGCCGAGCCGACGGCGTCGCTCCCGGCCGGGGTGGCCGTCGCGCGCCACCAGGCATCAATCGGGCCCGGCCGCGGGCGCGTCAGGGCTGCGGCACGAACAGGCGCAGTCCGACCGCGAGAAACGTCAGCTTCTGGTCGCCACTGACATCCTGACGAAAGCCGAAGTCGACGGCCCCCAGCTCCGAAAGACCGACCAGCCCGGCGGACACGTAGCCATGACCGAGGTGGCCATCGTGTCCCCCCCCGGCGCGGAATACCACGCGGTGTTGAAGGATGTACTCGGCCCCACCCCCCACGGTGGTCGTCACGCCGCGGCTGGGGTCCGTCGTCGTGAAGTCATGCAACCCGTCGACGGCGATCACCAAGTCCGGCACGGGGTTGAGGGCCAGGCCATATCCAAGCCCGACCGGCGCCTGGATCGTCGATAGATCGTGCAGGTTGTATCCGGCAACACCAATCGTCAAGATTGACGCCGCCCTGACGATAACACCGGCGTCGGCCGTGATTCCCGAATGACTGTTTCGACCGTCGAGCTCACCCGCGCCGCCTGAGATGTGCAGATATTTACCGCTGATTCCGAGCAACACCCGCTCACCGAGCGGGAACGACAACGCCAGGCCGGGCTCGTGTCCGGTGAGATGCCCGCCTCCGGGCAGCGATGCCGATCGATACGTGTAAAAAAGGCCGCCCGCGAGATTGAACCCGGACGTCGAATCGACGACCGAGGCGTGGGCCAGGTATCCCAGATCGCGGTTGATGTGCTGATAGGCGCCCTCGACGGTGTACACACGTGCGAGCGACATGCCGGCGGGATTCAACAACGGTCCCTCCTCGCCGCGCGCATCCGCGCGTCCCGCGCCCCCCATGCCCAACCCGCGGGAGCCCAGATAGTCGGGAAACGCGGCCAATTTCGCCGGTCCCGAAGCGATCGACACCGCCACGGCCACCATCGCGGCCAGGCGCCCACGGTTCATCGAACCGATTGTAGGGGGTCCCTTCCCGACGTCCAATATTCCTGCGCCAGACTTGTGAATCCATCGGCACCGACCACCACATGGTCGAGAACGGCGATCCCGCACAGGTCCCCAACGTCCCGCAGGCGCACCGTCAAGTCCAGATCCTGGCGAGATGGCGAAGGGTCGCCCGACGGATGGTTGTGACAAAAGATGACCGCCGCGGCGCCGCCTCGAATCAACGGACGGAACACGTCGCGGGGATGCACCTCGACCCCGGTCAGCGATCCACGCGCTAGGCAAGCTTCCCACACGAGGCGGTGCCTGACATCCAACGCCAACGCCCAGAATTCCTCCACCGCGCAGATCGAAAGTCGCGCCCGCAGGTGCATCCACACATCGGCGGCGGAACCTATTCGCTGTCCGCGCGCCGGCCGCTCACCGACCGACCGGCGGCCGATCTCCAGCGCTGCCAGGATCGCGGCCGCGCGGGCCGGGCCGACCCCCGGTTGGTCACGAAGCTCGGTCAGTGACGCCCGCGCCAGGCCGGCCAATCCACCCCTGCGCGTCAGCAAGGCTTGAGCGAGGTCGATCACGTTGAGTCCCACCGCCCCGGAGCCAAGGACCACGGCCAGGAGCTCGGCATCGGACAGGGGCCGCGGTCCGTTCGCGGCCAGGCGCTCCCGGGGACGCGCGTCCGAAGGTAGGACGTTCAGAGAAGGCATGCACCCCAGCATCGCAACGGTCATGCCACTCGATCGTGGCACTGCTTCGGGCACCTATGCGCGGCGAAGATCTACGTCTGAGAAGTTGAGCGCGCTGACTGGCCGATCCGGACGCCTCTTGCGCCCCCCCGGCGACCCGGATAGTACCCCAAATGGTTGACGGATGATGGGGCTCGTGGCGCCTGCGAAGACCGTGAGGTGGTATCCGTGCCGGGCCCCGCAACCAAAGAAGGTCATCGCGATCCTACGGGAAGTCAGGGACATTCTGCGCGCCAGTCGTCCCCCGATGGAGAAGGCTGTCGCGCGGATAAGCCCGGTCCTGCGTCGTCGGGTGAAACTACTCGCGTCGGCAATCGCGTGATCGATAGTGCTATTCTATGTTGGCGAGCATGGGCCTGGGATGGTTTCAGAGTCGGCGGGTAGGCTGTGGGACAACGGTTCTTTGCGTTGTTGCGACAGTGCTCGGCTGCGGACCGGGCCGCCGCGTTTCCCCAGTTGACTCCCCGGCGAATGCGCCTTGCATCCCGTACCTGCCGAGCGACAAGGAGTGGTCCAGCGTGCCGAACTCCCGCCCCGCAACAATGGGAGCGCTAATCGCGTCACCGGATGGACAATTTATCTACGCGGTCGGTACGTGGTCGGAAAGTGGTCTGGTCAAGAATCAGATTCTCCGTTCGGATGATCTCGGGACAACTTGGTGCGTCCTTGCCACGAAGGACCCGATCGCAGAGATCGTTCCGGCGCCGTCGGCCGCCAACGTGCTCTATGCCATCACGCTGGCCAGCGATACATCGGAAGGGATTTTGCTGCGAACCACCGACGCGGGCGCAACCTGGACCGCGCAGGGAGACAAGCCACCGGAAGCCACACTCGAGGCCGCCTTCTTGGTCGTCGCGACGAGCGATCCCGCGGTTCTCTGGCTCACCAGAACTTCGAGCAGCACGCTGTTCTTGAGTCGAGACGCGGGAAGGACATGGACAGCCCGAACGGTTCCTGCGGCCCTTACGACTGATTCGAACTCGTTCGCCTTCGTCGATGCCGTCGTGATCGATCGACGATCTCCGAATCGCGTGTTTGCTTCGGGGTTAGCGGGCCCGATATCAATGCTCTCCTCGGCCCCTTCATTTCTCGGGTTCCCAAGGCGGACCTTTGTGACGGGGGATTGGGGAGAAACCTGGAGCGAGCTGACCCTGCCCGTGACGCCGAAGTTCGGACCGGCGAGCTGGGTGTCCGATGACGCCTCCGTAATTTATTTCGCCGACGAGACACCCGCGTTGTGGCGGTCGACGGACTGGGGCAAGAACTGGAAGAAGGGCGATGTCATTCCACCAGATTCGCAGCCCTTGACGACGTTGCGCTCGCACCGCCTGGGGGAATTGTTTGCCTGGCCCTGGCGATCCCTGGACGGAGGCGAAAGCTGGCACGCGCTGGCGGTTCCAGAAGCGCCGCCCTTCCAGCCGACCCTTGCGATGCGAGACGGGAACGTGATTCTTGGCAACACCGGCGTCGGCATGACATCCACCTCCGAAGCGGGCGCGACCTGGCAGGCCAGTCCCACAGTTCCGGATACTTTTGGAGGATTCGATTTCGTGTCCCAATCCCCGGTCGATCCGTATCCGTTGTGGACGGCGGGACAATTCCAGACCGGGGGCGGCAACTGGTACCCCACACTTCGATCGGGAGACGGAGGGCTGACCTGGACGCTCGTCAACGTCTCAGACGGCTTTCAGTTGTGGGACGGAGCGAGTGCCGACGTAGGGTTTTCCCATCTCGGAGACGGGATACAACGCACCGAGGACGGATGCAGGACCTGGCAACCGGTCGCGCTGCCCTTCGCCCCCGCCCGCGTTCTCTCGGTAGCCGTGTGCGCGCCTCCGATCTCGTGTCTATACGGGCTATTTTACAATGAAAATAACGCTGCCATCGGCACCGCGCGCAGCGATGACCACGGTCGAACCTGGACGGAGCCAAAGCAGATTAAAGGAGACCTGGGTGACGTCATATATTCCGGTCCGCTCATCGTCTCTCCTGACGACACGCGCCGGCTGTTTGTCCCGTGCGGTGACAGGCTCTGCGAAAGCCAAGACGGGGGAGCGAGCTGGATGTATTCCAGTCTCCCCGGCCCCGCCATCGTATTCCTGCCGAACGGTGTGGTCCTCGCGGCGGGCACCGATGTGCGTCGGAGCACGGACGGTTGGTTAACCTCGGTGTCGGTCCTTTCAGTGTCTGGAAGTTTGGTGCAGAGCCGGGCGCAACCCAGTGTCGTGTTTCTGATCCCGGACGTTGGGTCTGGCGGCGGATCGCCCCTGTATCGAAGTGACGATGCGGGATTGTCGTGGAGATCGGCCGCGCCCCCCACGGCGTCTCCCTGGACCGTCATTTCCGTGGTGGATGCGCCGGGCGGTGGGTTCTTGGCGTTCGTGAGTAACATCGGTCTGGTGCGATTCAACTGACGTTGATGGGCTTCGCGAATCGGCTTCGATTTCCGACGACGATCTCAATAGTCAGCCGGCCGCCGAGACGTTCGCGTCGAGGTATCGAAGCGTTCGTGCTGGAATCAGGCCGATTGCTCGGCAAGACTGACCGCCAAGGTGCCCTGTTCGGCTGAGCGAGACAGGCCTCGACGCACAAATGGGCGGACGACCTTGGGACCAGACCCGACGGGTAGAGAGATGGTCTTCGGCGCACCTTGGGTCCGGCCCGAGGTATCGCTGGCGCCGGAAGGCGCGACGTGGGCCACGGTGACCGCCCGGTCGAAAGCGCTTTGGAAGCGGGCCTGGCGCTTCGCTTTTCCGGAAAAACGAGCTAGATTCAACCACTGTGTTCAATCTCGGAATGGGCGAGATCACGATCATCCTGGTCCTCGCCCTTATTTTTATCGGACCAAAGAAGTTACCCGAGCTGGCGTCGGGCTTGGGCAAGCTGATCCGCGAAATCCGCAAGACCACCTCCGACGTAAAGAACGAAATTCAGCTGGATGACGCGATCCGCAAACCGTTCGAGGAATTGCGTGACGCCGTCACACTTCACCCGGACGAGTTGAAGCGGCGCGACCGCCTTCGCCGCGACATCGAAGACCTGCGGAAGAAGATGGAGGCGGACGCGGCGGCCATGGCGGCGAACGCCAGTCAGTCACCGGAGGAAGCCCCATTGCCCGAGGGAGGTCAGGCACTAGTCGAGGGTGAGCCCACCGATGTGAGCGCGCAGTCGGCGGATGGAACGCCGTCGGCCGAGTCCAGCCCCGGCGTTCCAACTGGATTTTTCCACGATTCCGCGAGCCACGATCATCACGATGGGCATGATCATTCCGAAGGCCACGACCATCACGCGGGTGGCGAGATGCCGGCGAGCCCCGCGGCGGTGCCACCCGCGGTTCCGTCGGTTCCGGGGACGGCGCCAGCAGGTACGGTCTCTCGGCCACCGTCCAGTCCTCATGCCGCCCCGCCGGCACCGCCCCTGGCCGCGGTTCTGGCCAAGGGACCGGGATCGGGCCCGGTGACACTACCCGAGCGTCGTGTGGTGCAACCGCCGAGCGGCTCGGATTTCGTCCGCTCCCTGCGCGCCGCATCCGAAGCTAAGCGGAGCTCGCCGACAAATCCTGGCCATCTTGCTCCAGACCCGAGCAGCGCCGCGGACCGGGGCAACACGACCCAGGCGTTGACCGAAGCGGATCTGGCCGCGATAACCGTGGCTCCCCCGCCGCCGCCACCGGGCCAGTCAGCGACGCGCAACCTGCCGCCATCGACACCGCCCCGATTGCCCGGAGCCACCCCCCGCAAGAATCCGACCTAGTGAGCCGGCACCTTGCCGTCGACGGACCGAACACCACCCGCTGTCGATTGCCCCCCTTTCCAAGGACCCCATAGTGTCCCCTGAAGAAACACAAGAGGCCACCGTCGACGAGTCGCGGATGTCGTTTCTGGAGCACCTGTCGGAGCTTCGGATGCGTCTGCGCAACGCCTCCATCGTCTTTCTGGTGGCGGTCATCGTGTCGTTCATCTTCGTCAAGAAGTACTTCGTCTTCCTGACGCGTCCGGCGCGACTAGCGTGGGAAGCGGCGCTCGCGGGACAACCTGCGGTTTTTCACTTCGCCAGTCCCACGGAGCCGTTCTGGGTCTACACGAAGATCGCGATCATCGGGGCGCTGCTCGCGGCTAGTCCCTTCGTCCTGTGGGAGCTGTGGAAATTCGTGGCCCCGGGCCTTTACAAGAAAGAGCGCCGCCTGGTCATGGCGATCACGTTCTCCACGGCGGGGTGTTTCCTCGGTGGTTCGATCTTCGGCTATCTCATTTTGTGTACGCCAGCGCTGACCTACATGTTTTCTTTCGCCGAGAAATTCGCCGGTTTCGAGATCCAGCCGACGATCATGATGGACGAGCTGGTCGGCTTCATGCTGGCGATGTTGCTTGGTACGGGGGTGGCCTTCGAGCTGCCCATCGTCATCGCGGTCCTGGGTTGGATCGGGCTCGTCACCGCGCGATCGTTGTGGCGTTTCGACAAGTACGCCCTCATCTTGTCGGCTGTCGTGGGCGGGGTTCTGACCCCGGGCCCGGACGTCTTGTCGCAGCTGCTGATGGCCGGCCCGCTCTTCGCTCTTTACAATATCTCGATCCTGATCGTGTGGCTGATCGAGCGTGCCCGTAAGAAGAAGATGGATGACCTCGATCGCGGCGATTCCGATCCGCCCTCGCAAGCCCTCGTCCCAAGTGGGGATAAGCCGCTCGTCTGAGGGTCGCCGCGGCGCGGGACCGCCTTGCCCCTGGGCGCCGCCCCGGAAATATCACGCCTCGGGATCGTCAGGATAACGGGGCCTTGTGACCCGGATCCAGACAGCGCCGGCGATGCCTGTCCCCAGCATCCAGATGACTAGAGTGCGCCCCGCCCCTCGTCGGTGGGCGGTGTCCACGGCGGCATCAAGTTCATCGAAACGCGCCAGGGATTCCTTCGTGGCGGGCAAAGACGATATCTGGGCTTGGCGATCCCGCAGCGCCAGCAGCGCGTCGCGGTTCGGCCACCGCGCGTAGTAAGCCGCCGGGAGGAATCCCACGAGCAAGGCCACCGTCAGTCCCCCGAAAGCCCGTCTGAGCGTATCTTCCCGAAATGATGAACCGCCCTTGATCAATGGGGACAGGGACCGGACCGATTCGTCGTGAAGCTTGCGCGCTTGCGCGCGCGCCGACGCTAGACATTTCACGCATCCGGACGCCTTTCGGCGATTGTAGACGAGACCATGCACCGGGCAGCGAATCGTGTCGGCACCACGAACCCCGGTTTTCGCATCGGGGCCGGGCTCCGCGAATTCGATTGGCTCGGAGACATCTACGACCGATGGCACTTGGAGATCGGCCGATTTCAAAGTGATGCGACCGTCTTTTCGGCCCGTCGTCGGCGCGAGTACGTCCGACCACGTTGCGGACGTCCCCCGAGTGAGGACTTCCGATGCATCCCGGCCGCCGAGTGGGGTTCCGCGCGGCGAAAGACGCGCCGTCGCGCCCATCATCGCCAAAGCACTCACCAATGCCTCTGCCTCGGGGGCTCCGAGTCCTTCGGCCACGCGACAGGGGACTCCCTCCAGGGCCGCCGCTACCGCGGGCGCGGCGAGTCGGTAGCGTTCGGCGATGCTGGTCGTCAGGCGCATCTGGGTTGAGGGGCTCTTGTCTTTAGCCCCGGTCAGGTAGACGTCGAACAGCCGACCGGTCATTGTCATCGGCCGAAATTCTAGGCAAAAAAATTGACGTCGAGGAGGCCCAGTTCAAGATTGCTGTTCGAAGGTTCATTCGAAGATGGGTGAGATGTCCGCCAAAACAAAACCCGCGTCGGGCGCGATTCTGCGACGGCGACAAAGTGCAGTGGCGCCCTTCCGTCGCGACCGAAGAAACGACCCAAGAAACGACGCAAGAAACGACGGCAGAGTCGACGGTCGGAATGACCGGGGAATCGGCGATTCCCGCGCTGTTCCGGATTGGGGCCGCATCGTTCTACGATCCGCGACCACGACCCTTCGCTAACGCTCGGATGAGGGATGTTTCGCATCTTTAAGTTTCTGATTGGCATGGCAAGCCTGGCCGCGTTCGTCTGGTTCGGGGCGAACGTGCGCCTCGGATCGCGCACGCTGTTCGAACACTTGCAGGCGATCGGTCGCACGCGGGAGACACAGGATCTCCTGGACGGGACGCGCGAATCAGCCAAGCCTCTCGTCGACGGCGTCCGCAAGCGGCTGGCTGGAGGCACCGCAACCAACCAGACGACGGGATCGGCTAAAGCGGCGGTCGACGCCGGCGCGCCACCCGACGACGAGATCTCGCCCGCGGATCGACAGCGTCTGCGCAAGTTGCTGGAAGCGGGGCACGCCTCCCGCTGAGAAAGGGGGCGGGCCGACCACACCGTGAAGACTCATAGGACTCCTGCCGTGCATGCGGCGCTGCTGACCGTGGTCGGATTGCTGTCGAGCCCGGACGCCTCCGCCGCCGAATCTCCCCTGTGGAGCACGCTCGAACGGGGCAAGGATCGCAGCGTCACGTCCCTCGCGGATCTGGCGGACCGGGCGCGTCCGGCCGTTGTTCACGTACGTGGCATCGCCCCCGACGAGCCGGACGCGCATCCCAACACGGATAGTGAACGTGTCTCGATCGGGACGGGATTCATTATCAACAAGGATGGAACCATCGTCACCAACGATCACGTGGTTCGCAGCGTGACGCACCTGCGTGTGCGCCTTTACGACGGCCGAGAGCTTCCGGCGTGCGTTCTCGGATCGGATGCCGCCACCGACATAGCCGTGCTCAAGATCGACGCTCCGCAGTCGCTGCCAATCTTGCCGCTCGGCGACTCGGATGCCGTTCGCGTGGGAGAACCTGTCATTGCGATTGGAAACCCCTTCGGATTCAACAACAGCGTCACGGCGGGGATCATCTCGGCCAAGGAACGCGTGGTCGATAGGACCGCTATCAATTCGCCGCTGAACAGCGACACCTACTCGTTCTTCATCCAGACCGACGCGTCGATCAACCTCGGCAATTCGGGTGGGCCGCTCATCGACGCTCGTGGTCAGGTCATCGGCGTCAGCGCGGCCTTCTGGGCGGGACATCCCCTGCAACCGGCCCAGGGAATCGGTTTCGCGATTCCCATCAACATGGCAAAGGCCCTGTTGCCACGGCTGCGCAACACCGGGGTCGCCCCGCGGGCGTATCTCGGCGTGGACGCGCAACCCTTGGACGCGGCCCTGGCGCTCGCGTGGGGCTTGACCTCGCCACGGGGCGCGTTGTTGGCCAGCGTCGAGAAGGCTTCGCCCGCCGAGGAGGCAGGTCTGGAGCCGGGCGACATCGTTGTGCGATGGGGGAACGTGATGATTGCAACCAGCGAGGATCTGAAGATCGACGCGCAGCTGAGCCTCCCTGGATCGCACGTGCGCGTCTCGATTTTTCGCGACGGCAAGCTCATCCAACGAACCCTAACGATGCGGGCAGCCCTGTCGCGCACCCCAGCGGCGATTCATCCGTCCAGTTGCAACCTCGTCGATCGCGAGGGTGGCGCGCGCAGCGAGGAATTGGTTGTCGTCGAGTTGCCGCCAGAACGTGCGGCCCAGTTGCCCGGCGGACACGGGGTCGCGCTTTCGGAGATCCCGGTGCCAAGCGCCGCGGCCGACGCCGGCCTCCGCGTGGGCGACATTCTTCTGCGCGTGGGCAAAAACAGAATCCGCACGGCCGCTGACGTGGCCACCACTGTCAAGGCGCACCCGGGTGACGTGATTCCCATCCTAATACGTCGGTCCGGCTACGATTTTTGGGCGGCGCTGCGGCGGCACTGAGACCGCATCGGAGGGTCCCCGATTCGCGCGGGTTGGCCCCGACCGCAACGCCGCGCATACTGACTGCACATGCTTGACGAGAAAACATACCGCCACCTCCTCGACGACACCCTGGCCCGTATCGATCACGGTTTCGACGATGTCGATCCCGATTTGGCCGAGAGCAATCTGTCACAGGGCGCTCTTACGATCACGATGCGCGGCAAACAGCGCTTGGTCCTGTCGCCGCAACCATCCCCTCGGCAGCTGTGGGTCGCCTTCCGAGATCGCGCCTGGCACTTCGACTGGAATGAATCCCGGCGATGCTGGCTGGATGATCGCGGTCAAGACATCGAAGCCTTCGCTCTGGTTGCCCAGCTCACCCAAGAGTCTGCCGGCCTGACCATCACCTTCCCTAGCAGTTCCTAGAACTATCCTTAGAACCCTTCGGTGTTAAGCCTCGGCGCTGCCGGGTCAGGACGCGCGAACAAAAAAAAGGCGCCGCCAGATCTTCCGATCCAACGGCGCCAGTATTTCAGTTCAGGAGGCCCGGCTTAGCCGGGCCGGCGACGACTCAAGCAATCCGGGGGGGCTCGTGGGGGGCCTTCCCGGCCCCCCGCGTCCGCCAGGCCCCCCACGTCTCCTAGAAGTCGTCGTCGTGTCCGCCGCCGCCCATGCCGCCCATGCCGCCGGGACCGCCACCCGGGGGCGCTCCCGCCCCCGCCGCGCCCTTCTTCTTGGGCCGCTCCGCGATCAACGCCTCGGTGGTCAGCATCAACGAAGCCACGGACGCCGCATTCTGCAACGCCGCGCGAACGACCTTGGTCGGGTCGATGACGCCGGCCTTCACCAGGTCCTCGTACTCTTCGGTCGCCGCGTTGAATCCGAACGCGCCCTTGCCGTTCTTGACCTTCTCGACGACGATCGAGCCGTCCACGCCCGAGTTCGCCGCGATCTGGCGCAGTGGCTCTTCGGCAGCGCGGCGGATGATGTTGACGCCGTACTGACGATCATCGCTGAATTTGAGACTGTCCAGCGAGGCGAGAGCCCGAATCAGCGCCACTCCCCCACCGGGGACGATGCCCTCCTCGACGGCCGCGCGCGTGGCATGCAGGGCATCCTCGACACGCGCCTTCTTCTCCTTCATCTCGGACTCGGTCGCCGCGCCAACCTTGATGACGGCAACGCCCCCGACCAGCTTGGCCAGCCGCTCTTGCAGCTTCTCGCGGTCGTACTCCGAGGACGTTTCCTCGGTCTGAACGCGAATCTGCTTCACGCGCGCCTCGATCTCGGCCTTCTTGCCCGCGCCCTCGACGATGGTCGTGTTGTCCTTGTCGACCGTGACGCGCTTGGCGCGGCCTAGGTCCTTCAAGGTGAGGCCTTCCAACTTCAAGCCGCGATCCTCGGTGATGGCCAAGCCACCCGTGAGTGTCGCGATGTCGATCAGCATCTCACGGCGGCGATCTCCAAAGCCAGGAGCCTTGACCGCGCACACGTGCA
>JADGRC010000153.1 GCA_017881245.1 Pseudomonadota bacterium
ATGGGTTTGCGGTCAAGCGACCGATCGATTACCGTGCCTTCCGAACACCCAACCTCAAGGAGCTCACATGACCCTGACCCGTATCATTTTCCTCGCCCTCGCCGTTGTTCTGCCGACCACGTGGACCGTTGCCAAGGCGGAAGGCACCACCGAGACCGAGACCAAGACCACGAAGAAGAGCAAGAAGTCCAAGAAGGCGGACGGCTCCGGTGAAACCAAGACCGAGGACTCAAAGACCGAGACGAAGACCGAGAAGAAGTAGCTTTTACCGAAGCCACGTCTTAGCCGTCGCGTGGGGCTGACCTAACTGTCAGCTCCGCGTGACGGGTTCCGGTTGCCCCGATGCGCCCACCGGGCGACGGGGGCCTTCGCTTCTTGCCAGTCTCGGTTGCGCGTCGGGGAGAGGGAAGATGGAAAAATATTCGAAGCTGGCCACGAAGGTCGTCAAAAGACTTCGTCGCGTCGCACGATGGTTGGAGCCCATAGGGTGGCGACGCTCTTGAGAATCTGCCGGCGTTTGTTTTCGTTGCTGCGGATACGCCCCTTTTCCGTCCTCGTTCCGTCCTCGTTCCGCTCGGCAAGACCGGCGCACGTTCGGCGATGAACCAGGCGGGGCCACAGCAGGTCGCTTCTTTGTCGCGCCACCTCGTCGTTCGACAGGACCCTTCGTAAGGACAGGCCCGCGTGGCTGCTTTCGGATTGCGCGCGCTGATAAGGCGCATGACTTCCCACTGGCGCGAGTCCGCGAACGTGGAGGGCGTGTTCGTTGTGACGGGCGAGGATCCACCGTTACGGGCCGAGCTATTCAGCGTTGATCAGTTGGCGCGACATGCCGCCAGACTGGCGACGACGCATCAGCTTGCCCGGGAGCGAGGCGCCGATCGGCTTATCCCGCGGCTGGATGAAAACGAACATATCCTGGTACAAACGTATCACCTGATAACCGCCGCCGTGGTCCGCGACCGGCGAATTTCGCCCGGAGCGGAATGGTTGTTGGACAATTTCTATCTGATCGAGGATCAGATTCGCCTGACGCGCCGAAACCTCCCGCGTTCCTATAGCCGCGAGCTTCCGCGACTCGCAAGCGGCCCGGACGCCGGGTACCCGCGCGCCTACGCGATAGCCCTGGAACTCATCGCACATGTCGACGGCCGCATCGATTCGGACAGCCTGAACGGATTCATCGCGGCGTACAAGCCTTCCCACCCCCTGCACCTGGGCGAGTTATGGGCGATTCCGATCATGTTGGGACTGGCGCTGATTGAAAACTTGCGTCGAGCGGCGGCGCGCGTGGCCTCCGGGCGCCGGGATCGCGATCTTGCCGCCGACTGGGCCGAACGAATGGTCAAGGTCGTCGAGCGAAACCCGAGCGATCTTGTGCTCGTGCTCGCGGACATGGCGCGCGCGAATCCCCCGCTGACCGGAGCATTCCTGAGTGAGCTAACCAGGCACCTGCAGGCTCAGACCGTCCACTTTACGTTCGCGAACAGCTGGCTCGAGCACCGCCTATCCGAACACGGACAAACGACCGAACGATTGATTTTAGCGGAAGGTCAGGCGCAGGCCGCGGACCAGATCTCGATCGGCAACTGCATTACCAGTCTGAGGTTTCTCGGGGCGAACGATTGGCGTGAGTTCGTCGAGACCCACAGTCTCGTCGAGCAAGCGCTGCGGACCGACCCGGCAGAAGTCTACACGGCCATGGATTTCGCAACGCGCGACCGCTACCGCCATGCCATTGAAGAGATAGCCAAGCGGAGCGCATTGCCGGAATACGAACTGGCGCAGGCGGCCATCAACCTGGCGCGCACAGCCACCACCGCCGAGAACGCCGTTTCACAACCCCCGTCGCGCACATCCCATGTCGGTTACTACTTAATCGATCGCGGACGGCGCGCGCTCGAACTTCAGGCGCGGGTGCGCCTCTCGCTGTGGCGGGCGCTCTGCCGTTCGGGGGACAAATTGGCGCTGTTCCTCTACGTGTTGAGCATCTGTGCCGTCACGGCCGGAGTGACCGCGGCGTTTCTGGACGGATCGCGGATCTTGCGTGCCTCGCCGCTCGTATGGGGAGTACTCGGGCCCCCCCTCGCGTTATGCGCCACGCACCTGGCCGTTGCGTTGACCAACTGGCTCGTCACGCTGATCGTCCCGGCGAGGCGCTTGCCGCGGTTGGACTTCAGTGGGGGGATCCCATCGGACAGTCGGACGATTGTCGTCGTACCCACGATGCTGTCGAACGCGGATGACATCAAGGATTTGCTGGAAGGGCTGGAGGTTCGGTACCTCGCCAACCGTGACGACAACCTGAATTTTGCGTTGCTGACCGACTTTGCCGACGCCTCGCAAGAAACCCTGCCGACGGACGCGGAATTGGTGAAATTGGCGCGCGAAGGCGTAGCGGCGCTGAACCGAAAATACGAGGCGCAAGGCCGGGACATTTTCCTGCTGTTTCAGCGGCCGCGGCGCTGGAATCCACGAGAACGGGTATGGATGGGCCACGAGCGCAAGCGCGGCAAACTGGCGGCGCTCAACGCATTTCTACGCGGTGGCGGCGCCGACGCTTTTTCCGAAGTCGTCGGCGACACCAGCCTGCTATCCAACGTCCGATACGTGGTCACGCTGGACACGGACACCCAGCTTCCCCGCGATGGCGCTCGCGCGATGGCGGGCGCGATGGCGCACATCCTGAACCGGCCCGTGTTCGACCCAAGAAAGGGCCGGATCGTCGATGGCTACGGCATTCTGCAGCCGCGTGTCAGCGTGAGCCTGCCAAGCGCACAACGATCCTGGTTCGTCCGTCTGTTCGCTGGCGAGCCCGGAATCGACCCCTATACGCGCGTCGTGTCCGACGTGTATCAGGACTTGTTTGGCGAAGGTTCGTTCGTCGGCAAGGGCATCTACGACGTGGACGCCTTCGAAAAGACCTGCGGGTACTTTCCGGAAAATGCCATCCTCAGCCATGATCTGCTTGAAAGCGCGCACGCGCGCTCGGCTCTTCTGAGCGATGTCGAGCTCTACGAGGCGTACCCCTCGCGGTACCTGGCCGACGTCAGCCGCCGGCACCGATGGA
Source organism: Pseudomonadota bacterium (assembly GCA_017881245.1). GTDB lineage: Bacteria > Myxococcota_A > Polyangia > Fen-1088 > Fen-1088 > FEN-1088. The sequence continues at coordinate 3,071 of JADGRC010000153.1, forward strand.
TGCGCGGGGACTGGCAGATCGCGCGTTGGCTGCTACCGCGCGTACCGCGTCTTGCGGGGGGGAGCGCCCCGAATCCCATCGCTGCCGTATCGTGGTGGAAGATCCTGGACAATTTGCGCCGCAGCCTGGTGCCCATCGCGACCCTGGTGTTGTTGCTCGCGTCCTGGCTGCTATTGCCGCCCGCGGGTGTCATGGCGGTCATCGTTTTCGTCCTGTCGGTTTTGGGCACGGTTCCGCTCGTGTCGCTGCTCGCCGATTTCGCTCGGAAACCGACGGATCTGCCGCTATCGACGCACCTTCGAATCACGATCGGGGCAGGGGGGACCCAGGCGGCGCGCTTGTTGTTCACGTTGGTTTTCGTCGCGTACGATGCCTACGTCAGTTTCGACGCCATATCGCGTACGCTGATGCGCCTCTTGTTCACCCGCGGGCGTCTCCTGGAATGGACGACAGCCAGCGATGCCCAGGGCACGGGCCCTTCGCTGTGGCGTGTGCTGGCGGCGATGTTGGTCGCGCCTGCTCTTGCAATCGAGGCAGTCTCGTTCATCGTTCTCGACCAGCCGACATCCCTGGCCCTCGCGGCACCGCTTTTGGGCCTGTGGCTCATGTCGCCCGGGATCGCGTGGTGGTTAAGCCGCACCTTGGCGCCGCCCCCCGTCCGGTTGTCCCGACGTCAGCGCCGCTTTCTTCATGCGCTCGCTCGAAAGACTTGGCGGTTCTTCGAAATGTTCGTCACCGCAGTGGATAACTGGCTGCCGCCGGACAATGTCCAGGAACAGGCGACTGTCGCGATCGCTTCGCGAACCAGCCCGACCAACATCGGCATCGCGCTGCTCGCCAATCTAAATGCGACGGACTTCGGATATTCCTCGGTCGCCAGCCTCCTCGACCGGACGAGCAAGACCGTCGCGACGTTGCTCAGGATGGAGCGGTATCGGGGACACTTCTTCAACTGGTACGACACACGGACGTTGAGGCCCCTGTCTCCGCGCTACGTGTCGACGGTCGACAGCGGCAATCTGGTCGGTCACCTGTTGGTCCTTCGCAGTGGGCTCCTGGAACTGTGCGAAGCACCCCTGATGACCACACGCGTTTTCGACGGCATTCGCGATACGGTCCAGGTGTTCCAGGATCTCGCCCGTGGAAACCACCGCGTTGGCGATGGCCCGCCGGGCCCATTTGGGTCTCCGGAACTCTTGGCTGGCGCGCGACGATTCGAGGACCTGCTGAAACCGCAGCCCCACGGCCTGACGGCGTCAGCGACGCTGCTGTCGCGACTGACATCCGCCGCGATCGACCTGTGTTCCACCGCTGGCGCCGACAGGGAGCTCAAGTGGTGGGCGCTTGCTGTTCAGCGGACGTGCCAGGATCACCGCGATGAAGTGTTGCGGATGGCTCCATGGGCCGCTCTGTCGCCCCCGCCGACCCTGCCGCCAGACTTACGACGCGGGGCCGCGTCTGCGCAACTTCCACATCTCATTCATCTGAACGCGTTGGTAGCGCGGCTCGAAGCCGGTCCAGGGCTCCGCGAGATCGCGGCGTTTCCATCGACGGTGATTCCCGCCCTGGACGGAATCGTGGAAGAACTCAGGGGGATCACCACCGACACTGCCGCCGACGCCGACGCCGCTCAGATGTCGCGGCTCCTCGAATGGTGTGGGTCGCTCGGCGCCGCGCTGTTCGTCGCGGCCCAAAACGCCGCCAATCGCATCAAGGCTCTTCGGGACCTGGCGGCCGAGTGCCAGGACCTCACCGAGGTTGACTACACGTTCGTCTTCGACAAATCCCGTGACCTGTTCGCTGTCGGATACAACGTGGACGAGCGGCGTCTGGACTCCAGCTTCTACGACCTGCTTGCCTCAGAGGCGCGCCTGGCCAGTTTTGTCGCCATCGCCCAAAGCAAGGTGGACCAGGAACACTGGTTCGCGCTCGGCCGCTTGTTGACCAAGACGGGGGGAGCCCCCGCTCTGCTCAGTTGGAGCGGGTCGATGTTCGAGTATCTGATGCCGCTCTTGGTCATGCCCAGCTACAACGGCACGTTGCTCGACCAGACGTTCAAGGCGGTGGTGCGCCGGCAAATCGACTACGGAAACCAACGTGGCGTTCCGTGGGGTATCTCCGAATCCGGATACAACACCGTGGATCCCCACCTGAACTATCAGTACCGCGCGTTCGGGGTTCCCGGCCTCGGTCTGAAACGTGGCCTCGCGGAGGACCTGGTGATCGCACCTTACGCCACCACCCTGGCGCTGATGATCGAGCCTGAGGCGGCGTGCCGCAACTTGGAACGCATGGCCGCCGACGGGTACCAAGGCGCCTACGGTTTCTACGAGGCGATTGATTTTACTCCTTCCCGTCTTCCGCGCGGCGCTTCCGATGCGATCGTGCGGCAATTCATGGCCCACCACCAGGGCATGAGCGTGCTGTCGCTCGGCTATCTGTTGCTGGACCGCCCGATGCAACGTCGGTTCGAGGCCGAGCCGATGTTGCAGGCCGGAAATCTGTTGTTGCAAGAGCGTGTGCCAAAGACCGGTGCGCCGCTGTTTCCACATGTGGCGGAGGCTGGCGCGACGCGGACGGGGCCGGCGACCGACGAGGGGACGATGCGGGTGTTTTCCGATCCAGGTGGCACGACGCCTGAGGTCGCTTTATTGTCGAACGGTCGGTACCACACGGTCGTCACCCACGCGGGGGGCGGATACAGCCGTTGGCGGGACCTACAGGTCACTCGTTGGCGCGAGGATCCCACCCGCGACTGCTGGGGATCTTTCTGCTACCTGCGTGATCTCGACAGTGAGGCGACTTGGTCAACGGCCTGGCAACCCACGCTCGCCTATACAACCCGTTATCAAGCGGCATTCACTCAAGCGCGCGCGGAGTTTCGTCGGCGGGACGTTCGGATTGACACGCACACGGAAATCAGTGTGTCGCCCGAGGACGACACCGAGCTGCGCCGAATCACACTGACCAATCGGTCGGAATCCGTACGGACCATCGAGGTGACGAGCTATGCCGAGGTGGTGTTGGCCCCACAGGGGCAGGATCTCGCCCATCCAGCGTTCAGCAACTTGTTCGTGCAGACGGAGTTGGTACGTGCGCGGCAGGCTATAATTTGCACGCGCCGTCCGCGATCGACGGGCGAACGACCGCCCTGGATGACCCACCTGATGACGATCCAGGGGACTACGGTCGGGGACGCATCCTTTGAAACCGATCGCATGAAGTTCATCGGACGCGGCAAGACGCTGGCCGCTCCAGCCGCCATGGAGCGACGCGAGCCGCTCTCCGATAGCTGTGGGCCGGTGCTGGATCCCATTGTCTCCATAAGACGTGTCGTCGTCTTGCAACCAAACGAGACAGTGAAGGTGGATGTCGTCACGGGCGTCGGCGACACCCGCGAGATCGTCACGGCGATGATGGACAAGTATCACGACCCCCACTTGGCGGACCGCGTGTTCGAGCTTGCCTGGACCCACAGCCACATCCTGCTACAGCAGATCAACGCCACCGAGGCCGAGGCCCAGATATACGCCCGCCTGGCTGGAGCCGTGATCTTCGCATCCGACACACACCGCGCCAAGTCCAGCGTTCTGACGCAAAATCGGCGCGGACAATCTGGCCTGTGGGGCTACGGCATCTCCGGAGACTTGCCCATCGTTCTGTTGCGCATGAGCGATCGCGCGAAAATCGACCTTTGCCGGCAGGCCATCCAAGCCCACGCGTACTGGCGCATCAAGGGCATCGCCGTGGACCTCGTCGTCTGGAACGAAGATGACTCGGTCTATCGTCAAACGCTGCAGGACGCGATCCTGGAAATGATCGCGTCCAGTCCCGAGGCCTCGCTGCTCGACAAGCCCGGAGGCATCTTCGTGCGCCGAGGCGAGTCCATGTCGGACGAAGACCGCACTCTCTTGCAGACCGTCGCGCGCGTTGTCCTATTCGACAACGCCGGATCCTTCGCCGAGCAGGTCGAGCGTCGTGGCCGCGGCGAGGTCTCCATCCCGCCGCTGCGCCCGACGCGCAGGCGCGCTGAGTCGGCGACGGTCGCCGCCGTGTTGCCGCCCCGCGACCTCGCGTTTTTCAACGGTCTCGGCGGATTCAGCCGCGATGGACGCGAATACGTCACCCTCCTTGGTCCCGAACAGGTGACGCCCGCGCCTTGGGTCAACGTGATCGCGAACCCACAATTCGGCACCATCGTCTCGGAGAGTGGCAGTTCCTACACATGGTCGGAGAACAGCCACGAATTCAGGTTGACCCCGTGGGCCAATGACCCTGTCACGGATCAGGGCGGCGAAGCCATCTATATTCGGGACGAAGCCACGGGGCATTTCTGGTCACCATCTCCCTCACCCGCCCGGGACGATTCTCCCTACGTCGCCCGCCATGGATTTGGTTACAGCATCTTCGAGCACACGCACGACGGTATCGTCACCGAGCTTTGCATATTCGTTGCGATGGACGAGCCGGTGAAGTTCGCGCGGCTGCGCATCTCGAATCGATCAGGGCGCACGCGTAAGTTGTCGATCACGGGGTATTGGGAATGGGTGTTGGGCGAACTCCGCGACAAGACGTTGATCCACGTCGTCACGGCGCTGGACGCCGCAACGGGGGCGCTCCTGGCGCGGAACGCTTACAGCAACGAATTTTCGGGGCGGGTCGCGTTTGTCGATTGCAGCGAATCCGCGCGCACAGTCACGGCAGACCGCGCGGAGTTTCTCGGCAGGAATGGCACGCTCGCGGATCCGGCGGCGATGCACCGCGTGCGATTGTCCGGACACGTGGGAGCGGGGCTCGATCCCTGTGCCGCTATCCAGGTACAGACCGACCTGGCCGACGGACAAGAAAAGGATGTCGTGTTCACGCTTGGTGCCGCTCGCGACGAGGGGCATGTGCGACAGCTGGTGCAGCGATTTCGCGGCGCAACTCGGGCACAGGGAACACTCGAGGGCGTCTGGAACTACTGGGGTCGTACTCTCGGCACGCTCTATTGCGAAACCCCGGATCCGGCATTGAATTTTCTGGCGAACGGTTGGCTGCTCTACCAGGTGCTCAGTTCCCGAATGTGGGGCCGCACCGGTTTTTATCAATCGGGCGGCGCGTATGGGTTTCGTGATCAGCTCCAAGACGGCATGGCCGTGATTCATGCTGAGCCGGCCGTCCTTCGGCAACATTTGTTGCGAGCCTGTGCGCGACAGTTTCACGAGGGCGACGTGCAACACTGGTGGCATCCGCCGGTGGGACGCGGTGTGCGTACCCATTTTTCAGACGACTATTTGTGGCTGCCCTACGCGGCCTGCCGGTACGTCGCCACAACCGGCGATACCGGCGTTCTCGACGAGCGGACGCCGTTCTTGGTCGGTCGCACCGTGCGCCCCGAGGAAGAGTCGTACTACGATCTGCCGCAGATTTCCGAGGACACCGGCACGCTTTACGACCATTGTGCGCGCGCGGTGGACAATGGATTGCGCTTTGGCGTGCATGGGTTGCCGCTGATGGGCTGTGGCGACTGGAACGACGGGATGAACCTGGTCGGGGCGGAAGGTCGCGGGGAGAGCGTCTGGCTGGGATTTTTCCTGTTCGATGTGCTGACGCAATTCGCCGCTCTGGCCCGTCGCCGTGACGACGGTGCCCGCGCCGATAGGTACATCGCCGAGGCGGCCAGGTTGCGAGACAACATCGAAGAGCACGGCTGGGATGGGGAGTGGTACCGGCGGGCCTACTTCGACGACGGTCAACCCCTCGGATCGGCATTGAATGTGGAATGCAAGATCGACGCCCTGCCGCAAAGCTGGTCGGTGCTCTCCGGCGCGGGATCGCACGAGCGATCGGCAACCGCGATGAACAGCGTCGAGCAGTTTTTGGTGCGACACGACGCGCGTTTGATCCAGGTCTTGGAACCCCCGTTTGACGCGTCGTCGCTCGACCCCGGCTACATAAAAGGCTATGTGCCGGGCGTGCGCGAAAACGGCGGCCAATATACCCACGCCGCGGTGTGGACGGCGATGGCCTTCGCCGCCATGGGGGATGCAAAACGCGCGTGGGATCTGTTCAGCATGATCAACCCAGTGTCCCACGCCACCACCCCCGACGAGGTCGCAAGGTATCGGGTCGAGCCCTACGTGGCCGCTGCCGATGTCTATGCGGTGCCCCCACACACCGGTCGTGGCGGTTGGACCTGGTACACGGGTTCGGCGGGCTGGATGTATCGACTGATCACCGAATCACTGCTTGGACTCCATCTTGAAGTCGATCGCCTGCGCTTCGCGCCGTGTCTTCCCAAGGACTGGTCCGGCTTCAAGATCCACTACCGCTATCGAGAAACCCTCTACCATATCGAGGTCCGCAACGGCGGCGGTGCAACCACCGGGAGCCGCGTCGTCATTGATGGACGGGAACAGCCCGACGGGCGGGTGCACCTGATCGACGACAGGCACGAACATCACGTCGAGGTGTACTGGGCTGAGCCCCGGGTTACTGTTTTGTAACCATCCCTTCCCTCTTCGTAACGCCGGCAGCTATTTGCGCGCTTCCAACGCGGAGAACCTCCCTCGTGGCGGGTTATCCGCAGTGGCACGACGCTTGAAGTGACGAGAGCGACAATTGATTGCGGTTTCGGGGTCGCACGCGGGCGAAGCCTCGGCCCGATGACGGCCATGAGCGCCTGTCATTGGCGCCGATGGAAGACGGCCGCGACCGATCTGCGCGGCCGGAACTCAACCCTTTGATCTCGCGATTCAGTCCGAAACATCACGCCACCCGGAGGAACATCATGACCTTGCGATTCTCGTTACCGGCCATTGCATTCTCGGCAGCCTTGATAGGTACCGCTTGCGCGACCACCGCGCCGCCGAACGACCAGACGGCCAGCACTTCGGGAGCGATTCGCGCGGCCGAGGAAGTAGGCGCCACCCACAACCCCGACGCGGCCCTCTACTTGCAATTGTCCAAGGAGGAATTCGGGCACGCACGGGTGCTGACCGATCACAAGGACAAGGACGTCGCTGACCGTCTGTTGACGCGGGCGCAGGTCGATGCGGAGCTGTCCTTGGCACTCGCCCGCAATGAAAACGAAAAAACCGAAGCCCAGGCCGCGATCGACAATCTGCGGAAGTTGAAAGAATCAGCGGTTCAATAAATCTAGATTCAAGAACAATGAACGAAGGAGACACCCATGAAAGACTCGATCAGCATTGGTCAGTTGCGTTCGCTTGCGATACCACTCATATGGACCCTTTGCGGGGCCGCCTGCGCTACCACGACGCCGGTCGAATTGACAAACGCGCGGTTGGCCTATAACCGCGCCAGCGTCGGGCCTGCGGCCCAGTTTGAACCCTCGGATCTGCACAAGGCAAAGATCGCGCTTGATCAAGCGGAGCAGAGCTTCGTCGACAACAGCGATGCCCAAAGGACCGTCGACCTCGCTTATGTTGCCCAACGCACCGCTCAGATCGCTGAGGTCCATGCCGAAACGGCCCAATCGGCAAGAAACCTGTCTAATGCAAAACAGGAATTCGGGGTCAAACAGGGAGAGATGGCAAAGCAGACACTGGGGGCCCTGGCCAATACCCGCGAGCAGCTAAGCGAGGCTGAGCGAGGCAAGGCACAACAGACCCGACAGGCAGCCGCGGAGCGCCTCGCACGCGAGGACGCCGACAAGAAGGCGGCGGCTTCAGAACAAAAGGCAGCTGCTTCGGAGCAAAATGCGAAGGCAGCGAATGACGCACTCGCGGCGCTGGCGGCCAAGGAGGAGGAGCGCGGGATGGTTATCACCCTGTCGGGCAGCGTGCTGTTTCGTTCCAACGACGCCACGCTCTTGCCTGAGGCCCAGGCCCGCCTGGATCAAGTCGCCGACGCGCTGATCGCCAAGGGGCAAAGCGTCGTCATCGAAGGATACACCGATTCGAAAGGCTCGCAGTCCAACAACATGAGCCTGTCGCAGCGTCGCGCCGATTCGGTGCGGGTCTATCTGGTGTCGCGAGGATTTCCCTCCGAGAAGATCTTGGCACGAGGGATGGGACCGGATCGACCGATCGCCGACAATACCAGTGCCGAGGGCCGCGCCAACAATCGTCGAGTCGAGATTGTCATCGCCAAAAACATATCCAAAATCAACTGAGTAGGCGTTGCAGTCGGTCCTCGATGAAAATCTGAGGCCATCTCACATCAATATCCGGGGTTGGGCGACCCTCGATTCCTCGGGGGACCGCAGGCGAGCCTTCCTGAAGCCGAACCGGCTACGGCCATGCAGCGAGCCGATCGTGGCATGACACGTGCTTCGTTGGCAGCATGCTCGCACGCCGGAGAGGAATCTCGTCGAATTTCTTCGTACGCCTCATCGCCCTATCGACGATGGTTCCCGCAATTGGATGCTCCGGCAAGGGTGGCGGTTCGACCCGGGATTCAGGCAACGATTTGGGCTCGGATTCGAGCCACGATCTCACGCCAGATGCCACTGCACCGGGCACCGGCGGCGTTCCCGCCGAGGGCGGCGTCGACGCCGAATCGGATGCGAGCGCCGATAGTGTGACCTCGTCGTGTGTGTCGGGCGCAGCCTGTACCGGTTCGACGGTCTGCACCCACGAGGTGACGATGTGTTGTGGGCTTCCATCCCCCGCCAACACGTGTCAGTGCGTGGGCGGCGCGTTGTCCTGCTTTCAGAACGAGTGCAACCTCGCCCTCAACGTCTGCTGCACTCTCAATCCGGCGGTCTGTCCCGACGCCGCGAGCGAGGGCGGATAGCTCTCGAACGCCGCGCAATAGCGCTCTTGTCCTATTTGGTCACACTCAAGGAGTTCTCGGCCCTGGAACGGTTTTGCGAGGAACTTCGTTTTGTATTGCTGGCGCTCACGACCGAACGCCGCTACGTTGCCTTCACGGAATTCGGGGAATCTGCCTCGAATCCCGAATCTTTGCACTGGAGACAACGATGAAACCCACGAAAGTAGCGTCCCACTTCTGCCTCGCCGTTCTGTTCGCGAGCGGGCTGGCGTCCACCGCCGGCGCGCAGACCCCCTCGCCCGCGTACACGCCGCCGCCGGCCGCGCAGAAGCAGGCGCCAGGCGTCGAGAAGCGGCTGAAAGTATTCGACGTGCTCGACTTCGACGTGTTCAGCAACCAGAAGTGGGACCGCCTAGGCGAATCGCACGCCAAGGACATCGTCGTCACCTGGCCCGATGGCCATGAGACGCACGGGATCGCGACTCACATCGAAGACCTGAAGGCCATGTTCGTCTACGCGCCGGACATCAAGATCGCCGAGCATCCCATTCGATTCGGGTCGGGCGACTGGACCGCGGTCACTGGCTTCATGACCGGAACCTTCAGCAAGGCAATGCCGATTGGCGGTGGCAAGACCATCCCTGCCACGGGCAAGTCGTTTCGCC
>JADGRC010000154.1 GCA_017881245.1 Pseudomonadota bacterium
AGGGCTCCCTCCAGTTCGCGAACGTTGCTCTTGATGTGCGCGGCCAAATAAAGTGCCGCGTCGTCGGGAAGGGAGACTCCGTCGGTCTCGGCTTTGCGCTTGACGATCGCGATGCGGGTTTCCAGATCGGGTGTTTCCACCTCGGCGATGAGACCCCAGGTGAACCGACTGCGCAGACGGTCTTCGACCCCCGGCAGCTCCGCCGGCAACCTGTCCGATGTCAGTACAATCTGCTTGTGATCGCGGTGGAGGGCCTCGAACGTGTGGAAGAATTCATCTTGCGAGCTGTCTTTGTTGGACAGGAACTGAACGTCGTCGACAAGGAGGACATCCGGCGTCTTTCGATAGCGAGCGCGAAAATTCTCCATCGTGGTCACGCCGCGTTTTTGGCCCATCATCGAGCCGATGAAATCCGTGACGAATTTCTCGCAAGTGATGAACGTAATGACCCAGTCGGGATGACCCTGATGTAATTCATGCCCGATGGCCTGCAAGAGATGCGTCTTGCCCAGGCCGACACCGCCGTAGATGAAAAGGGGGTTCCAACGTGATGCCGGTGCTTCGGCCACCATGCGCGCAGCGGCGTGCGCGAACTGGTTCGTTGGGCCGACAACGAACTTGTCGAACGTATAGCGCGAAACGAGATCTGGAGGTTTCTGCGAGGGGGATGTGGCGGGCGCGACCGTTGGCCTGGTCGACAATCCGTTTGGCGCATCGACCGTCCGCCGAAGGGGCGGTTCGCCGTCCTGGTCCTCCGTCACCTGGAAATCAACCGTAAACGACCGCTTCGCCCTGACTTCTAGATCTCGCAGAATCGATGGCAGAAAGTTGTCCTCGAACCACTCCTTGTGATAGCGGTCGGGCGCACGCAAACGAATGTGGCCGTCGGCAATGCCCACGCAAGTGATTGGGCGCAGCCACAAGTCTCGATGGGCCGGCTTGACCATGGGTTCAATCGAACGAACCGCCTCGCCCCAAAGCTCAAGCATGATCACAACCTGTCCACAAGTGGCGCTGAGAGGAAACCTTAATATAATCGCGATCTTTAGACGCCATATCCCCTCTTTATCCACAGGAGAAGACAAGACTTCCCCGCTTCCCTCGTTCCCATGGGAGAAAGCACCACTTCTGCCACTTTGCCTTCTCGGCCTGGATGGGATTTCGACTCCCGCCAACACTGCGGGGCGGACGGTTGTCTATCAGACCAATTCCTTCTGGTACAAGCTGGTCGCCGCGATGTTGGTGAAGATCGCGAGAATCAGAAAGAAATTTCCCCCAAAGGCTTTTTGAACAGAGCTCACCGTGTTGTGGAGTCCACGCGGCGTTACTTCGTAAGTCATTGTCTCTACATATGTTTTTTTGCCTTCGCCCTTACGTGATCCAAGCCCGGCGGGAAATCTCGGCCTGTCGAGATTTCCCAGCGCGCAAACCCGCATGAGACGCCGCTTGGCGCGATCGTTCATGCACGAATAAGCACCGTCTCGACGGGACGGAACGACGGTCGCGTGAAGACTTTGCAAAATTCCCGTCTCGAAACCATGTTCCGATCTCGAGACTGGTCTTTGTCGACGGAAAGCCGAAACAGAGTCCACATCGAACACGGTGCGGCGACCTTGGAAGCCGGCGATCCGGGCTCGATCGCCGAGTCAGTAGGGCGGCAATGGGCGCCCATCCGATCGAGCGCAGGATCGCCGAGTCGGCATGGCGGCCAATTCCCGCCCGATCCGATCGAGCGCAGGCGGCTGCCTGCGGCTGATTGGCGCTGTGGTGAGTTTCGGGGGCTATCCAACCGCACGGGAAAGAGCCGCCGATTTTGCCTTCCCAACTGGCGACCCAAGTGCATGCCCAAGTGCCGGCTTGTTTGACGGATTCCCGCACCCACACTAAAATCGTTAGGTTTTGAGCACGTTTAGGCCACGAGACGTGATGGGCGGAAGCCCTTCCGGAGAATCCGCGCAATGGGCGCTGCGCTTCATCTCGGGCAAATACCAGGGCGGAGAGTTTCCCCTGCGCCCTCACCGTGAAATCGTGATTGGCCGATCCTCGGAGCTTGACATGGTCCTTGTCGAGGACATGGTTTCGCGCAAGCACGCCAAGATCATCACCGACGACAAGACCGTGACGATCGAGGATCTGGGGTCCACGAACGGGACCTTCGTCAACGGCGAGAAAGTGCGCACCTCCGAGATCAAGGACGGTGATCGAATCCTGATCGGCACGTCGATCATCAAGTTGGTCACGATGGCTGGTGAGCACAGCACCAGCCTGACGGAGAACGAGGCGCGATCCCGTCTGGCCGTCGCGGCCAACAAACGGCCCGTGACGAAATCGATGTCCGGCAGCATCGAGGAGATTCCGTTGCCTGACCTGCTGCAGCTTCTGTCGACGAGTCGAAAATCAGGCGTCCTCGTCGTGCGATCGGACTTGGGCCTTGGGAAGATCTACTTGCGCAAGGGACAGATCTACTTCGCCAGCATTGATGACAGCTTCAACACGGGGCCTCGCAAGGCCATGTACCGGATGCTCGGGTGGGCCCAAGGGTTCTTTGATCTCGAGCCCCCCGACGACCGAGCGGTACTGGAAGAACTTCAGGATTCGACCGAGGGTCTGCTGATGGAGGGGATGAGGCAGCTCGACGAGTACAACATGCACCTGCAGCGGCTGCCGTCGCCGAGCGCCACGCTGGCCGTGCCCCGCCCCCTGGAGGCGAAACTTCGTGACTTGGGTCCCGAGGAGCTGGACGTTTTCCAGGTGGCTCTCGGCGCCGAAACCGTTCGTTCGCTTTTCGACGAATCGAGCCACACCGATCTTACCATCGCCGAGAAGCTGAAGGTGCTCCTCGATAAGGGCTACCTGGTCGCGACAGAGTGACGGGGCCGACTCCGAGCGCGCGCTGACCCATTCACACGAGGAGCGTCAGGCCTTCGGCCGCGCCCACCACGTCCAGCTTGAGCCCGCTCGACATCCCTTCGAGCTGCCGCCGTCCCCGCGCAATCAATAGGTCGATGTCGGCGTCGGTGTAGTCTTGATCGTAGTGAAACAGGACGACCCTTCGCGCACGCCCGCGCACGGCGGCGGTCACCGCCTCCACGACCGAGGCCAGGCCCCGCTGTGGGTAACGCGCGCGATCCTCCGGAGTGTAGGTGCTGTCGTGAATCAGGAGGTCCGCTCCTTGGTACAGGGCTACCGCCTCGGACGATGGTCCCCCGGGGCCATAGCCGGCATCGCTTGCGTACACGACTGAGCGGCCGGCGTCGTCAACCCGAAATGCAAGCGCTCCAGCGCGACCGTGGGGATTCGCCACGGCGGTGACCTTGCACCCGAGGACGTCAAATGGCACGCCGGTGGTCACGGCTTGGATCCCAATGTGGGCGCCCATGTTTTTCAAGGTCTGCACGGGGAAATATTGGGGCGCCATTTGGCCCTCCAAGATTCCCTCCAACAAAGCCGAACTTTCGGCGGGACCGTAGATCTGAAACACATTGCCGGCCACGTAGAGCGGACTGAAGAAGGGAAAGCCCTGGATGTGGTCCCAATGTGTGTGAGACAACAGGATCGCCGCTTCGCCGTTGCCGACACGAAATCCATCCGTCGCGCCCTCGGCCAAGAGCGCCAGCCCAAGATTTCGCGCCCCGGTACCGCAGTCGAGAACCAAGAGCTTCCCCCCCCCCGTGCGAATCGAAACGCAGGACGTGTTTCCTCCGTAGCGAACCGTGCCGGGGCCGGGCGCCGGGATGGAACCACGCACCCCCCAGAACGTCACCTCCATCAGATGCTTCCTCGTGAGCCAAGATCGAGATCGAATCCCTCGTATGCGGCCGTAATGTCCAATGACAATCGAGATCCGAGAGCCTGGCTCCGGGTCTCGGCGAGGATGGCGTCCACCTCGGCATCCGATCGTTCCGGGGCGTGGTGAAATAGGGCCAACCGTCGAGCTCCCGCGTGCCGGCAGACATCGAGCGCATCGGAAGGACGGGAATGTCCATAGTGCGGCATTCGGTAGTAGTCGTCGGGCGTGAACATCGTGTCGTAGATGACGAGATCGGCTCCTTCGCAGAGACGAACGACCCCGTCGCGCATCGCGCGCAATTTGGCTCGATCGCCTTCAGGCAGAGACGCTCGCAGGGATGGCGGTTGCGCGATGTACTGATTTTCGAAAAGAATGTCGGAGAACGGCGCCGTGTCCGAAACGTATGCGACCGACGCACCATCCGCCGCGAGTCGATAGGCCGTGGCGACGTACGGGTGATTGAGCCGGGTACACGTCACATGGACATCCGCTATCTCAAATGCGGCCGAATCAGCAAGCTCGCGAAACGAAATCCCGGCCTTCGCTTGTTCAATCGAGATCGGAAAGTAAGGATCATCGGTTTGCGAAGCGAACACCGCCCGGAGATGAACATCGTCGCGGCGGCGCGCGTAGACGTAAAGCTGGTTTCCCTTTTGGTGGAGCGGAGAAAAAAAAGGCAGACCCTGGATATGATCCCAGTGCGTGTGCGAAATCAACAGATGCGCGGTGCCGTTACCGCTCTCAAATTCTTCCCGCATGAGGTCTTTACCGAGCCGCCGAATGCCCGTTCCCGCGTCGATGATGATCCGCGTTCCGGCCGCGGATCGCACCTCGACGCATGAGGTGTTACCACCGTACCGCTCGGTCCGGGGGCCGGGGACGGGCAACGATCCGCGAACCCCCCAGAAACGTACCTTCATGCAAGGGAAGGCGCGTCAAGTGACGGGCTGCACGGCTGGCCTCGCCGCAGGTTCATGAAAACCAGCATAACATAGCCACGGGATTGCTTTTTCGCGGTCGTTTTGGTTTCGAAACCAGGGGGTTAACTCGCACACGGGACACTGCGCACACGGTCGACCACAAGCACGATTGTGTTCGCAAAACCGCGGTTTGTCGCCCGTTTCAGATCACTGAAATCTGAACCGCACCTCGAAGCCGGAACCGCCGATCTCCGAGTCTCCGCGGAGCATGTCAACCGTCCCACCCACTTGGGTTAAGAGGGTCTTTGCCAGCGACACGCGCCATCCACCTTCCGGCGGCTGCGAAGCCCCGCTGTTCAGGATGATGGAGAGGGCGCCCCGCTGTGGCCGGACGGACACGCCCACCTCGAAGATCCTGGGCCCGAGGCTGTCCCCCGCAACGCGCGGATCGAGGACGCGGCCGAGTTCCGTGATAAGCGCCGCCAGCGCACATTCGATGACCACGCCGCGATTCCGTACGCCGGCAGGGCGAGAATCGAGCCGTATCGATACGCGCGACGACAGTCCCGTGTACGCCAGGGTTTCCGCACGGCGAAGGACGTCGCCCACGTCGCAGATCGTCTGTGATCCCCGGCCGACGGAGGCATCCATCCAGGTCAAAAGCGTCTGCAAGAACTCCGCACTCGACTCCATGTCTTCCAGATGGTCGGCGAATTCCGAAGCTACAGCCCTGGGAAGCATGGCGGACAGTTGGCTCGTCCCCGCCAGGAAAATGGTCAAATGGTTTCGAAACTCATTCACCATCCCCATCCACACGCCATCGAAGGATCCCCGGTCGTGGCCTCCGTCCATGGCTCGTTCCGCTGGGTTGGACACCAGCGCAGGGGTAGGTCGAGACAACTCGTCTGGCACGATCGATAGTCGAAATACAAGATCCATGCCTACTCCAACCCCCACTCTGATCGCGGTTCACATGTGCGCAACCACCGACCACCTTGGTGGTTCCGTTCAAGGTTGGTTCGCGTCGTCGGCGGCGATGCGGTACAAACGCGCCGTTGTGCACTTATCTTGCGAGGATCGGACCTTCGCGCCCGGCTCCGCCTTGTTGGCGGTTTTGCTCGCGTTCGCCTTGGCAACGACGGCCTGTGGCCGGAAGATTGGAGACGCTTGCACGACCGGCGCCGACTGTGATCCGAGCTCGGGGACGCGCACCTGCGACCTGTCGCAGCCGGGCGGTTACTGCGTCATCGAAGGGTGCGACGCGCGGTCGTGCCCGAGTGATTCCTTCTGTCTTCGCTTCTTCCCCGCGGCTTTCGCGACGAGCGCGGGCGGAACGTGCCCGGATATCGGCTCGGGCGGCGAGGGGAACAGCGGCGATGGGGGTACGAGCCTGGCGAGCTTGTGTCAACCGAACGAAATTTGCCTCGGGTTGACCTCGAACGATCACGTCTGCGTGCGTCGGTCGCTCGAGACGCGCTTTTGCGTTCAAAGCTGCGGCAACGACGGAGATTGTCGAGGTGGTTATGTTTGCAGCCCGACGGGGCAGAACGGGAATCTGCCCTTGACGCTTAATCCCGGCGCCAGGCCCAAATTTTGCCGGCCCGGCCCTTAAAGCGCTTTCGCGTTGACGCGATGGCGCAAGCATCGGATGCCGATCCTGGCCCATCGCCGCCGCCTCGCGCGTACTCGATCCCTATCGACGCGAAAGCGGTCTGGTGCACCAAGGCGGTTTTTGTGAATCGCCCGCGACCAGGCCGTGCCCCCACGACCTTCGGCGTGCACCACGACAGCGGAGGCGTCCTCGCAACTCGGCCGTTCCTCGGGCCGACAAGGGGTGAATGCAAGCGAGCCGTCCCGATTACGCGGGCAGTGGGCGCGTCCGGCGCGCATGGCCGCTCCGTCTAACGGCGCTTACGATGGTCCTGTGCCTTGTGACAGCGTCCGGCGCTCGGGTACGCGCCGGCGGTCGAAACCTTGACGGCGTGATCAATTTGAACACGGCAACGCCCGAATTGTTGACGCTGCTTCCAGGGATCGGGCCCGCGAAGGCCCGCGGAATCGTAGCCTACCGGCTCCGTCGCCCGTTCCGAACCATCGACGAACTGGTGCGCGTAAAGGGAATCGGGCGGCGCATGGTGCGCGAAATTCGACCGCACCTGGCTGTCGCGGGACCATCCACGGCACGCGGCGTACCCAGCGCGCGGATCACCGAGCCGATGCCAACACCGCCATCCCCAGCACCCACGACACGCTTCGCGTGTCGCGCTCCGGCCGTCCCCGTGGGGAAGATTCCCCCCGTTCGCCCCCGCGGCCCCCAGGCACGTTCGATCCGCTCGCCCGCGAATCACTGCCCGCCCCCGGGTTAGGTCGTGCCATGGTCACGCGTCTAAATCACCGTTCGTGATTCGGGAACGGGCGAAGCACAACCTGCGCCGCGCGCGGCTCCTTCGTTGACCGACGGGCCCGCGCTGGTGGCCGCTTGCTCGTTTTCCGGATTCCCGAAGAGCCCGACGGAGCGATGGGGCGTCCGCGCCTCATCGCGAAGGAGGGATAGGCGCGGCCATGAGTGGCTGACGAGCGATCACGATCGTGCCGCGCCTCCCTGTCCTCACGCCCTTTTCGGGGGTTCGCGTTCCCGAATCACGAACAGTGATTTAGGTGTTTTCGTTGAGTACCTCGGCCGTCAAAGCAGTCGTCAAAGCTCCGCAGCCTTGGCGTCTTCGGACTTCTTGGAGACTTTCCGTGCCCGTTTGCCCTCCTTGGCCTTCTTCCTCGCCAACTGCTTGCCGGCTCCTCTCTTGGAATTCGACTTCGCGGCCTTGCGGGCAGCGCGCTTGTCGCTCTTGGGCTGGCTCTTCCGAGGCGCCGGTTCCTCGGCGGTCACGGGTGGCGGTGGCGGCGGAAGGGCATCCATTGGGGGGGTAGAAGGTGGTGGCATCGGCGCCGGCGGGAGACTGACGGCTTGCGAAAGAGCCACGCTTCGATCGAACCGAATCGTCGCTCGAACCGAGAGTGAACCGGTCCGTGTGAATTCAAGGAGGTGATCAAGACGATCGCGTCGAACGTCGACACTCATCGGCGTCAGGCTGGGGAGGGCACGGCCGTCCAGGGTAACGCTCGCGCCCGCGGGGTCCGACGCGAGGGTAAGGGCGGCGGGCTTGAGCCAAACGGCGAGGACGTCGAGCGGGAGGACCTTGTAGTGCACCACCGTCACTGTCGCCGACAAGATCACAAGCAACACGACGACGATCGACAACCACGATCCGCGCCCGCGCGGGGGTGCCAGGATCGCGGCGTTGGGACCCGTGGTCAGGGCGAATGGGCGAGACAGAGCCCCGTCGGTCCGCAGGCCACCGGCTGGGGAGGGGACACGCGCTTGTTTGTCGAAGGACCGAGACAGCGAATTCGGTCCCAATCCGAGGCCTGGATGGGTAATACCAGCCCGGGGGGGGGGCGTGGGTGCTGACAGCGCCATGTCGGGTGGCGCGAAATTCTTCGATATTCCAACGTGCTCGGCCGCCTGCCGCCGGGCCGGAACAGAGGCTGCGATCGGGGTGACGACCTCGGGAGCGTACGGACCCTGGACCGCGGGAGGCGGTGGGGTTGGCTGCATGTCGCTCCCGGCGCTGAACTCAAGGGCGTGCAAAGCGGCATCCGCGGCGTCGAACTGCGCCGTGTTGTTGGCTGTGCGAAGCGCGTCCCTCGGGCCCGATAGGATTGGCGGCGGGGGCGTCGCGCCCATCATCGACATCTGCGCCGGCGTGAGGTTCCGCGCCGATGTTGAAACTCGCGCTGGCGTCGACGACCTGGTCGCCGTCGAGGATCGCGCCGGCGGCACTGATGCTCGCGCTGGCATTGACGTTCGGACCGGGACCGGGGCCGGTGCCGGCGGCGGCGTCGGCGCCGGCTGGGCAGCGGGCAGCCCATCCGCCCAGCCGGTATTTCCGCCTCCGTGGCCGTTGACCCTGAGCGTCGCGGACCGGGTGGGACCTGTGGCGGGAGCCAAGATCACGGGAAGTTGCTCCGCTTTGGCCTGCGGAACCTCCGTGGATTTGGCGGCGGGCCCGTGATCCGCCAGGACCTTGAATTCCGGTCCAAGGCGAATGACTTTTGATCTTTCCACTGGGCTGCGAGCCCGACGGGGAGGGTTGAGCAGTTCCACCAACTCCTTCATGTCGGCGGGACCAACCGGCGCATCGTGCTCGCGCCTCAATTCCCTGATCGCCGCCCCGAAAGCTGCCGCATCCTGAAACCGATCGGCGGGATTGCTGGCCAACGCCCGTGACAGAAGAGCTTCGTACGACTCAGGTAGGTCTGGTCGTAGGGCCCGTGCCGAGCGGACGACTCCTGAGGCGACATCGCGAAAACCACTGACCTCGTCCCTGATTTCGCGGACCTTCTGACCAGTGAGCATTTCAAAAAGAACCGCTCCGAGCGAGAAAACATCCGTCCGCCTGTCAAGGGGCACCCGGCGGGCCTGCTCGGGCGACATGTAGACGAGGTTCCCCTTCAGCGAGCCCACGAACGAATGGTCGTGCCGCCGCTTTGCGATACCGAAATCGGACAGCTTCACCTCTCCCGAGTTCGATATTAGAACATTCGAAGGCGAAACATCGCGGTGAATGATTCCGAGCGGCTGGCCCTCGGGATCTTTCAATTCGTGGGCGAAGTGCAGCGCCTGCGCCAGCTCGTCGGCGACATGCAGCGCCAAAGAATCGGGGATCTGGACACCGAGCTCCGCGGCCGCTTCCATGATGGCGCGCAGGTCGTGGCCCTCCACATACTCAAGAACGATGAAATACTCGCCGTCCTCCGAAATACCGAGATCGTGAATCTGAACGATGTTTCGATGCGACAGCGCCGAATGAATGCGCGCCTCCGTCAGCATCATCGAAATGAAACGTTCATCTCGCGCGAATTCCGGGAGGATTCGCTTTATCGCGACCCACTTTTCGAAGCCTTCGGCACCGGCGACACGGCCGCGGTAAACCTCGGCCATTCCCCCGATCGCCACGCGTTCAAGCAGCTCATACTGGCCGAACTTCATGGGGCACCAACCGCAGAACCTAGCACTGGACTTGGCGCCTGGGGTCAAAAAAGATTCGGTGAAAGCCGAGGCCGCGCATTCTTGACGGCTCGGGGGGCGTCGCGGCGTATGCTAGTGACCGGCCATGGCGGTAGGTTCGGCTGATTTTGCTGCTCTTCGCCAGGTCGTCGAACAGGCGGTGGCGCAGGGGATTGTCCCCGGCGCCGTTGTGGCGTGCGCGCGAGATGGGGCGACCCGGTTTCGCGAGGCGTTTGGCGCGCGCCAATCGCAGCCAGAACCCCTGCCGGCGAGCACCCACACCGTCTACGACATTGCGTCGCTGACGAAGGCGGTGAGTACTTCGGTGCTCGCCATGAAGCTGGTGGCGACGGGCCAAATCTCTCTCGACGATCGCGTGGACCGGTATCTGCCTGAATTCCACGGCGAGCTGAAGGACCTGGTGACCGTACGTCACCTGCTTTGTCACGCTTCTGGACTGCCGGCCCACCGACCGTTTTACGAACAGGTCGGGATCGGGACCGCGCGCGGCAATCACGCGATCCCGATTGCCGCGGCCAGGGAGGCCCTCATCAACCGGCCGGGCGCAGTATCCGTGTACAGCGATCTCGGCTTCATCTTGCTTGGCTGGCTGCTGACGCGTGTTACGGGCGAAGAACTAGACGGTCTATTTCGGCGGCTGATCTCAGACCCGCTCGGCCTGTCGTCGACGACGTTCCTGCCCATCGACGGAGGGAACGATCGAGCGTTCCGCGACGGGTTCGTGGCCGGACATGAGGTGGCGCCCACGGAATTCTGCCCCGGCCGGGGTGGTCTTCTGTTGGGGGAGGTCCATGACCTGAACGCGTTTGCGATGGGAGGCGTTGCCGGTCACGCCGGGCTGTTCGGCGAAGTCGCCGATTTGGAAAGCATTGCCGGCGCGCTGACGGCCGCGTGGCAAGGCGGTGTTGGGGACAACGCGATTGTTCACCGCGATGTCATCCGCGAGTTCTGGCACCCCGCGGGTATCGCCGGGTCGACCTGGCGCTTGGGTTGGGATGGACCATCGGCCCGCGATTCGCAAGCGGGCTCGAGGATGTCTCGGGCGTCGGTTGGTCACTTGGGCTTCACGGGATGCTCGCTATGGATCGATCCGAGGCGTGCCCTTTGGGTTGTGCTGCTGACGAATCGAGTACATCCCGTCGTGCGGGACGATCCGCGCTTTCGTGCATTTCGCGCGGCCGCGCATGACGCGGCTTTGGACGCATTGGGCGTGCCACAGGCCTCCGACTAGCCATAGCCATAGCTGCGTTGGGCTGAACGTTGATCGGCGGCGTGCGGCGGACGGTGCCCGTCGCTATCGAGCCGCCGGTATCGGAATCAGCAATCGTCGCCAATCGCCGGCCGGAAGCTCGGGCGGCAAGGTGAAGTCGCCGAAGCTCGTGCGACACAAGCCGAGAACGTGGCTCCCGAGCGCCGCAAAGAGACGTCGGACTTCGTGGTAAGCCCCGCCGACGATGGTAACGGTTGCCAGCGTCGACGCGGCCGGGGGAATGATCAATCCAGGATGGGCTTCGCCACGGGAAATCGGACGTAGATCGGCCACCTCGGGGCGATGCCCATCGTCGAGGACCAGGTCACCTTGGAAGGGTCGGAAAGGTCGCGCCAGTGCGGCCTGATAGGTTCGGGGTACGCGACGCTTCGGATGTGTCAGGCGCTGGACCAAGGCCCCTTCCGTCGTCCAGAGCAGCAACCCCGAAGTCTCCAGATCCAGGCGACCGACGGCGCGGAGCTCGTGAAAAAGTGGTGCTTCGGAGATCAGGTCATAGGCGGTAAGGTGGAGCGGATCCCGCAAGGCTGTCACCACGCCGACCGGCTTGTGCAGGAGAATCAGGGCGCGGCTCCAAAGGGTGACGGTCTTGCCGTCGACCATCACGACGGGCGGGACGTCTTGCGGCGTGGCGCCATCGCCCTGGTCACCGTCGAGCAGGGTCCTGCGATCGGCGAAGATCGAACCGCTCGTGTCGCAGACGCGACCGGCTTCAATCAAGCGCGCGGCGGCGGTCTTCGAAACACCGAGATTGCGGGCCAGCAGCTCCGTGAGGCGGGGCACGGGTGACATATATCCTGGATTGGACAGGTCAGGACCATCCCGCTGCTCGATGTGGACTCCAGGGGCCGCGCGCGCCTGGCCCGTTTTTCCGGTATGAGTCGTGGCGTTCATGGCTCGCCTACACGTTGTGCTCGTGGCCCCGGAGATTCATTGGAATACCGGCAATGTGGGACGAACGTGCCTGGCCGTGGATGCCGACCTGCACTTGGTCCAGCCGCTCGGGTTTTCCCTATCGGACAAACATCTGCGACGGGCGGGCCTCGATTATTGGCCCCGCGTTCGGGTCAACGTGTGGCCGCGCTGGGGCGCGCTCGCGGCGGAATTGTACGGCCTCGGCACACCATATTTCTTTGTTGCGCGCGCGCCCCGAAGCTACGACCAAGTCGAGTACGGGGACAGCACCGTGCTGGTCTTCGGACGCGAGAGCGTGGGCCTGCCGGCCGAAATTCGACACGCGCACGCCGATTCCCTCGTATCCATCCCGATGTGCGACCCGGATCTCCGATCGTTGAATCTATCGACGTCGGTGGCAATCGGGGCGTATGAGGTCCGCCGTCAGTGGGCGAAGCGCGCGTAGGTCGCGCCGCGGTTCGGCTTACTCCCCCAATTCCACGGTGCCCATGGTCGTGGAAAAACCGGCATCGCGGAGCAAGGCGAGGTCGGTCTGGACGTCGGGGTTTCCGGTGGTCAAAAGCTTCTCTCCGTAGAAAATCGAATTGGCGCCCGCGAGGAAACAGAGCAGCTGCGCCTCGCGCGACAGGTCGAGTCTCCCAGCCGACAAGCGGACTTTGGCCTTCGGCATCAAGATGCGCGCTGTCGCTATCATGCGAACGAACTCTAAAGGATCGACCGGCTTGCGATCGGCAAGCGGAGTTCCCGGCGTGGCGACCAACGCGTTGATGGGCACGCTTTCCGGCTGAGGAGAAAGGTTCGCCAGCGTCATCAGCATCGCGCAACGGTCGTCTATCGATTCGCCCATCCCGATGATACCGCCCGAGCAAACCGTGATGCCGGCCCGGCGCACATGGGCCAAGGTGAGCAAGCGATCCTCGTAGGTGCGCGTGCTGATGATCTGTCCGTAGAACGATTTCGACGTATCGATATTGTGGTTGTACGCGGTCAGGCCCGCATCAGCCAGTCGCCGCGCTTGCGATTCGTTGACCATACCCAACGTACAACAGGCCTCGAGGCCAAGCTGTCGCACGCCGCGCACCATGCCCAACACCTCGTCGAAGGCGGGCCCGTCCTTGACCTCGCGCCAGGCGGCTCCCATGCAAAAACGAGTGGCGCCCGCCGCCTTCGCACGCGCTGCCGCGTCCAGCACCTCGTCCGCTTTCAACATGCGGGCGGCATCCACCCCGGTGTCGTATTTCGAGGACTGCGGGCAGTACGCGCAGTCTTCTGGACAGCCGCCCGTCTTCACCGACAGCAGCGTGCACAACTGTACTTCGCCCGGGTCGTGATGGGCGCGGTGAACCGACTGAGCCTGAAACATAAGGTCGGGCAGCGGCAAATCGTGAATATCCCGGACCTGCCGGACTGTATGAACGCTGGTCGTCAAGGCTCATCCTTTTATCACACAACCCCGCGTGACCGACTCGGGCTTGCGCGACAGGACGCGCTTGGACGCCTTTTGGTCCTCGACCGGCGGGGCTATCGAAGGCCCGACATCGGAGGCGCCAGTGTCGATCGCAGCGGATCGCAGCGTCGGAGGGTGGGAATCAGAACGATTTGCGTGTAGAAGGCCCGGCCATGCCGGGGGTCGGCACAATCGTGTTCTACGCCCTGGCGGCGCTCGTTTTGGCGGGTGCCGCGGGAGTGGCGTTTTCGCGCAATATCCTTCACGCCGCGTTTCTCTTGTTGGTGACGTTGGTCGGAACGGCCGGTCTGTATCTCTTCATCGGCGCGGATTTCGTGGGTGTGGCCCAGCTGCTGATCTACGTCGGTGGAATCTTGGTGCTGTTGCTGTTTTCGGTTTTGCTCACCCAGAGAATCGGCGATGTCCGGGTGACGAATCTGGCGATGGGCCGCGGCATCGCCGTGCCCGTCGCGTTGGTGGTGGGCCTGCTCTTGGTGACCGTGGCTGGCCTGACGCCGTGGCCCCGGACCGAGCCCGTCGCCGCTCCCACGACCGCTCGCCTTGGCGACGCGTTCCTGCGCGAATACTTGTTGCCCTTCGAGCTCGTGTCGCTGGTCTTGCTCATGGCGTTGGTAGGAGCGATGGCCATCGCAAGGCGCGCCGTTCACGACACCACCACGGGCAAATGGCGGGATGGACCCGGTCCATCGCGAACGGAAGCCCCGGCCGAGGAACGTTTCACATCGTGACGTCGTCGACGGCGACACAGATAGGGCTTGGGCACTTCCTAGTGCTGTCGGCTTTGTTGTTCACGTTGGGATTGATCACGGCGTCCACCCGCCGCAGCGCCATCGCGATCTTGATGGGGATTGAACTGATGTTGAACGCCGGCGCGATCAACTTCGTGGCGTTTTCCCATTTTTCGCGCGGGTCGATCGACGGACAGGTGTTCGCCGTCTTCGTGGTGGTGCTGGCGGCCGCCGAGGCCGTGGTCGCCCTGGCCATCGTGTTGGCGGTCTTTCGGGGATTTGGGAGCGTCGATTCCGACGCGATGACCACGTTGAAAGAATGACGTTCCCGCAGACCATCTATGGCGGCGCCTACTTGACGCCGGAAGGGGACTCCGCGTGGTTGTGGGTCTTGCCCGCGCTGCCGCTTTTGGGCGCGCTCGTGTGCGGATGGGGCGGCGGTCGCCTGGCACGCCGCTGGGGCCGGGGCAGCGCGGCCGTGGTGGCCGTCGGCATCATGGCGGCGACGACGACGGCAGCCCTGGTCCTGATTGCGCGCGATCTGTTGCCCCTACCGTTTGCCGACCGCTGCCTTCACCAGACGCTCTGGCCGCTCTTCTCGGTCGCGGGCGTCGACGTTACGTTCGGGCTGACGCTGGATTCGCTATCCGCCGTGATGGTTCTGATTGTAACCGTGGTGGGCACGCTCATCCACCTGTACGCAGCGGGATACATGAAGCACGAACCATCGCTGGCGCGATTCTTCGCGTATTTGAATCTGTTCGTGTTTGCGATGTTGCTCCTCGTCCTCGCGGATGGGTTCGTGCCGCTGTTGTTTGGCTGGGAGGGCGTCGGCGTCTGCTCGTACCTGTTGATTGGTTTTTGGTTCCGTCGCCCCGCCGCCACGTCAGCGGCCACCAAGGCGTTCGTCGTGAATCGCGTCGGGGACTGGGCCTTCGTTACAGGTATCTGTTTGTTGCTTTGGGGACTGGGGGGCGCGTTTCCCGCGCGGGGCGTTCGATTGGAGCCGGCGCGCACGATTGTCGTTGACGCCAGGGCTGGCGCTGGCATCGAGCTCGATAGCCCGGTCGGGCATTCGCGCGAGGCGACCGTTCGGGACGTCCGCGTGGGTCCGACGCTCGGATTTCGCGCCCTCGCGGACCAAATCAACGTGGAATACGGAGCACGTGGCGACAACGGCCGTGGGGCGCACCCGCATGGTCGCCCTTTTGCCGACGCCCTGTCCCGCAAGACCGTGGCGGGGATGCCTCTGGCCTTCGTCGTGTGCGTGCTGTTCTTCTTGGGCGCGGCCGGCAAGTCGGCCCAGGTGCCATTGTTCGCGTGGTTACCCGACGCCATGGCGGGGCCCACGCCGGTTTCGGCCCTGATTCACGCGGCCACGATGGTGACGGCCGGCGTGTATCTGATGGCGCGTCTGGGTTTTCTTCTCGCCTTGTCGCCGGGCGCGCTCACCTTGATCGCAGTGGCCGGCACCGCGACCGCCTTAATAGGCGCCACGGCCGGCTGTTTGCAGTGGGACTTGAAACGAGTGCTCGCCTATTCCACGGTGAGCCAACTGGGGTTCATGTTCGCGGCGATCGGTGCGGGCGCGTTCCAGGCTGGAATCTTTCACGTCGTGACGCACGCGTTCTTCAAGGCGTGCCTGTTTCTGGCCGCGGGCTCCGTCATTCACGCGGTCAACCACATCGAATCCGGCGAGTCATCCGATCCCCAGGACATGCGCAACATGGGAGGACTGGCCTTTGCGTTGCCCTGGTCACGGCGGGGATATCTCGTCGCGTGCGTGGCCATCGCGGGGTTTCCCGTTGCCTCCGGATTCTTTTCGAAGGATCAAATTCTAACCGCGATGGCGACCAGCCGAATCCCGGACGTGCCACGAATCACGTTGTTCGGTGTCCTTGCCGCCACGACCGCGTTGACCGCGTTGTACATGTTTCGCAGCTATTTTCTCGTATTCTGGGCGCGCCCACCCAGGACGGAGCCGGCCGGGGCGACCCACGAGCCCTCCCGCCGCATGACGGCCGTCGTGTTGACCCTGGCGTTCGGGTCGATCCTCGTTGGGCCGATCCTCGGCTGGCCGCGCAACTGGAATCCCGCCCACGGGGCTCCTCTTTTGGAGCGAATGCTCGCGGGCGTGTTCTCCTCG
The DNA here is from genome assembly GCA_017881245.1 of Pseudomonadota bacterium. Taxonomy (GTDB): domain Bacteria; phylum Myxococcota_A; class Polyangia; order Fen-1088; family Fen-1088; genus FEN-1088. The sequence goes on from JADGRC010000154.1 coordinate 16,321, forward strand.
ACGGAAGGACTCGTCCGGTCCTCGCGGCCAAGCGGAGGAGTCGAACTCAGTGTCCAGGTGATGGGCCTCGTGCTCGCGACGCTCGGGTTCGTTTTCGCGCGCAAGTTGTACCGCGACGCTGCGCGAACGGCCCGCTGGCGCGGCGGCATGTCCTTGCGCCTCGCGCGCCTTTTCGCCTGGATCGCCGGAGGGTGGGGGTTCGATAGCCTCTATCGCGAGTTGGTCGTGTTACCTGGGCGCGACTTCGCTCGCGCAACGATCTGGTTGGACCGCCGCGTGTTCGATCCTGCGGTCAACGGCGTCTCGCGTCTGGGTGTTCGTCTGGCCCGCATCGCCCGTGAGGTCGATCGCCGGGTCGTGGATGGCGCGGTCGATGGAATCGCGAACATCGTCTTGGCCAGTGGAGGTCCGGTTAGCCGCCTGCAGTCGGGACGTATCGGCTCCTACGTCTTGGGCATCGCTGCCGGTATTGCAGTGTTCGCCGTCCTGGCATACGTACTCGGCTCCTGACGCATGAACACAAGCAACCGACGCGATTTTCGAGCGCTCACGGTGTTCATTCGCTTCGGCCTCGTCGTGTGCGTGTCGTCGCCCGCGTTCGTGGCGGCTCGTGACCCGGAAGCGGGATCCCTGGTCGCCGCTCAGTCGCCAGCGAAATCGTTGCCCGAATCGTCACCCGAACCGTCCTCGGCGGCGGAGCCGCCCCCAGCCCATTTGGTTCTGTCGGCGCAATCGCTGACCTTTGATTCGCCGGGCGAGGTTCGAACCGTGACGTTGGGGAATGACGGCGGATCCCCGTTGCGGTTGGGCGCGCTGCGGACGCTGATGACGGGGAAGCCGACCAGCAACGATTTTGTCGTGGACGGTCAGGGACGCCGGACCTTGGGTCCGGGCGAGTGGATGTCGGTCAGCGTCGCCTATCGTCCGCAGCGGTCGTCTGGCAGACGTCAGTCGTTCGGTGCGCTGATCATCGCGTCGGACGACCCGCGCTTGCCCCAATCCCCGCCCGCGCTCACTTCCACGTCGCTTCAGGGTCCGGATCGAATCGCCGGTGTCGCCTTGCGGGCTGGCGCCGGTTTCGGCTGGTTGTCGTGGCTGATATTCGCCCCTCTCTTCGGCATCCCGATCGTGCTCCTTTGGCCGCGCGGTCGCGAACCTCTGTTGCGTTGGATCGCTCTTGCGACGACGGCCGTTCCTCTCGTGCTCGCGGCGCTATTGGCGGTCCGCTTCGATCCCGGATTCGGAGTGGGCCATGGCAACTTCGGGTTTCAGTTCGTCGAGCACGTGGTCTGGCTGCGCGCGTTCAACGTGGAGTACTACGTCGGCGTCGATGGGCTATCCGTGGGCCTCGTTGCCCTGACGGCCCTCATCAGTCTGCTCGCTGTGCTCGGGTCGTGGTCCATGGCCGCCAGCCGTCAGCTGCGAGGGTACTTCGCTTTGTTGCTCTTGCTCGAGACCGGAATGCTGGGCGTGTTCGTCGCGCTCGATCTGTTCTTGTTTTACGTGTTTTGGGAACTTGTGCTGCTTCCCATGTACTTCCTGATTGGCCTGTGGGGAGGGCCACGCAAGGAGTATGCGGCGATCAAGTTCTTCATCTACACGTTGGTGGGTGCCGTGCTTATTCTGTTGGCGATCTTGGCGCTGTACTACACCTCGCAGCCCACGTACCTCATCGATGGCACGCCCGCCGCGCACACGTTGGACATGGCGAAGCTGGCTCACGACAACGATTTCGGATCCGGTCCGTCGCTCATGGGTCTGCGGTTCGCCAACGTCGTCTGGGTGCTGCTCTTCATTGGGTTCGCGATCAAGATTCCGGTCGTGCCGCTGCACACCTGGTTGCCTGATGCGCACGTCGAAGCGCCCACCGCCGTTTCCGTGATCTTGGCCGGCGTGCTTCTGAAGATGGGCACGTATGGCATGTTGCGCGTCAGCTGGGCGATCCTTCCTGAGGCGACGCGCTGGGGCGCGCCCGCGGTGGCGGTCCTGGGCGCGATCGCCGTGATTTACGGCGGTTTCTGCGCGCTTGGCCAGCAGGATTTGAAGGCCCTCGTCGCCTACTCGTCAATCGGGCACATGGGGTTCTGCTTGTTGGGTATGGCGGCGTTGACCCCACTTGGTATCGAAGGCGCCGTCTTTCAGATGATCAGCCACGGCGTCGTCAGCGCGATGCTGTTCCTCTTGGTGGGCGTCCTTTACGATCGCACCGGCGAAAGGGACATCGACGCTTTTGGTGGTGTCGCGACGGTGATGCCACGCTACGCCGCGTTCTTCGGCCTCGCGTTCATGGGCTCCTTGGGCCTTCCGGGCTTGTCGGGGTTCATCGGCGAGTTTATGGCCTTGCTCGGCAGTTTTGGGCCTTATCGCGTTTCCACCGTCGCTGCGGCGCTGGGGCTGGTGATTTCGGCCGGTTACAATTTGTGGGCGATTAGGCAGGTGCTGTTCGGAGATCTCCCCGAAAGGTGGCGCTCCGTGCTTTCGGGTAGGGATCTCGATCGACGCGAATGGATGTCTTTGTTGCCGCTCGCGGTTCTCACCATCGTCCTTGGCTTTTATCCGGTCCCCGTGCTCGGCGCCGTCGCCACCGGTGTCACGGATCTCTTGCAGGTCATGGGGATGCCCGTCGTGGGCCTGGGCGGGGGGCACTGATTCGCTTGTTGTCGAACGCCGCCAGCTTGTTTCTCTGCGCCCCCGAGCTGGTCCTGTTCGTGGGAATCGTGATCGTTTTGGGACTCGGGATGGTCGGTCCCCGCGCCGCGCGTGTCCGCGTTTCCCGCAACCTGGTTATCGCCCTGACGTTGACGACGTTGGTCGCGGCGGCTGCCTCCACCCTCGCGACGGCCGTGGCGCTGCCGCGTGCGTTGTTCGGGGGCCTCCTGGTGCGCGATTCCTTCGCTGATTTTTTCAAGTTGCTCTTCGCCGCGGCGGGCGCGATCGTGGCCCTCGCTTCGGTGCGCGCACGTGATCTGTTGGACGATGTTGACGGGGACCGCGATGCGCCTGAGCTCGCGGCTATCTTGCTGGCCATCGTTCTTGGGGCGAGCCTGATGGCCGCCGCCCAGGACCTTCTTTTGGCCTATCTGTCCTTGGAGTTCGTTTCGATCCTGTCCTACGTCCTGACGGGTTTCACGCGTCGATCGCGACGCTCGGCGGAGGCGGCCTTGAAGTACGCCATCTACGGGGGTGTGGCCACGGCGTCGATGTTGTATGGGTTTTCGTTGTTGTTCGGCTTGGCCGCGTCGACCGACCTCGGTGCCGTTCGAGCCGCAGCGGCCGCGGCTCCCTCGTTGACGGTCGCCGTGGCGGTCACCCTTTGTCTGGCGGGATTCTCTTTCAAGATGGCCGTGGTTCCGTTTCACATGTGGTGTCCGGATGTTTACGAAGGCGCGCCGACGCCCGTCTCGGCCTTCTTTTCGATCGTCCCAAAGGCCGCGGGTTTCGCGCTCGCGTATCGGTTCCTCGTCGATCCCGCGGGTGCGACGTGGCCCGCGGAGCGGTCGGCGTTGCTGACGAACAGCGGCCGCCCGGCGACTTGGACCGTCGTTGTCTGTGTTCTGGCGGCGGTGACGATGGGGATCGGAAACTTCGCGGCCCTTGGTCAGCGGAACATCAAGCGGCTTTTAGCCTATTCGTCCATCGCGCACGCGGGCACCATCCTGATGGCCCTTGGCGTGGCGACGGAACCCGCGTTGGAGGCGATGCTCATTTACCTCGGCGTCTACCTGTTCATGAACCTGGCAGCGTTCCTGGTGGTGATCGCCGTGGCGGAGCAGGGCGTGGGTGAAACCCTGGGAGATTTCGCGGGCCTCGGGTCCCGATCGCCGCTGGCGGCCTTCTGCCTGACGGTCTCGCTTTTTTCGTTGGCGGGCCTTCCTCCAACGGGCGGCTTCGTCGCGAAGTATTCCCTGTTCGCCGCGGTGGTCCACCGAGGAATGGACGGTGGCGGCGCCCCGTTCTTTGCGCTCGCCCTCTGGGGTGTCGTGAATACCGTCGTCTCTCTGTACTACTACGCGCGCTTGGTTCGCGTGATGTACCTTGGCTCAGTGGTCCATGGGCAGGCAGTCGTGCGGCTTGCTCCGCTTCATGTCGCCCTGCTGTCGGCGACCACGGCGCCTGTCCTCCTGCTCGGAATCTACGTCACGCCGCTGTCCGATCTGGCTGGACGCTCGCTCGGCCTGTGGTCAGGTCGCTGAGTTTTGTGCCCGTGACCGCTTGAGCTCGGCGCGGGTTATGAGGTTGGTACGGTCCGATCAAAGACAATTGGTCGGCGCGTTCACAGCGCGGCGTCGACGGGCGTGCGACGGATGCATCGCAAGCTTAGCCCCGCCTCGTAGTGCGTCGTGCTCGTACGATCAACCTGCAGATCGGTGACGCGTGTCGTGGCCCCCGGTGACAGGTCACCGCGGCGCAATGAACCATCGCTGCCACGGACCCAGACGCTCAAGCTGAAATAGAAATTTCCGAAGGAGCTCGAAGCCGTCGGTGTCGAAAGGGCGTCGGCAACGTGCTGGGCATCCGAATCCGTGAAGGTTGCCAAGTCATCGTCGGAAATGAGGCGCCAGGTCGGCCCGAGCTCCGTGGCGCAGATGTCGACCTGATCAACGAGCGCCGGAATCCAATATGGCTTGGACACGAAGTCCTGGTAGGCGCACGTCGCGATCGCGTCGTAATTGGCTGCATTCTGTGCGGGCGTGGTCGGTGGATCGCCTGGGCCGGGTATCACGATGTCCGGGTGGCTCGCGGTACACGCGCCGAGGAGAAAATCGAACGTCAACGCTGCCTGGTGGGCCAACATCGCGGTAGACGCGATCGTGGTGGGAAAATTGGCCCCCTCCGCCTGGTACAACACTGATACCCGCGGCAAGATCGGCGCTGAAATTTCGACCTGCTCGGTGTAAACAGCGCCATCCGCCGCCCGCGAATCCCGCGCCGTCGTGGTCGTCATCCCCGCCGCGAGGACCAACGTCGTTAGTCCTACCGCCGTTCGAATCCTGGTCCGCTTGGTCATTGTCGCACCCGAAGAAAGCTGATCGTGCCGTTGTACTGAAGGCCCATGACAAACTGGACCGCCGCGGCGCCGCCGGAACCGAAGCCAGCTCCTCCGCCTTGTCCGGTGAGCCCTCCGCTGCGGTCGGCCACACCTGCGCCACCGGCGCCTCCCGTCATAACGTCGCCCGCTGAACCTCCCGCCATATCGGCGCCAACCGAGCCCCCCGCGCCGTCGCCGCCCGTCCCGAGGCCATCTGCGCCGCCGCTTTCGCTTGGACCCGGGCCGACCCCACCGGTACCCGCCACGACCTCGTGTTTGGGCTTGTCAACGCCGCACCCGGCGAGGCCAAGCAGCGAGGCGGAAATGGACAGGGCCAGCAGCCCGCCGAGAAAGCCATTTTTCATTCCATCGCGATTCATCGGCCGATGACATCGGTCGCTCGTGGAAACGTCTTGAATCGCTCTCGGATGGATCTTGGATGGCGGCGCTCTTGCGGGGCCGTGCGCCGCCGCGCTAAACAACTCTGTTCCGGGCTCGTAGCTCAGTTGGATAGAGTGCCGCCCTCCGAAGGCGGAAGTCGCTGGTTCGAATCCAGTCGAGCCCACC
>JADGRC010000155.1 GCA_017881245.1 Pseudomonadota bacterium
CTCGACCAGCTGGACGGTATCCTGGCCAAGCTTCTGCCCTGAAACGCCACGCGTCCGCCCAGGCGGGAGGCCCGGCCGAGCGATTGCCGAGAATCAAACGACGCGCGGGTGGCCCAAGGATGCGCGACGCGCCGCCGCGATCAATGTGTTGCCCAGCAGCATCGCGATGGTCATCGGGCCGACGCCCCCGGGCACGGGCGTGATCGCTCGGGCACGAAGCGCGGCCGGCACGAATTCGACGTCGCCAATCAGCTTGCCGTCGGCGCGCCGGTTGATACCGACGTCTATCACCGTGGCACCGGACTTGATCCAGGCTCCCTTGACCATCTCGGCCCGCCCCACGGCGGCAACCACGATGTCGGCGCGACCGACGCGCTCGGCAAGGTCGCACGTCCGCGAGTGACAGATCGTGACCGTTGCGTCGGCCAGCATGAGAAGCGCGGCGACCGGTTTGCCGACCAGGTTGGATCGGCCGATGACAACCGCGTCAGCTCCGACAAGTGGCGTCTTCGCCTCATCGAGTAGCCGCATGATTCCAAGCGGCGTGCAAGCCACGAACCGAGGCTGACCCATCAACAGGCGACCCAGATTGTCGGGATGAATTCCATCGACGTCCTTGTCGGGATCGATGGCCAACAACACGCGACGCCCGTCAAGGCCGGCGGGCAGCGGCATTTGAATGAGAATTCCGTCGACATCCGGCTCGCGGTTCAGGCGATCGACCAGCGCTAGCAACTCCGCTTCCGTGACGGTAGCGGGCAGGCGATGATCGAAGGTGCGAAAACCGATCTCGGCGCACGCGTTGGTCTTGTTTCGAACGTAGACCTGTGAGGCGGGATCGTCCCCCGCCAGGACGACCGCGAGGCCGGGGCGCAAGCCGCGTGCCACCAACTCCGCTACGCGTTCCGTCAGGCCAGCCCGAATACGCGCGGCGACCGCCTTGCCATCGATAATCTCGGCTGTCATCGGATTCGATATATCACGGCGTCCGGCGTGGGCGCTGCGTGCTCGCTTCGAGACATGAGCAACCGATGCTCAGGAAGGCCGATGGCCTTTTCGTGCTTCTTGCCGCGCTTCATCAAATCGTTCGTTCGACCGTGACCACGTTGATGATCGGCACCGTCGGCCTTGTCGCTCGACCCGCAGGCGTGTCCGAGCCTATTGAATCACTCGCCGCTTCGGAAGAGGGTGTCGTGGTCGTGACGAGGGCGGGAATATCCGTAATGGATAGGACTGGGATGCGAGTCCGGACCCTCGGGTCGATTGAGTCGAGACCCGAGCGCCGTCGCATGATGAATGTGGACGGCTCCGGAGCGGCACCGGGCCTGCCGGCGGACCTGGATTGGGCGCGGCGATACGACATCGAGGAGATCGACGATGCCGATGATCCTCGACTGGCCGACGAAGGCGCTCCGGGGCAGGGCGAAACCGAAGATGCGACCGCCCGGATCCGCAAGCACGTCCTCACGATGGCGGCTACGGACGTGTCTGTCGCCGCGGCAGGGTCGAACGCGTGGATTGGCCGTCAGGATGGCCTGTGGCAGGTGGATCTGAGAAGCGGTTCGACCCGACGCGCTGTGCGCAGGGATACGGGACACGCGGCAATCCAGCAGATCGCCTCGACTGCGGATGGGCGAATCGTCGCGTTCGCCGAGCGCTACAACCTCTACAGGTCTTCGGACAGCGGTCAGACGTTTGAAGCGGTGGCCGCCGTGGACGCGCCGCCGCGCGCGATGACCGCGACCGACGGCGGCGCTATTGTGTTCATCGACGGCGCGAGCGGGACCGTACGAGTCGTGCCTCCCGGTAGGGACGACAACGTGACCACGTTGTCCGTCGACGGCGCCATGGCCTTGGTATCGTGTGGAACAGCGGCGCTCATCATGCGCTCGGACACGCTGCTCGCCATCCGATGGTCGGCGTCGTCGAACAGGCCCGTGATTGAAACCAGAGGCGCGGTGCCGCCGGGCACGCGTCGCCTCGCCTGCGAATCGGACCAACGGCTGTGGGCCTCGAGTGACGAGGACCTGTTTTCCAGCACCGACAAGGGATGGTCTTGGTCGCGGCGCGGAGACTTGCCGCCTGGATCGACGATTGGAATCGCGGTCGGCGGAAGCACGATCTGGATCGCCTCCACCTCCGGATTGTGGATGGCCAACGAGATCCCACCGGTGGCCCGAGTTCAGAGATCCGCTCCACATAGCAGCGGCCCGTGGGGTTTCGGAGGGCCGTCGATTGCCCGCCTCTCCCTCGAATCGCACCGCTGGTGGTCCGCGCTCCTACCCCGGGTCGACCTCGTAGCAGCGGCAGCGAGAAGGGGTGGTCGTCGGGACGTACGCGGTGTAATCCTGTTCACGTTCACGTTTGAACCCAAACGCGCGCGCGAGACGCCCATCGGGGCCAGCCTTGCCCGTCGAGAATCTGGTAGCGAGGGGCCTCGGATCGGTTTGGGCGGTCTGACCGGAGCCGGGTACCGCGACGCCATTGCCAATGAAGAGGCTGATGCCCTGATCCGCATAATGGAGGAGCCACCATGAAGCCTAACGTCCGCGCCTTGACACTCCGAGATCGCCTGATCGCATTGTTTCCCCTTCCCCGGCACGCCGCGACATCAGTCGTGTCCGGTGTCCTGATCGTCGTTGCCGCCCGGCCCATAGTCCGCGCGGACCAGATTGGAACATCGGGTGCACCCGATGTTCCAGCCCACGTGACCGCCGAGGTCGACCCCGCAGTCGCTGACGGATCCTCTCGTTCGATGGCAGCGACGGCCAAGTACAATGACGGCGATCCACCGGTCGACATCGTTTGCAAGGCCGCGGTCGCCCTTGCATTGGCAGAGCCCGACCGAGCCCGCGGCTTCCTGAGCCGCGCGCGTATGGCGGGGTGGCTCCCCGAGATGCACTTCCGGGCCTACCGGCGCTTCGCCCGAACGGAAGGTCTTACATTCGCCGACACCGGGACCGGCACGACGACTCCGGTGGACATCAGCTCCGTCGACGACGTGAGATACGAGTGGCGGGCGAGTTGGGACCTGTCTAGGATGGTATTCAATCCAGACGAACTGCAGGCGCACCTCGAGGCCCTTCGCATGTCAGACATCCGCCGCGACATTCAATCTCTGGTTATCAAGCTCTACTTCGAGAGACGGCGGCTTTTGGTCGATTCCGCGCCTTCGGACCATGGGGGACCGAGCGATCCGCCGGGTTCCGAGAAGCGTTTCCTCCGCATCGCCGAGATCGAGGCGCAACTGGACGCACTGTCAGGTGGAGCGTTCTCGGAAGGTGCACGGACGCGGCGGCAGGCGGCGCCGGCTCCGTGAGACCGAGGCGTGACTCTCGGCGTGAAGAGCGCCGCCCAGTTGACATCAACGCCACGATCTCAATCGACGATCGGGTCGTCCCCGCGCGAACGCGAGATATCTCGCGGTCGGGAATCTGCCTCATCAGCGAGACCGAGATTCCACGCGATACGGAACTCAAGATCCAGCTCGTCTTGTCGTTGGGCAGGGATACGATGTCCGAACCTTTGTTCGTGACGGGCCGGACCATTTGGTGCACCGCCATGTTTGGGAAGTACCAGATCGGCGCGATGTTCGTTCAAATCGATCGCGATCGCGGACGCTTCCTGGACCTGTTCATGCGTTTCGTCGATGGAGAGATACATCCGACCGGCCACGAGCCGGCCTCCGATAGTCGCGACCGTCCTCGCCCCGTCGAGGACAAGGATGATCCGTTTCGCCCATGACGCCCGAGTCCACCCCACCCCCCTTCCATCGAAGGCGCCAGCACACGCGGATTCCCTTGCGTATGTCGGCGGAGGTTCACGTCGGCGGCAATTCCTTCACGGCGACGACCCGTGACCTTTCGGAGGGCGGCTGTGGCCTCGAAACAAAGCAGGCGCTGACAGAGAATACCGAGGTGACGCTGGGATTCTTCCTGGTCATCGACGACGTCGAGGAGGAACGAATGGCGCCGCTGTGGGTCAAGGGACGAGTGGTCTGGTCCGTCGAACAGGATGATGGGCGTCTGACCGCTGGTATTCGGTTCGAGGTGATCACGGAGCAGCAACGCGCCTGGATCAGGCACGTGATAGCGCACCTCGGTCCCGTGACCGCATCGCCGGCGAGCACGTAGGGCCAGTCAGCTACCGGCGCAGATCCGTTCCGCGATGCGAACGCCGTCCAGGGCCGCGCTGACGATGCCCCCGGCGTATCCGGCTCCTTCTCCCCCGGGGTAAAGACCGGCGGCGCCGGGCGACTGCAGTGTGACCGCGTCGCGAAGCAGGCGCACAGGTGAACTGGTGCGTGTCTCGGCGGCGACCAACAGGGCGTCGGGCAGTAGAAAACGGCGCATGTGCTGTCCAACCGCGCGCAGACCTTCGCGCAAGGCCGCCACGACGAATTCGGGGAAGACGGCATCGAGGGAGGCCGGTTCCAAGCCGGGACGGTAACTGCTCGGGCCGACCGTCGTGCTGGGACGCCTGTCCAAGAAATCCGCCAAGCGCTGGGCGGGAGCCCTGAACCCACCGCCTCCCATCCGGAACGCCTGCTGCTCGATTGCGCGCTGAAACACCACCCCGCCCAGGGGGCCAACGGCAGCGGGACCCACGTCCCCCGTATCCACGGCAACCACGAACCCCGAGTTGGCGTAGGGCGAGTCTCGTTTCGACAGGCTCATTCCATTCACAACCACGCCGTCCGATTCGGTGGCGGCGGGCACAATCCAACCGCCGGGACACATGCAGAAGCTGTATACGCCGCGATTCCCGCCTCGTGACGTCAGGTCGTAGTAGGCGGGAGGCAGGGCGGGATGCCCCGCCGCTCTGCCGTACTGGATCTCGTTGATGAGCGACTGCGGGTGCTCGATCCGCACGCCCACGGCGAACGCTTTCCGCTCCAGCGCCAACCCCTGCCGGTGCGCCCAGTCATAGACGGCGCGCGCCGAATGGCCGACGGCCAGCACGACCACGTCGGCCGCGATCTCATCGCCTCCCCGCAGCTTCACCGCGCGAACCCCTCCCCTCTCGATTCGCACGCCCGATACTTCGCTTTCGAAGCGATACGTGACTCCGAGACCCGCCAAGTGCGCGCGCAGCGCGGTCAGGACTTTCGGAAGTCGGTTCGATCCCACGTGGGGACGCGCATCCACCGCAATGTTTGCTGGCGCACCGAAGCGCACCAGATCGGCCAAAATGTCCCCGACCGCCTGGCGATCCTTTGATCGCGTGTACAGCTTGCCGTCGGAGTACGTTCCGGCTCCACCTTCGCCAAAGCAGTAGTTCGAATCGGGGTCCAGCTCCCCTCTCGTCAAGCGGGCGAGATCGGCGCGCCGCGGTTGAACGGGTTTTCCGCGTTCGACGATAGTGACTGGTACGCCCGCCTCGGCCAGTCGCAACGCCGCCCAACTTCCCGCGGGACCGGAACCGACGACAACCACGCGAGGAGTCGATCGACCCGATGGCCACACCAGGGGCAAGCGTTTGTGATCGCCTTCCCTCTCCAATTCCTCCGGACGGCGCCCGACCTCGCATCGCACGCGAAAGCCGAGCGGGCGCCCCTTGCGTGCGTCCAACGATTGTCGCAACACGCGAGTCACCCCGATCGTGCCTACCGCCCAGCCGAGCGTCTGCTCCGCCAAGCGCGCGAGGCGCGCAGTCCCCTGATCGAACTCTTCGATCGGGACAAAGAGATCGACGACCAATCCCATCAACGCTTCATGGGCTGAGCCCCACCCGACGGCGAGCGACGAGGCAGTGGGCCCCTCCCGCTTCGAAGTCGCGACACGCGCGCGGGCGATCGTCGTAGATGGCGCAAGAAAACACTCGCCCGGCGGATACCGTGGAGGTCGCTGCGGACTTCAGAGTCAAGCCCCGCAATCCGTCGCGCTCCGACGAGCCATCGGCTCGGGTCTCCTCCAGCGCGGCGCACCGATCCCCCGCGCGTCGAATTTCGAAGCGATGGCCGTTGCGGACGACCAGATCTGGTTGCTTCCAGACGACCGGATCGCGAACCGACACGGTGACGGAGTGGTACGCCTCGCGACAACAGGCGCCGCAACTCTGACAGGCCACCGGTGGTTCCCAACGAACGCAAGCGCGAAATCGAGCCTCGGTCCGCCGGGCATTTCCATCCGAGCCCGCCGACTGGCGGCAACGTTCAACAGGCGGCCCGCGACCTCCGCGGTAAGACCAGGCGCATGTGCCACACGTCTCCTGATTCTCGCCGAACGCGAAGCCCACCGGATGTACGGCGGTGGCCACATGTGGCGTCCCCTCCTCGGAAGCGCACGCGTCCAGGCGGGCGCGCGTCTCGGCAAGCGCCCGATCAAGTACGTCGATCCAAGGTCGCGAAGACGAACGATCAATCGCCTCGCGCGCCAACGCGGCCGCGCCGTCGGAGGCGTTTTCCAGCGGATCACCCGAAATCGCATCGTGATAGGCGCGATACTCCGTGGTCGGGGCCATCAGCTCCCGTAGACCGTGACGTCCCGCAAGGTGGACCTGCACGCGCAGGCAGGCGTGTTCTTTTTCGATGTCCCGACCGTCGGCGTTGCTCAATCCCCAGTCCGGCGCGGCCCGGCGCTCGGGGCCTTCGACCAGGCCGTGGCAAAGCTCGTGAAATATCAGCTGCGCAACAGCGTCGTCGGAATCAAGGATCTCGTCCGCGCCAATCTCGATCTTTCCGCGACCGTCCGTGCTGGCGTAAGCCGAAGAACCCCGTTCGATTTTCAATCCGACAGCGGCAACCGCCGCGATCCATATCTCTTCAATCTGGGGCTGCGACAACGGACTTCGCAGCGTGGTGCTCTCTTCGTCCATAGTTCATTTACTTCTTAGCGTTTTGCACGTAGCGGTCATTCATTTGCGTTGGTCCCTTGCACTCCGCCGCGGATCCAGGCAATCTAGCTGATCCCTGGCGGGAAAATCCTCGGGTGTGGTGGCGATTTCGCCCGAGCGACTTAAAACAGCCCGTCCTTCAAAACTCGTTCCAGCGAGGTGGCGAAGTGTCTGTTGTACCAAGTCTTACTTTTAGAGCTATTGCCCTTCTGAGTGGCGCCGTCGCGCTTCCCCTCGCGTCGACCGATCTTGCGACGGCCGCGCCTCCTGAGAGGAATTACGGCGAAACAACGAAGTTACATTCATCCGGAGCGGTCGGCCCGGATCTTGAAAGCGCCACGTCGCCCCCCTACACCGAAGAGCCGCCGACCGACGACGCCGCAGCGACCACCGGCGGCGAAAAAGAGAACGTCATCGGGGCAGGGCTCGAATTGGGCTGCCTTTCACGGACGATTTGCGCCATCAAGGACAAGATTCGCTGGCAGACGGCTGCTTGGTCGCCGGCGCAGTGCAACACAATTGCGACTGCTGTTTTGACCTCGGCAAAACGCCACGGAATCAGTCCGTCGCTGCTACTGGCCGTGATGATCAACGAGAGCGATCTGAACGAGAAGGCGGCGCGGATCACGATGCGTGAAAACAAGGTTTACGCCAAGGACAGCGGCCTCATGGCCCTGCGCTGCGTTCTGGGCAAACGCGATCGTTGTCTCAATGGCAATGTGCGTGGCCTAGCGTGGACGGCACTCATGGATCCCGCCACGAACATAGATCTCGGCGCCAATGAGCTTGCCTACTGGAAGAACGGTGGCGCCGTGACACGCACAATCGTGAAGGTTCGTGATGCCAGCGGCCGCGTGCGGCCCATATATAGGACGGTTCCGTGTCGTCACAAGGATCACGCCTATTGGGCGCACTACAACCACGGCCCGCGATACATCGACCACGGTTTCGCGCGGCATTATCCGCATCGCGTGGCTGTCCTCGATCACGCGCTGGCGGCCGTTCTGAACTTGGACACGCCAGAGCTGCGCGGTGCGCCCGTCACGATGCACGATCCGGGTAAGCGTCAGCGCACGCCAGATCGGCCGCTCGAGCCCCGCTATCGAAAGCTCTGTACGCAGATTCACTCGGTCAGCACGTGCTCGGCGGTCGCCCTCAACTAGAGCGGCTTCGCCGCCGCAAGGGGCCTGGGAAGGCCCCCTGCGAGTCCTGCGAGACCCCATGGAGTTGCTCGACGGCTAACCGCAAAGGTGGACCTCCCAGTGCCTGGAGTACGCCGGCCTCATGCGGCTTGATCGTCGCGGCAGATTACGGCGCGTGATCGCCGCCGCTAGCGGCGGCGCCTTCGAACAATTGCCCACGCCAGAATCAACGAGGCCACCGCCATGGCACCGAGGACAAACGGTGTGCCGCGAATCAACGCCAGGCCTTCCGAAATCTCGCGAAGCACGACGACGAGTCCCCGCACAATCAACCCGCCGAACCGCAGCAACACCGGCAACAGAGACAGAACCGCAACGAGACCCACGAACCGCTTGCGCGCCGTTGTCCCGGTTCGCAATCCACTTCGGTCACTGACCGTTGGCCCAGAGGTGGGCGCCGTGCCCCCGGCGGGCCCGCCACGGTCGAACGCCGCACGCCGCACGGGATCAGACAGAACCTCATAGGCTCGATTGATCTCCGCCATCTTGGCGCTGGCCAGCTCTGCCAGCGGATTACCCTGGTGCCGATCGGGGTGGTACCTGGCCCCCGCGGCAAGATAGGCGGCTCGAATCTGCGCAGCCGTTGCCGTTCGCGGCAACCCGAGAACGAGATACGGATCTGGCTCTGTTGCGGCGGACATCAGCGTTTTGGCGATCGCCCCGACGGTCCCGCGGCACCTGGAGACTGAAGGTATCGGAAGAGATCGGCGTCGGTCGAAAGAACCAGCCAACTGTCCTTGTCGATCGTGGCCCGATACGTCTCCATGGTCCGCAAGAAACGATAGAGTTCCCGATCCCGGTTGTAGGCAGACGCGTAGATGCCGGTCGCTTCGGCATCGCCCCGACCCATGATCTCCTGCGTCTTGCGGTACGCCTCGGATTCGATGACCTTCAATTCCCGTTCTTTCTTGCCACGAATCTCGGCACTCTTGCCCTGCCCTTCGGAGCGATGCCGATCCGCGATCCGCTTGCGCTCCGAAATCATTCGGTCGAACACCTTCGCCTGCACGCTCTCGATATAGTTGACCCGCTGGATCTGCAGATCGACCAGCTCGATTCCATAGTCGGGCACGACACGTGACGCGCGCTCCAGAATCAGCCGCGTAATTTTGTCGCGCCCCAACTCCACCTGTCGCATGGCCTCCGCCTCCATCACGTCCTCGACCTCTTCGGCGCGTTCGAAGGAACGGTTGCTGGTCCGCACGACCTCGATCAAATTGTGGTTCGCGATGACGTTCCGCGTGTCTCCATCGATGATGTCGTCGAGGCGCGACTGCGCGCCCCGCTCGTCACGCAACCGCTGGAAAAACAGCAGCGGGTCGGCGATTCGCCAGCGGGCGTATGTCTCGACCCAGATGTACTTCTTGTCGCGCGTCGGAAGCTGGTTTGCGTTGCCATTCCATTCCAACCACCGCTTGTCGAAGACGTTCGCTTCCTGCGCGAATGGGAGTTTGACGTGCAAACCCGGGCGGGTGATGGCCTGTCCGATGGGCTCACCGAACTGCGTGATGACGACCTGCTCGGTCTCGGAAACCGTGAAGAACGTCGAGCCGAGCGTGAGGGCGACCACAACCAACAGCCCGCCTCCGACCAACAATACCCGCCCGCTCATGGCTTCACCTCCGCTTGCGGACCGAGGGGAAACATCGGCAGGATTCCTTTGGCCTTCTCGTCGAAGATCAGCTTCTTTCCGGCCGCCGGCAAGACCGCCGACAGCGTTTCCAGGTAGAGGCGCGTCCGCGTGACCTCCGGCGCCTTGCGGTATTGCTCTTCGAGCGCGACGAACCGCTGTGCGTCACCCTTGGCACGGTTGACGCGATCGACGGCGTAGCCCTCGGCGGCCTCCACCTTCTGCTCCGCAAGTCCCCGTGCGCGGGGAATCTCTTGATTGTACTCAGCCCAGGCTTCGTTGATGGCGCGCTCGCGTTCTTGGATCGCCTGGTTGACGGCATTGAAGGACGGCTTGACGAGCTCGGGAGGATCGACGTCTTGCAAGACCAACTGCTGGACCGCGATACCGTTGTCGTAGAGCTTACAGAGGTTCGACAACAGTTCCTTTGCCTTGGCGGCAATCGCCTCGCGTCCAACCGTCAGAAGCTCCGTAACGCTGTGATCTCCGACCACGGTGCGCATGGAAGCCTCGGCCATCAGACGAAATGTCTCTTCGACGTCACGCAACTTGAACAGGTACTTGTATGGATCGGCGATCTTGTATTGGACGATCCACTCGACGGTGGCGACGTTCAAATCGCCAGTCAGCATGAGCGACTCCGCCGCCGTCTTTTCGTCCTTCCGAAAGGAACTTTGGATGTCGGCGCGAACCGTCCGAAATCCGAACTCTTGTTTCAGTTGGCGCTGAACCGGAACCTTCTGCACCTGTTCCACCCCAAAGGGGAACTTCCCGTGAGGGCCCGGATTGCTGGTGCGAACGAAACGACCAAAACGCGTGACCAGCGCGACCTCGTCTGGCTCGACTTGGTAGTAGGAACTGCCGAGTGTCGCAATGAAAATTACGGCGGCGCCGATCAGGAGAAGGAAACGTCGTGAGCCCCGGAGCCGCGCCAGAGCCTCCCGCGCGATACGAACGAATTCCTCGGGCTCGAAACTACCGCCGCCGTTGGTCATGGCTCCTTCTGGCAGAGTCCCCCTCGAAACACAAACCCGAGTGCCCCATCGCCGTCCGCTCGCATTCACCGTTCGGCACCGCCCTTAGGGTCGGCACCCAACCCGACCAACGGACGCGCCCGACGCGTCTCCGGCCCACGGATGTCCGACGTGATAGCCTTTATTTCGTGGCCCTCCGACGCTGGCTGACCCGTGTCTATCTGACGGTGGACCCGCGCAGTCTAGGGGTCGGACGCATTGTGTTGGCGATGCTCCTGCTCACGGACCTCGTGCGACGGGTTCCCGGGATCGGGACGTGGTACACGAACGACGGGCTCTTGCCCAACCACACCGTCCTCTGGCGTCCGTCATTCGAGCCCGTGTTCTCGTTCTTCTTCGTGGCCTCCTGGCCTTTCGAGGCTGCAATTGGTTTTATCGTCTGCGGCCTCGCCTACATGATGCTGCTCTTCGGCGTGCGCACCCGCCTAGCACACGTTGTTTCTTGGGTTTGCCTGCTCAGCCTTCACGGCCGCGTTCTGTTCGTCCAGAACGGGGGCGACGTGGTTCTGGTCGAGCTTTGTACGTGGACAATGTTCCTGCCAATGGGGCGACGTTACTCGTGGGATTCCTTGCGCGCACGCCTCCGATCCCGCGAGGACCGAACCGCGGACGATCTTGCCAGGCGTGCCGATTTTGCTCCCGACGACGCCCCGATCGTTTCTCTCGCGGTTCTGGCGCTGATGGCGCAGCTCGCGATCATTTACGCCTTCAACGCCCTGCAGAAGACCGGGCCCACATGGCGCGCGGGCAGCGTGGTTCACTACATGCTCCATTCCGACGGAATCGTCACCACGTTCGGTCTGTGGGTCCGAACCTGGCTGACCCTACCCGAATCGCGAGTGTTGACATGGACCGCTTGGTTACTGGAGGCCGCCTTGCCGCTCGTGTTGCTCTCTCCGTCTCACCAACGAGCCGCCCGCCACCTCGCGATGGCGATGATCGTGCTTTTGCACGGTGGGTTCGCCCTCCTTCTGAACCTTGGAATGTTTGCGCCCGTCATGATGGGATTTCTCCCGTTCTTGATTTCGGCCGCTGACTGGGAGACCTTGGGGCGCTGGTGGGCCCGCCGCCCGGCCGCGCGGATCGTGATTTTCGATGGCGACTGTGGCATTTGCTTTCAAATCGTTCGCGCGCTCGCGCGCCTCGACGCGGGGGCGCGGCTGCGATTCGTATCAGGCCAATCGGTGCTCGAGGGACGGGAGGCCGTGGCCGACGTCAACGTTGCCACCGATCGACTGGCGCAAACTATCGTGGTCGTGGATCCCGTCACGAAGCGACAATGGGTGCGCGCAGCCGCTTTTGCGGAGATCGCCGCCATGTTGCCCCTCGGGGCGCTGGTCGCTTGGCCGCTGCGCCTTCCCGGTTTCCGGCGCTTGGCCGACGCCGCGTACGATGCGTTCGCCGCACGCCGCACCGACATCTCGATCGCCCTGGGTCTCGCGGCCTGCGGTACGTCAAACCCCGCGATGGCCGAGCCGTTGCAAGACGGAGCGCAGGCCACCACCGAACGCCAGCCGCATCCCCAAGAAGAACTCCGACGCGGGTCGCGTCCCAACGAGTACGGGCCGCCGCCCAATATAGAACGCCTCGCGCGTCCCCCCTGGAGAGCGCGTCCCGAGGTCTTGCGCGAGGTCCTGGTCGGGTTCCTCGTCGTCCTAACGACCATGCGGCTCGTCGTCGACAACCCCCGCCTAACGCACATTGACCGTTCCTGGCAACCAAAGTGGATGGATGCAGCCACAACTTATCTCCAGTTCTTCCAAAGTTGGGCGATGTTCGTGCCCGACGCTCCCACGACCGACGCCAACGTGACTGTCGACGCCACGACCGCGGACGGCAGGCACGTGGATCCCCTGAACGAGGCGGCGAGTTCCCACCAGCCGCGACCCGGCTTAAGGATTCCCCCGCGGCTCGGCCAGGATGGACCATTCTCGGCTTTCATGCTCCGTCTGCCCTGGCACGGCGACTACTTCGGCGCCCTCACCGACTGGATCTTGCGCTATCCGAAGAGAACGGGGCGTAACGCTGACGAAATCGTGTCGTTCGAAGTCTATTACGTCGAAGATGACAGCCCCCCGCCGGGCCAGCGGGAGCCCGGCAACACGCGGACCACCCTCATAGTCAAATACCCGCAGTGACGCCGGCGCCTGCCGCGTGACGCCGCGTCGACTTCCGCGTGACCTCTGTCTCTTTTTCGCCCGTGGCTGCTCCCGGGCGGCACGGTGACCGGAATTCAGGGCCGGAATTCAAGGCCGGGATGCAGGACCGGGATGCGGGCGCTCTCGAATCTGAATTTCGGTAAGCTCTTGGGCCATCGCGAGCTCGAAGCGATCGCAATCCAACGACATCGTCAGGTCCGTCTGGTCATCGGCGAAGGCTCGTGCCTCGGGCCGATCGTCGCGCTCATAGCCGAGCTTCTCGAAGAGGCGCAGTGAGGAAGCGTTGTCGGGAATGATGGAGACGTGTACACGCCGAAGGCCGAGTCTTCGAAAGGCGAAGGCGTGCATCATCACGGCAAAGCGCATTCCGAGACCGCGTCCCTGCAGATCGCGATTGCCTATCATGATTGCGAACTCCCCAGTCTCGCCGCCCGCGATGTGCCGAATATCGGCGTCTCCAACCAAGGCTCCGCGCGCTTCACCATCGGCTCCAGCGCAGCGCAGAAGAAAGGGCCTGGCACCTTGCGCCCGAAGGTCGCCGTAGCACGAGACAACATCGTCGACCGACAGCTCGCCTCCGTGCGCCATCATGCGGCGGTTGTAGGGATCATTGTAGTAACCCGCAAGGCCGACCGCGACGGCCTCGACCTCCTGCGGTGTCGGTTCGATCGCCTCCAAGACCTGTCCTTGGAAAGACCACTCAATGATCGAAAGGCGTCCCCGACTCATACCGGCACAGAGTATTCATCATTGGCGCAACGGCCAACACCCAAGACAAGGAAAGGGTGCTCCGTTCCCCCCAACAATCCTGACCACGGACGTTGAAGAACCGCGGAGGAATAGATCAGGGCGCTGGTTTGTAACCACGCCAGAGCCACTCCATCGCGAACGGTAGGTCACCGTTCAGCATGGCTCCGCCTCCGTGGGGAATCGTACTGTCGCCCCAGATGAACCGCACGTGGTTCCCCTTGGCCATGAGCGCATTCGCCATCGCGCGATTGGCGTCAAGCCAGCCGGGCATATCACCCTCGCTCGATGAAAAGAACACGCGGAAGGGGGTCATGGGCGCATCCATGACCATCTGAGGATACTTGTCCCCGCCTTTCCCGCCGATATTCCTGAAGGTGCCACTGCTGGTGAGCACCCGATGAAAGGACTCGGGTTTGAACCAGGCGATCGAAAACGCCGCAATGCCCCCCGAGCTGTTGCCAGTCGCAGCGCGTCCCGCGGGATCATCGGTGATGTTGTAACCCATACCCTTCACCCAGGGCAGCACCTCTTGCATGATGAAATCCCCATACTTCCCGCTGACGGTATCGTACTCGTCCGACCGATCCGCCGGGGTGCTGGCGGGTATGAAGAGATTGATTGTGATTGGCGCCTTCCCGGCCGCGATCAAGTTATCGTAAATGATCGGAAACCGACCGACCCACTGCCGTCCGTCCTGCGTGACCATAAGCGCGGCGGGCTTATCCTTGGTGTACTGAGCCGGCACGTAGATCTGTATTGGAAAACTTCGACCTGGATATATCGTCTTGCTGGCGAAGTTCATCGGGCCGAGAACCTGGCCCACGGGCACGCCGGCCCCCCGCGTGAGGCCCGGCGGCTGGTTGACGTACGGCGGAAGGATATGGAACTCGCCGTCTCCGTCATTGCCCGGATCAACCTCCGTAGGGCTGGCACCGGCCGGCGCCCCACCCACTGATCCTACCACCGAGCCTGCTACTGCTCCCGCATCCATCCCCTTCGCCGAGCCTCCGGTTCCGGCAGCGCTACCAGCGTCGGGGTTGCCGACCGAGCCTCCTCCCGTACCGGCCGTTACCCGGCCACCGGTGCCGCTTGCTGAGCCTCCGGATGCCGACGATGTCCCTCCGCTGCTGGTGACCGTCTCCCCCCCCGTCCCAGCTACCGCGACGCTACCTCCGCCGCCGGGCAAAG
>JADGRC010000156.1 GCA_017881245.1 Pseudomonadota bacterium
CTGTCAAGCTATTTGAACTTTCAGCCGATGTTCGCTCGATTGGCCGCGTCATATCAAGAAACTAGATCCGACATACCGACACCGACGCCCCTGTGGTGGGGGCGCCTATATTCCCCAGCCGGTCCGGGGGGGGACAGTTCGCTCGGCTTTCCGGCGCTAATGGCCAACGCGACGATCGGCGTCACTTTGCCCCGTTACCACTTCGAGATGGCGTTGAGCGCGCGGGCCGTAAGCTCGCGCAAGGCATCGGCAGCCAACAGCTACGTGGCGGGGAAGACCTATCTGCTTGATTCCTATACCGTGGTCGATGTGAACGTTTCGAGTCTCGAGGTGAGACTCATTGGAAACCGCCTGACGAAGTGTTCGTTGCACGTCAACAACATCTTGGGGCGGAAGTATTCCGAGCCGGGATATCTGGGCACGGACATCCCGTCGGCGGGGATGGGGGCCTTCTTGAACATTACGCAGGAGTTGGGCGGGCCAAAGGACAACTTTTGAGGCGCGGTCAGTCTTTGTTTGACGCGCCTGGAGAACGAATGGGGAACGAACAAACTTGGCCATCACAGAAGGGAAGACGAAACATGAGCACGAGCAATGGACGGGGAATTTGGCGTGGCGCATTGGCATTGTGGGGGGTTGTCGCGACGGCGGCAGCAGGCGGTTGTGGGAGCAGCCCGGCCAGCAAACCCGTTACGAGTCCGGATGCGGGGGATCAAACCGACTCGACGATTAAGACGGTGACAGGGCCGCTGACCGTGGGGTTCTTGTTGCCGGCCACGGGATCCTTGGCGGACCAGGCCGCCGTGTGGGAGATGGGCGTGCAACTGGCTCAGACGGAGATCAACGCCGCTGGTGGTCTGATGGGACGCCCATTGACCTTGGATATTCAGGACAGCAAATTCGACAACGCAACGGCTGCAATGCAAGCGCAGGCCCTGCTGGACGATTCTCACGCGTCCTTCTTGCTGACGGCTGATGGCACAGGCCCTGTGATTGCGGTCCTACAAGCGACTCTCCCGAAGCCGGCGATTCTGTTCGCGTCGACCGCAAGCGGTGACCAACTTGTGGACATGGACACCACGGACTCGGTGTTCCGGACGGTCGCTTCGGTTTCGTTGATCGGCGGAGGAACCGCCAAAGCCGCGTTCGACAAGGGAGCCAGGACGATGGCGATCCTTCAGGGCAACAATCCCTACACCCTTGGTTGCGCCGATGCGGCCGCGGCGTACTTTACGCAGGCCGGTGGCACCGTCACCAATCGAGTCATGTTCCCGTATGCACCGGATCCGACCTACAATTACGCAGCCGACCTTGCGACGGCCAGCGCGGGCGCGCCCGATGTCATCTATCTTGTGCCTCACCCTGCTGTGGGCATCAGTTTCCTGAAGGCGTGGACATCGGCGCCGGCCGGCAAGTTCGCCGGGCAGTGGTACCTGAACGAGACGCTGCGAACAGATGCCATACCGGCCAACGTTGGGATGGCAGCCACCACGGGCATGCGGGGCGTCGTTCCGGCCGGAAACCCGACAGGAAACGCCGCGATGATTTCGGCGTTCACGACCGCTTACGGCACTGCCTCGGGAAGTCCCACCATTCCCCGAGTGGCGGAAAACTATGATGCCGTGTACCTGATGGCGCTGGCCATCGCGCAGGCCGGCACCAGCACCGACGTGGACGCCATTCGGACAGCCCTCCGGGCGGTTGCGAATCCGCCCGGGATCGTGGTCGGCCCGGGCGAGTTCGCAAAGGGCATTGAGCTCATCAAGGCAGGCACGGACATCAACTACGAAGGGGCAAGCGGTACGGTGGACCTTGACGACAAGGGTAACGTCAACCCAATGCTGGCGGAGTGGGAGCTGCAAAGCGGGACATTCACGGTTCTGCAGACCTTCAGTCCGTAAACAGGGACTTCGGCGCGAGAGCGAGGTGCTTGGTTATCCCAGGCCCTCGCTCTTTCGCGTTCAGAACGGTGAAACCTCGCTGGCACACCTCGCCGCGTTGGCGCCGCCCCTACGCCACCTGCGTCGCTTCAGTCGGCGGACCCGCGATCGGAACGCGGATGAAGAAGGTGGTCCCGCGGCCGGGCTCGGTCTCGAAGGTGAGTGACCCCTTGTGCTTATCGACTACGATGCTACGCGCGATGGACAAGCCCTGCCCCGTCCCCTTGCCGATCCCCTTGGTGGTGAAGAAGGGATCGAAGATGCGCCGCTGGATCTCGGGCGGAATGCCACTGCCGGTATCGCCGATGGCGATCACGGCCTCGTCGCCATCGACTGAGGTCCGCACGCGAATGGTGCCGCGTCCTTCGTTCTGGCGCACGACGTCACCGATCGCGTGGGCGGCGTTGACGATCAGGTTCAAGAAGACCTGGTTCAGATCACTGCCGTAGCACACCACCGCCGGCAACTCGCCGAAAGCCGTTTCGACATCGGCCACGTCCCTGTATTCACTGCGCGCCATTACGAGTGTCGATTCGAGGCCGCGGTTCAAATCGGCGGCGGTCGCCCCGGTCGCGTCGGGATGGGCGAAGTCCTTCAGCGATCGGACAATGGTCGCCACCCGACTGGCACCGTCGGCGACGCGCGCCAGCGACGGTGGAATGTTCTCTGAGAGATACGCGAGGTCGGCGGCCTCCTCGGTCCTGCGGATCTCGCCGACCAGGTCCTCGAATCCTCCCGCGCGCTCGACGGCCTGGCACAGGCGTGTGTGCGCGGTGAGCACCGACGCAAGACCGCCGCAGGCCTCGCGCAGAAACTCGAGGCTGTCCCCGATGAACTGGATCGGCGTGTTGATCTCGTGCGCGATGCCGGCCGCAAGCTGGCCGACCGCCTCCAGTTTCTGCGCCAGTCGGAGCGCGACCTCCATGCGCTCGCGTTCGACGATCTCCTGGTGCAGCCGTAGGGTGGCCTCTTCCAAACACCGCGTACGTATCCTCACGGCGGTCTCAAGGTCCTCCAGTTGCAAGCGCGCCCGCCGCGCCAAATTCCATTTTTCGGTCAAGGCGTGCGCCATTTGACTCACCTCGATACCGTCGAATGGTTTCTTCAGGATCAGCAATCCGTCCGACCGTCCGAGCGTGCGTTTGACCTCGTCCCACGGGTTATCGGCGTAGGCGGTGCAGATCAAGATCTGCAAATCGGGGGCCTCCTTCCACAAGTGCCGGATGGTCTCCAGTCCGTCCCAGCCCGGTGGCATGCGCATGTCGACGATGGCGAGCGCGTAGGGGAGCCCCCGCAGGTTTGCCTGGCGCACGCATTCCAGGCCTTCCCGACCCTGGGTAGCCGAATCGATGGTGAATGTCACGGATGGAAGGTCGGCGTTCGGATCGGCGCCAAATAGCTCATTCTCAAGATCGTCGACGGCTCCTCGCACGGGCGGGGCAATCAGGATCTTCCTGATGTCTTCATGAATCGCGACGTTGTCGTCTATGAGCAGGATTCGCCGATTGTCATCGGTACGCTGGTCTCGGAGATCTTGGCTCATGGTCCACCGGCCTTACAGAGCGACCGGCAAGTCGACACCGATGATGTTGTAGGCCGCGCGGGACATGGGAGCGTCGATGCCGCGGGTGTAGGAAAGGCCCGGATGAATCGTCGAGGCGCCGAACTTGAAGTGGCCACGGACACCGAACGCGGTCGAGATCTGTTCGCGGTTGGCGGAGTCGGCCTTCACCGCGGGGGTCGTCGTCAGCGTGGCCACGTACCGGACTTCGGCACCGAGCGAGAGGAGTTCGATCGGGGTGTAACCAACGTGGAGGCCTGCTCCCAACGCGGTCTGGTACGCATCGGTCGACACCATGTCGCCACGTGTGCGAATGCCCTGGCTCAGGGCAGTCGTTGCCTGAACCGTCAGGTCATGGCCCAGCCACGCCGCCGAGAGCATCGGGACCAGTGTCAGGTAGTTGGGGGTAAAAAGGGCTTGGTCGAGGGTTGAACGAGCGTAAGTCCCCGCGCGATTTGCTGCGCGCGTGTTGGGGTCAGGCATGTTGCCGCCGCCCATGCCGACCGGGATCGCCACGGAGAAGTTGGCGCCTAAAAAGATGCCGTTGCCGATTGGCAGTGTGAAGGCCGCGCCGACTGCGGGGTTGGACATGGTGGTCTGCGCGTCCCCGGTCGCGGGTTGGTTGCCGACCCACCCGAGCTTCGCGGCGACCGCGACCCCAGGCCGAAGCCGATAGCTCGCCCCGAAGATCGAAGCCGTCGTGAAGACGCTCCGGTTCATGGGATCGTGAGAGAAAGCCAAGCTGTTGTCGAGGCGCACACCCGTGCCCGCGAAGACCGACGGCAGGCCCCAGGGGGCCGAGTACGGAGGGGGTGGGGGCGCTACGGCGCTCGGTTGTCCATCGGGAGTCGCGGCAGCCAAAGAGGGACCTGACTCGAGACTTGAATCACCCCGCACCGGTCGCGCGAACAGAATAGCCATTAGCCCGAAGGCCAATCGAACGTTCCTCAGTCTCATTCCGCCTCCCTATGTCGCCGCAAGTTGTGGTCCCGCCCGAACCCCGGGTACGTCCCGGGTACCACCCGGGAACCAACATTGGGTATTTCTCGGCTTTCGGGCGCGTAACCTGAGGGATCCCGCCTGAGGCTCAAGTGTTGGCTCGCCGAACCGATGGGCAAACGAGGGACCCATGGCCAGCGGGAGAGGGGACGTCGCAATGATTTGGTTTCGACGACTAAAGGGCGCCGCTGGTGCTCTCTTTGTCAGGTTGGTCCGGTCCGGGGCGGACCTACACGCCGATCCGCGCGTCGCCCGTCGCGTGGTCATCGGTAACACGATCGCACTCACGCTGGCGGCGATCGCGCTCAACTACGTCCGCCAGTTCCGGGGCATGGGCGTACCCTGGCCGGCGCTCTACCCGATTCTGGTCGCCTCCGTGATCAGCGCGCTGTCAATCTGGCTCAACCGCCAGGGACACTTCACCGCGGCGCGGTTGGCGCTGATCATCGCGGCCAACGGAGCCGTACTGCTCTTCCGCATAGCGATCGGAATGCGCGGCGATCCCCCATTCCTGTACGCCGTGGGATGCCTGCCGCTGATCCTGAGCGATATTCGGGAACGACGTCTTCTGATCTTTGGCGTCGCTCTCAGCGTCGGTTCGGCCATCCTCATTAAACTCGGGGCGGAATGGATCATGGGGCCCCCCATCCTCACGGACGCACTCGCATTCAAAATGCAGGCGATCACCATCGTCTGCACTTTTGTCCTCCTACTGTCATCCGTGCTCCACTTCGTGATAGCGAATAGCCGGGCGGAGGCGAAGTTGTCCGTCGCGAACCAAAAGCTGGAGATGAGCCTGGCGCAGCTACACGAGGCCCAGCGAAGACTCGTCGACATTTCCCGTCGCGCTGGCATGGCGGAGGTGGCCACCAGTGTCCTGCACAACGTGGGCAACGTGCTCAACAGCGTCAACGTTTCGGCCGGCCTTGCCTCGGAGACCCTTCGACGGTCAAAGGTCGCCGGTCTCGGCAAGGCGGTCGCCATGATGCGAGAGCGGGGCGATGATCTCGGCGCGTATCTGACCTGCGACCCGAAGGGGCGCCGCGTGCCCGAATATCTGGAAACCGTTTCGGGAGCGATCGCGGACGAGCATCGGACCATCGTCAGGGAGATGGAGTCGCTGCAAAAACACATCGACCACATCAGGGTTGTGGTGTCGATGCAACAGGCCCACGCACGGGGGACGGACGGCGTCGTGATTGAAGCGGTCTCGCTCGTCGAGCTTGCAGACGAGGCCCTCGCGACCAATCTAAATCTCGACGACCAGGCGTCCCCTATTGTGGAAATCGCACGGGAGAACGATGACATCGGACCGGTCGCCACCGACCGTCACAGGGTGCTGCAGATCTTGATCAACCTGCTTTCGAACGCACGCCACGCCGTGCGTGACGGTACCGGGATGGGGCGAATCATCGTACGTGTGCGCCGAGATGACACCTCCCGGTGTTCCATCGAGATCGAGGATACGGGCTGCGGGATTTCGAAGGAAAACCTCACGCGGGTATTCAACTACGGCTTCACCACCAAGAAGGATGGGCACGGATTTGGCCTGCACGTCAGCGCGAATTTGGCGGCCGAGCTCGGTGGCTCACTGACGGCGCATAGCGACGGGCCGGGGAAGGGCGCCCTCTTCACGCTCCAGATCCCGATGCGCCCGGCGCACGCCGCCGGGCTCGCCGTTGCCGAGGGAACTGGCCGCGCGGCCTGATGGAGCCCAACCAGCATACGGCGGCCCACGGGGTCGAGGCGGCTATGCCACCGCCCCCCTTGCGGCGACCAGATCGTGCGGGGGCTCCACGCCAAATCGCGGTCCAACACCGGGCAGGGGGAATCTGAAACTGAAACGGGAACCGCCTCCGGTTCGGCTCTGGACGGATATCGTGCCACCGAGTCTCTCCACCTCCTGGCGAACCGCGGCGAGACCAATGCCCCGTCCCGAGATGGTGGTCACCTCCGAGCGGGTGGTGACATCGTCGGCGAACATGGCCTGAACCAGATCTTCCTCCCGGTCGGCTGGAAGGCCGCGGCGCATGGCTGCCTTCCGCAGCGCCCCCCAATCGATGCCAGACCCGTCGTCCTCGAATTCGATGACCAGATCCCGACTCACGACCTGCGCGCTCAGGCGGAGCCTGGGGCGGCTTGGTTTGCCAGCGTCCTTTCGGATCGAGGGCGACTCAATGCCGTGGTCGACCGCGTTTCGTACGACGTGAACCAGCGCCGACCAGAGCCCGGCCCAGGATTTGGGGGCCAAGCGCAAATCCCCGCCCTCAATGACAACCAACAGGTCTCCCTTTCCCAATCGTGACGCCAAGGACCTGGCATGGTTCGCGAGTCGCGCCAGGGGCCGTTCCGCCGGCTCCAACCTCCACGAGGCGATGCGATCGAGAAGCTGGGTTGCGAGGAACTCCGCGCGGATCTCTTCGTCCAGACGTTCGAGCTCTCGGCTCGGAACCTCGACGACGTCCCGCCCGTGTTCTCCCAGGAAGCTGCCCAGGGTTTTCGTCATCTCCTGCCAGCGATGCGTCACCTGCGCCAGCCCCACTTGCGAAATGCGGTCGCCGGTCGCGCCGATGTCCTCTTCGATCTTGTGGCACAGTCCGCCCAGGACGCCGAGACCCATGAGATTGCAATTGCCCTTGAGCGTGTGGAGCAATCGCTTTTGGGTTTCAAGATCAGCCGCCTCCAAGCCCTCGACCTGCTCATTGCTTTCATCCACGAAGGCCAAGAAGCCTGGACGGTCCGTGGTCAGTCCCTCGAACATCGCCAATATCTCCCGGCGTTCGGCATCGTGCTGAGCAGCTAGCAGGTCAGCGGTCACGTCGTGGATGACGATCAGAAGGCCATCGAATTGTTCGTCTTGTCCGAGCGGCAGGTACGTACAACGGAACTCTTTTCCGTCGTGCTGAAGGCCGGTTGGCAACTGCTGCAAGCACAATTCGCGAGGCAGGACGTTGTCGAGCAACGCCTCGTATCCGAGGGCGAAATATTCCGCGTAGATCGGATCGACGCGCGCCATGAAGTCCGTGTAGGTTGTGTTGGCGTCCGGGGGGCCAAACCACCGATCGACGATGGCGGAGCGTTCGTGAGCCAAGCGGCCGTCGGGGGAGAGGGTCAAGAATCCTTGCTCGACGTTGTCGAGGACGAGGCGCATGTCCCGGTTGCGACCAGCGAGCTCGCGGGTTCGCTCGGCTACCTTCTCCTCCAGGGCGCGGTTCATCTCTTCGAGCTGCCGGTAGTATTGCCGCAGCTCGCTGGCCATGTGGTTGAATGTGCTACCGAGGAGCTCGATCTCGTCGCCGCTGTCGATCGAAACGCGAACGTCTCGTTGACCGCTTGCCAACGCGTCGGCGGCCTTGGTCAGTTCGCTGATGGGACGGGTGACACGTGACGCGGCCCGCCTGGCCAGGAAGAGTCCCAGCAGGGTCGTGCAAATGCTGAGCGACAGCAACAACACGACCGCCGTGGTCAACGCCCGTCGCGATGCCGCGTGCGCGCTGGCCAAGGCCTGTTGCAGCAAGCGGTCCGAAAGCGCATAGCGCACCGATCCTAGAAATTCTCCCTTGTCGTCCAAGACAGGGCTGGCGAATTCAAACACCGTCAGCCCTTGAAACGTCTTGGTTGCGCTGTGAATCCCGGACTCTCTCAAGTGTGCGACGTCGATCCCCATGCCTTTCCAGTCGCGCGGAAGGCGGCTTTCGGAAGCCCCGCGGGAGGCATACCGCCACGGTTTGAGATCAGCGTCGAGGAAAAGACCGTAGACGACCTCTTCATCTTTTTCCACGGTTCTGTCCACCAGCCGCGCCACGTCCCCGAAGGCGTTATCGGCGACGAGATCGCGCAGCGCCAGCGCCTGGCTGGCGACGAGATCGCTGCCTTTGCGATGGATGTTGCCGCGAATATGCGATTCGATGGTCGACAGCGTGGCGCGCGAGCTCAGGTAGCTCATGGTGGCCACCACCACGAGCGTCGCCGAGCCCACGATCAACAACAGGGTGAGCATTGTTCGGACCAGCTTGGTCCGAAGGCTCACTCTGACTTCGCCCAACATCTCCAGGTTAGCATTGGCGGAAACTGCCGGAAACTTGAGGACGAAAGCCGCTGCTCGGGTGCTCGCGAATCACGTCTCGCTTCAAACGTTAAAGCGACCTAGTTTAGGCTGGGCGGCGCAGCAGGACGCGCAACGGCTCCTTCACGGTCCCGGGGTGAAAGTTTCGGGCGCGTTCGACAAAGCCTGGCGTCACCTCGAACCCCCGGGCCACCAGCAGAGTACCGCTCTGGGTTTTGACGTCGTCCACGAACACCATGCCGACGCAGAGCACTGAGAGCGAGATCTCGCGTACCTCGCTGACGGGCCCCTTGCCGCTGCGAACCTCGCTCAGGGCATCGAGCACACGCGGCTCGTAGCGGTCCTGTCTCGCCTTGAGGGTTCCGATCGCCAGAGAAGCCGAATTGCCCTGCACCTCCAGGTCGTCGAAGTCGAGCGCAAGCCTGAGAAGTTGGGCCGCCAGGTCGACCTGCTGTTTCCGGGGATCCGTGGGACCCGGTTCGGACCGCTTGCGTGGCGGTTTGGCGGTCGCTTCCAGGATCTCCGCGACGACTTCGAGCCTGGGAATGTTGCGAACCAGTTGTTCGGTAAGGCCCGGCGCGCGCGCAACCATCTTCTGTTCGGCGTCGGTCAGCGCGCGACCAAAGTAGATCTTCTCCACGGTTTCAGGCGGCAGGGCGATGTAACCCAACTGCGACAACATCGCCGCGACCTCCAGTTGCCATCTCTCGCGAATATCCAGCTTGGCGGCAAGCTCGGTGACCAGTTGTTTGATGCGCGTCGCACGACCGAAACACACGGGATTCGTCAGCGCCAGTATGTCGGTCAGCGCCTTGATGCTCCCGTGCAGCGTTTGCTCCAGAAGCACCCGTTCGGAGGTTATCAGGCGATTTTGTTCGACGGCGGCCTCGACCGTCGCCAGGATCGTCGGCGGCGGGCAAGGCTTCGTCAAGAATCGAAAAATCTGGCCTTCGTTGATAGCCGCAATCGCGGAAGTCATGTCTGATTGCCCGGTCAGGAGGATCCGTACCGCATCGGGCAGTTCCTGCCGTGCGCGACTGAGGAACGTGGCGCCGTCCATTCCGGGCATCCGCATATCCGAAATGATGACGGCAATATTCCGGTTCCGGGTGACGAGTTCCAACCCCGCCGTGCCGCCTGGCGCCGTCAGGACCTCGTAGCGACGCCGCAAGTGCAACGAAAGCCCGTCGAGAATGTTGGGCTCATCGTCGACACACAAGATCGTGGTTCGAGCCTTGGTTTCCATAGGTCGAGTGATTCAAGTGCCGTCGGACAATTTTGCTGTTGCGCCGTCCTGACCAATCGACCGAAATCGTCCAAACTTGACAGCAAAAGCCGCGGTGTATCTATCGTGATGATTCATCACAGCGTCGACGCGATCCCGATCTGCTCCGGGGCGATGCCTTCCCACGCAGCGATCTGATCCGGGGAAATTCCAAGGCGCTGCATGCGGTCGAGATCCATTTCGGGGATCGCTGGTTCAAACGGAGCGTCCTGAAGTCTTCTCACCATCCGGTCGGCCAGCCACACGGCGTCCACGACCTCGAAGGTCGCGTGGTCGATGGCTTCTGGGGCTTCGTGATGGGCCACGACCTCCGTCAGCGTGTGCGGCAGGCCCCACACGCCGAGCAGGTAGGCGCCGAGCGAGCCGTGATCGACTCCCGCAGCCGCCCCATCGGCACCTCCTCGCATCATCAGGACGACGTGCCCCACGTCGTGCAGCATGCCGGCCACGAACGCGTCGTCGACCTTCTTCTTATCCTTGATGCTCATGATCTGGCTGGCCATCAGCGCCACGGACAACGAGTGGGTTCGGAGCTGCTGCAGGGTCGCCTGGTCCCGCGCCCCCCCTGCCCGTTGAAGTTGCGGAAATGCTTCCATCGCCATGGCCAAGTTCTTCAGGGTCGCCGCGCCCAGGTAGGTGGCCGCCTCGGTTACCGTGGTGACCTTGCGGCCCACGCCGAAGAACGCCGAGTTGGCGACTTGCAAGATCTTCGCGCAAAGGCCCTGATCCCGCTCCGCGACGCGTGCGACATCGGAGAGGGAGGCGCTCGGATTCCCAAGTACCTTGGTCATGGCCATGTACACGCCGGGAGCGCTCGGTAGCAAGCTGATGTCACCGGCGGCGTCGCGCAGCGTTTCGTCCTGGAGCGCCGAATGGAGCGCGCAGGCCCGCTCTATGGTTGAGCGCAGCGTCGCGGCATCACAAGGTTTTGACAGAAACCGGTGGGCCACGAAAACACTCTTCATGGCGGTCTGTAAGTCCGTCTGACCCGACAGGACGATCCGGACCGCGCGGGGCTGCCTTTCCTTGACCTTGGTCAACAACGTCGCGCCGTCCATCCCGGGCATCCGCATGTCCGAGACGACCACGTCGAACGCGATGCGGTCGAGTTCAGCCAAGGCGGCCATTCCGCTGATGGCGAACGTCATGTCCCATTCGCCGCGCTGCCCGCGCAACACATTGCGCAGACCGTCCAGAACGCCCTGTTCGTCGTCGACGAACAGGATCTGTCGTTTTGCCTTCGATACAACGCTGCTCACAGCACCCACTGCAACCATTCCGGGTCACCTCGCCCCCTGCTCTTCGTCCGAGCCCCCAATTACTTGATGGCAAGCACCTTATTGCCCCACTCGCGGCGCGCCCGAAGCGCGCCCGAGCCGTCGAATGTCCTCGCTGCGCGGCGATATTGCGGAGCAACACGGTCGCCGCCTTGCGTCCCGTCATTCGGGCTCAACCATCGCCGGTAAAGAACCGATTGGACCGGCCGGCGGCAATGTCAGCGGTACCCAACAGCGATCTCGGCCCTTGGGTCCACGAACCCCTGTCGCGGGGCACGGAAGTCGCGCGGTTCGTCGTACTCGGGTTCCTTGGCCGCGGCGCGGTGGGTGACGTGTACGCGGCTCACGATCCGCAACTGGATCGCAAGGTCGCTATCAAACTGTTGCGGGTCCGGAACAGTCCAAGCCATGCGGCAGGCGATAACGCGGATGAGGGCCGGGCGCAGCTGATCCGCGAAGCCCAGGCCATCGCGAAGGTCTCCCATCCGAATGTGGTCGTGGTCTACGACGTGGGAACCTTCGACGGGCGTGTCTTCATCGCGATGGAGTTCATAGCGGGCCACACTCTCCGGTATTGGCTGTTGGCACAGCCCCGTACACTGGGGGAGATCCTGGAGGTGTTCGCCGACGCGGGCCGCGGGTTGGGCGCGGCCCACGACAAGGAATTGGTGCACCGGGATTTCAAGCCGGAGAACGTGATGGTGGGCGCCGATGGGCAGGTGCGCGTCATGGACTTCGGCCTTGCCAGACTGGCGACCGATCACGACAAGCCGTCCGGTGAGACCACCCCGTTGCCTGTCCCAGTTCCTTGCGTGCCTGGGCCCGAAAAGGACAAGGTTGACCTCATGGCCACGCAAATTCTCGACGGGACGCATTCGCGTGTCGGCGTAGGTGTGTCCCCGCCTTCCGACCCGCTTGCATGGGAAATGACGCACTCGGGTTCTGTGGTGGGGACGCCCGCCTACATGTCCCCCGAACAGTTCCGTGGGGAGCCGGCCGCCGCAAGCACGGATCAATTCAGTTTCTGCGTCGCGCTCTACGAGGCTCTATACAGCCAACGCCCATTTGTCGGGTCCAACCTGATCGAGCTTACCGCGAACGCCAGTACGGGGAGGGTTCGGCCGGAGCCCGCCGGCGCCCGTGTCCCGACCTGGATCCGCCGGGCGCTGTTACGTGGAATGAGCGCCCAACCCGAGGATCGGTTTCCCTCGATGGCCGCCCTGCTCGCGGATCTGCGCCCCCAGTCGCTGGATGCGAACACCCGTCGTTTCGCGGAGGGCGCGGCGGGGAAACTGGGCGACATCTGGGAGGTACCGGACGCGAACTGGATGGGCGTGACCGAAGCCAAGGCCCACATCCGGCAGGCGTTCGTGGCCACGGGAAAACGCTACGCCGTCGCTACGTTCGAAACCGTGAGCCGAGTCCTGGATCGGTTTGTCCGCCGATGGACCGAGCTCTACGTGGACGCCTGCGAAGCGACACACGTACGTGGCGAGCAATCCACGGAGGTGTTGGACCTGCGGATGGCGGCACTCGGGGAGGCGCTCACCGATCTCCGAGCGCTCTGCCGAGAGTTCCGCCAGGCCACGGCCGATACCGTCCGGAACGCCGTCGCCGCCGCAAACGCGCTTGGCAACCTGGAGCGATGCGCCGACGTGAAGCTGCTTCGAACGGTCGTGCGGCCGCCCGAAAACCTTCAGACGCTGGCGGCGGTCGAGCACCTTCAGCGTCGCCTGTCCGAAGTGCGTGCCCTTGCACGGGTCAAGGGCCGCGCCGATGGGTTAACGACAGTCGTCGATCTCGAAAGGGATGCCCGTCGTCTCGGCTGCACGCCCCTGCTGGCGGAGGTGTTGCTCGTGGCTGGAATCATGCGAGCCGACAGCTTGGAGACCGAAGCAGCGACCAAGGTGCTTGAAGGTGCCGTGTGGACAGCGGAGCTTTGCCGTCACGACGAAGTGATCGCCGAGGCCGCGGCGCGCCTGATTCTCCTCGCCGGGCACGCGCAAGGTCGATTCGACGCCGGCGAAATCTGGAGCCAACACGCGGAAGCGGTCCTCAATCGCATGGGTGGCCACGACCTTGTCCGCGGCTGGTTCTTTGAACATCGGGGCTGCATGCGGGGCACGCAGGGGCGCCCACGAGACGCGGTCGACGATCTGCATAGGGCAATAGCCGCCAAAGAGAAAGCACTCGGCCCCCAGGATCCGGCAATCGGCATCTCGCTCGGGAACGCCGCCACCTACCTCGACGATCTGGGCGAAACCATTCAGGCCGCCGAGTACGCCGAACGCGCGGTCAAGATCATGCAGGCAGCACTCGGCAGTGATCACCCGATGGTCGCCATGCAACGTGCGAGCTACGCCCAGCTGGCCAACCGGTTACAGCGTTTCGAGGAGGCTCGGGACCTTGCCGAGAGCGCACTGGCGACATTCGAGCACGAAACCGATCCGCATGGACTCGATATCACCTATCCGCTTCTGGCCCTCGGGGTCAGTCACACCGGGGCGGGTGCTTTCGAAGATGCCTTGCCGGTGCTCGAACGCGCCGTCGACATCCGCGACGCCAAGGAGACCTTCCGCCCCCGTCTTGCCGAAGCGCACTTTGCGCTCGGAAGGGCGCTGTGGGGTGCCGGGCGGAATCCATCGCGGGCGTTGGCGCTCGTCAAACAGGCTCAAGGCGAGTACAGCGAGACGCCTCGGACAGCGGCAAGCAAGCGCTCGTTGGCCGAGATCGAACGTTGGCTCGCGAGCCACAACAAGTCCCTCCCCACGGGCTCCCCAACCTAACGGTTGGAGCGGTGATCGATCGAGTTGACGGTCGCCGCTTCGCGCGAGCGTGCCCGTCTTGAAGTATGTATACCTAGGCGTATGCCACGGATGCAGATTTACTTGCCCGCGGATCTCTACGAGGCTGTGAAGGAGCGCCATCTGCCGGCGTCCGAGCTTTTGCAGAAGGCAGTGCGCAACGAAGTGCTTCGGCGAGAAGTCGAAGCCGCCAGCCGTAGGTACACGGCAGAGCTCGCGGTCGAGGTGGGCCAACCAAGCCCGCGACAACGCACCTCAGGAGTACGGCTCCGCGCCAGGGACGGAATCTCTCGACTCGGTCCATCTCCACCGCTGCCTCACGCATCAGTGGCCAATACCTCCCGCTTGTGCCGTGTCGGGACACGGCTCTCCTGACGCGTTTGCCAGTTGGCCCGGAGATCGAGCAGGGCAGGGGCGAGGACGAGAGCGCCGAACACGCAGGTGAGCTCTCCGATCAGGGCCGCCAGACCGAACGACCGAATGCCTTGATTCTCCGACAGCAAGAGTGACGCGTAGCCGACCACGGTCGTATAGGAGCAGAGCGCGACGGCCGGGCCAGTGGCGGCGACGATCCTGGGGGCCGAGCCCCGGCCCTCGCTGCGGTGGCGGGCGGCGATGTTGAGCGCGTAGTCGATCCCGATCCCGATCGTGATTGGCAGCGCGACGAAATCCAGGAAGTTGATCCGGATGCCGCACAGGCCGGCGGCGCAAAGCAACAGAAAGACCCCCGATGTGGCGCACAAGATCGTCACTGCCGCCTGCCGGGTCGGCCCCAGGATTGTCAGGACGACCAAGATCGCGCCCAGCGCGGCGACGATCGTCGCGCGCGGTCCATCCGTCGACACCGAGCGCACGATGTCTTGTTGCACGAAGGCGTTGCCTCCCACGACCAGGTCGGATCCCAGATCCAGCGCTCGGAACGAATCCACGAAGCGCTCCAGATCTTCCGTCCGCCACAGGTCGAACCCGGCGCCGGTGGTGGCGACCACCAGGCGTCCTTGTCTGCCGTCGCGTTCGGTGAATGGCCACGCCAGCTCGGTGGGGACGACGGCGTCGCTGATGCGATCGATCTTCGCGGGAGGGATCAGCGCGCGGGCGATGCTACGATCGGGCTCCTCCATCGTCCGCAGTGTGGCCTCGGTCAAGAGCGCCCGGACCTCGGTCAGCAGGGTGAGCTTTTCGTCCTGATCCGGCGGCACGATGTCGTCAAAGGTCGCTACGCGGGCGAACAGGCGTTGTCCGTCGGGCTTGCCCTGGTCGGCGGCGCGCAGGCGTCTGGCCACCTCCCGCGCGCGTTCCCTGGTCGGCAGCGCGATGACCGTGCCGCCGGAGATCCCGCGGCCGAAACCGCGGTCGATCTTGTCGTTCCACTGCCGCACCTCGCGCGTCGCCGCTCCGCTCGAGCGCAGGTTCTTGAAGTCGTTCTCGAATGGCCGGTGCGAAAGATAGTGCCAGGCGCCGAGGGCCGACCCGCAGACGACAAGCAATGTGGTCACGATGATCGTCTGCGGGCGTCGTGGAATCAGGTGGGCGAAGATGCCGCCAAAGCGCGCCGCGGAACGTCCACCCACCAGACCA
>JADGRC010000157.1 GCA_017881245.1 Pseudomonadota bacterium
GGCCGGGTTGCCGAAGGACTTTCGCCATGAAGATGTTCCCGCAGACAGTAAGAGTCGTGCTCGCGGCCTCGGCCGTAACGTTCGCCGTCGGGTGCGTGGCACCGGATGGCTCGGAGAACGTCCATGAGAGCCAGGCCCCAGCGATAACCTCGACGAACGGCCTGTCGTCGATCAACGGGCTGTCGTCGATCAACGGCCTGTCGGCGATCAATGGGTTTTCGTCGATCAATGGGCTGTCGTCGATCAATGGCCTGTCGTCGATCAATGGCTTTTCGTCGATCAACGGCCTCATCACCACCGACGCGCAGGCGACCCTGGCCTACATCGTCCGGTGCGCCCTCCCCGCCGGCCACACCATCACCATGAAGGACTCGAGCGGCAACCCAATGCCGTTCCCTGGCGAGATCGGCGTGGCGCCGTCGTGGGAGACGGGCGTCTGCAACAAGGACTGCCAAGAGCAGGTCAGCGCCTGCCTCCTCGCCCACGTGAACACCGCCGGCGTTCACATCGATCTGTGGATGGACGGTGATAGCCCCGCCCTCGGCTGGGGACAGAGTCCGTCCTATCCCGAGCAGGAAGGGTCATTCTTCGGAAACCTCTTCGTCAGTCCTCCCACGATGTACTACTGCAACGGCAAGGATTTCGACGTGGGCGTCGTCCCGGGCCGCATCGGGGCGAACCAAGTCGGCGCGCCCTACCGAAATCCTTTGCCTGCCGCCGGCTACTGCAAGGACACGTGCACGGCGCAGGACGCTCCGCACCAGGCCGACGGGTACAAGGCGTGCCTCGGATGGAACCACGTCGTCACGGTGTGGCGCAAGGCCGGCACGTCGACGACCGCCACCAGCGACAGCGGCAGCAGCGGCGCGTTCTCGCCGACCGCCAGCTACGTCTTCCAGCCTCTGAAGGGCAATGGCTCCATCTCGTTGGATATCCCCAACGGCAGCACCACCAATGGGACCAATTGGAAGCAGGCGGCCAGCGGCGCCGAGACCGAGAAATTCAACGTCGTCTCGACCGGAAACGGCAACTACAAGGTCGTCATGAAAGCGGCGCCAAACAAGTGCATCGAAAACCCCTTGGGCAGCGTCAACGCCACCAAGCTGCGGCTCTGGGATTGCAGTGGTGCTACCAATCAACAATGGCAGCCCAACCTCGACGCATCGACGGGCGCCTACGTCATCAAGAGCGCGTCCACGGGGGCTTGCCTGGACGAGGAAAATGGGAGCACCGCCACCGGTCTCCTGATGCAGGTCTACGCGTGTAATTCGACGACCAGCCAGAAGTTCTTCATCAAGTCGGCTCCGTAACGGGACGCCTTCGCCCCTTCAATCCATTCCCGAGCGGCGCGGATCGACGAAAGTCGGTCCGCGCCTTTCGTTGGACACGGATCTCGGACCGCGGCCCGGTAGGGGCGGGCGCAAGTCCGCCCCCGAACGGGTGACGGCGGGTGGCATGGAGTCGCGCGCGATGTTCGCTCTCCTGACTTCATGGCTCGCGCGGCGGGGCGTCGGCGCGTTGACGCGCGGCCGGTCAGGCCTTTAGGATCACGGTCCGGTGCACTCTTCGTAGCCGTCCAACGATCACGTAGGGAGGTGTCCATGGCAATGACGTATGAAACCCTGGAGCTGAGGCGCGCGTGTGAAGCAGACCAGAACATCCTGAACAAGCTCACCACGATCCGCCAAGATGGCCCCACTTACGGGACCCCGGGGCCCGTGTCGTTGTCTCCGCACGCGAGGCACGCGCACGTCTACAATCAGGTGGGCGTCGCGTGGACATATGGCGGGAGCCCTTTGGGCGCCGACCAGCACGTCCTGGCCCTCGGCAAGAAGAACGACAAGGCCAAGCCGAACAATTCGAAGTACGACTGGGACAAGAAGGGCAATCCTTGAATTCGGAGGGTCAGGCCGCTCTGACTGGTTAGGGCGGTCTGATCCGCCTCGTTTCCGTCTGCAATCCGGGCGGCGGCGGGTGGCTCAGTTTCGAGATGGACCGAGTCGTTGAACCTGGGGGGGGCCGATGCTCTCGGACGCGCGTCAGAGTCCGACGAGCCGTGGCCGCGCCGCTAATT
Source organism: Pseudomonadota bacterium (assembly GCA_017881245.1). Lineage (GTDB taxonomy): Bacteria > Myxococcota_A > Polyangia > Fen-1088 > Fen-1088 > FEN-1088. The sequence goes on from JADGRC010000157.1 coordinate 2,075, forward strand.
CGGGTGGCGGTCCTCGAAGTATTCGTCGTAGCGTTGCACCCAATCCTTGCTTTGGCCGAGGGGCAGGTGACAGGAGAAGCACCCGGGAATCGAGTCGGTGGTCTGGGTGACTCCGTCGGGCTGGTAGGCGAAGTACAGCCAGTCACCGTTCGTCATCCCGGATGGCGCGAAGGCCTGCCACCCGGTCTTCTTTCCCATCAGAAAGATCTTGAGCAGATCGCCCTTCACCAGCGTGCCGTCGCTGTTCTGCATGACCGTGCCGTCGCTGGCCTTCTGCGCGGCGAAGAGGTCCATCACCATCACGGTGTCCTCGGGAAAGGGTTGCCCATCGGTCGCGGCGGCGCCCGTGGCGTTGACGTAGATGTCGCGCACTTGCGCATTATCGGTGCGCTGCACACCGAGCAAGAACGTCGGCCAGCTCCGATACGACGCCGGGACGTCGAGGTGCGGCGGCGGCGCCATGGCGTTGCTGGTATCGGCCGGCTCGGTCACGACTCCGACACAGCCCCCACAGCACACGAGGACGAGCGCGACGGCGACTTTCATGGCGGACCTCCTGGAATGGCTGAGCGGTCCCGTAACCAGGGTTACGGAGACCCGTCTCGGACACACACATCGGAGAGACCGTCCCGTTCAGGTCTTGCCACGGCGCCAGTCACGCTGCTCTCAGCGATGCCTATTGATGTATGTCGTTGGCCGAGAATTTCGGCAGGCAGGCTTTCCGTCGGCGCTCGTCGGCAGCAGCCGCGGCTTCGACCTCGACGACGAAGGTGCGAAGCGCTCGCGTCGATCAGGGCGCACGCGCGTCCGATCCGTCGTAGTGTTCAGGGACGATGGACGACCTTCCCCCGATCACCGGGGACACCGAACACACGACCGAGATCACGCGTAGCCGTCCCCTTGGCCCTGGGATCGATCTGAAGGCGGTCCGCGCCACCTTCGGCCTCGCGTTGCACATGCACCAACCGACCGTGCTCGGTGACGGCGACCGGACGACCGCGCCGCTGATCTCGAATCTGCAGTACATGCTCGACCACCCTGGTCAGGGTGACAATCACAACGCCCCGGTCTTCTTGCGCTGCTACGGCCGGGTCGCCGAGCTGGTCGGGGCGCTGGTGGCGCGCGGGCGTCAACCCCGGCTGATGCTCGACTACTCGGGCAACTTGCTCTGGGGCCTGACGCAGATGGGCCAGACGGACGTCCACGCGGCGTTGAAGCGCACGACCGAGCCAGGGCTGGCGCCGTCGATCGAGTGGCTCGGCACCATGTGGTCGCACGCCGTCGTGTCGTCGACGCCGGTGCCGGATCTCAAGCTGCACATGATGGCCTGGCGTCATCACTTCGCCGCGCTCTTTGGATTGCCGGCCCTCGGACGCGTTCGGGGGTTCTCGGCGCCCGAGATGCACCTGCCCATCCACCCCGACGTCTGCTTTGCCTATGTGAGGGCGCTGCGCGAGTGCGGCTACCGGTGGCTGATGGTCCAGGAGCACACCGTCGAGAACACCGACGGTACCCCGCTCGGGCAGCCGCGCCTTCCCCACCTGCTGGTGGCCCGCAACTCTGAAGGCGAGACCGCGTCGATCCCGGTGCTGGTCAAGACCCAGGGTTCCGACACCAAGCTCGTCGGTCAGATGCAACCGTTCGGCGAGGCGAGGTCGCTCGACCGGCAGGCGCTCGGGGGCACCGCGGTCCCGCAGTACTCCCTCCAGATCGGTGACGGCGAGAACGGTGGCGTGATGATGAACGAGTTCCCGAGTGCCTACGAGCGGGCCTTCGACGAGCTCGGCGCGGGTGGTGCCGGCGGCGTGATGGCGATGAACGGCACGGAGTACCTGGAGGCGCTGGCGGCGATGGGCGTCGACGAGCGCACGTTTCCCACCGTGCAACCGGTGTCGCAGCATCGCATCTGGGAGGAGGCGACGGGGTCGGGGCCGGGGGCAGCGGATCGGGCCATCGCCCGCGTCCGCGAGCGCGATCCTTCCTTCAATCTCGATCGCGCGTCGTGGACCAGCGACCGCAGCTGGGTCGAGGGATACGGCGATGTGA
>JADGRC010000158.1 GCA_017881245.1 Pseudomonadota bacterium
CTCTCGCCGAACCTGTCGTACGAGCGGGCGGAAGCAGGCGTGAAGGGTTAGTCGCCGCCGCCTCATTGGCGATTGGCGACTGGCCAATGAAGATTGCACGGAGTTGCGATTGTCGATTGGCGATTGGTCGTAGGCACAGGCTGCCGCGCGCGATCGCACCCCAAATAGCGATCCCATAGACCGTCAGGAACCGAGAGCTGACAGTCGATCGAAAGTGTTATGGTTCCCTCTTGGAGGTCGATCATGAACCACTTCCGGCCGTGCATGCTCCTTGGTTTCGCGCTGGTTGGACTGGCGGCGAGCAGCGCGCTCTCGCGTGCGGACGAAGGGAAAGGCAGCTTCCAGTTTGGCACGGCCACGTTCCAGATCTCGAATGCGATGGCCTATCAGAAGGACGGGAAGGATCCGAAGAAGCCCGTGACCATGGTCATCGTGGCCGACTTCACGATCGATCAGCCGGCGGTGATGGAGGCGATCGATCCAGCCAGCGCGCTCATGACGCAGGTCATGAAGAATAAGGGCGGCAACTTCGTGATGGTGACGCTGGCCCCACCCGGCCGGTGCGGCGTCCAGGCGTTCCTCGACACAGGCAAGCAGATCGACCTCGGCGACAGCTTCCCCGCAAAGACCGGGACCTCGAGTGCCACGAGGGTCGCCGGGGAGTGCTCCACCAGCAAGGCGGAAAAGACCGTGTTCGGCGATGTCTATGACTTTCATTTGTCCTACGACGTTCCGGTGACGGCGATCCCGAAGGCGAGCCCTGTCCCGGCGGGAGGCGGCGAGCCGGGGCGCGCCCTGCTGGCGCTCTTCACGGCAATCCGGGACGCCGACTGGGACGCCGCGCACCTCCATCTTCGCGAGGAGGAGGTACCGAAGACGGCACCCAAGGCCTCAGAGATGAAGCGCTACTTCGACGGGCTCGCGCTCAACTACCCGAAGTCGGCCACCGTGACGGGGGGCCTGATGAAGGGTGACCAGGCCCAGCTCCAGATCGAGGGAACGAACAACGAAGGGAAGAAGATCAAGGGAGAGTTCGCCATGAAAAAGGTCGCGGGCAACTGGCGGGTCGCCGACTTCAACCTCTACTCGGCCGAGTAGCGTTGCTCGTCCGAAACCGGATCGGGCTCAGGGCGGTGATGAGATGACAAAACATTTTGCATTGTTGCTGGTTGTCTCAGCCCTTGTTTCCGTAGTTCTTGCGGCCGAGGTCCGTGAAGTAAGCCTCAGCGGGACCATCAACAAAACGTTAAAGGTCCGGATGAATCTGAAAATCGACGGAACGAACATTGCCGGCTCGTATTACTACGAAAAAAGCAAGATCGCGATCCCTCTCAAGGGCAGGATGGATAAGAATGGCGATTTCGAGATTCAGGAGTTTGATCCGAAGGGAAAGGTCACCGGGAGTTTTCGCGGCCACCATATGTCCATTCTGGAACTCGAAGGCACGTGGTCGGCGCCGGGGAGTCAGAAGAATCTGGTGTTTGCGCTGAGCGCGGATCCGGTTTACCAGCGAGGCAAGTCGGCAGGATGGGCAGGTGAGTGGAATTACGTCAAATCCAATCAGTTCCACGACAATCTCATAAACATCGCGAACGAACATCCGTCGAGTGTTGATTTCGCGATGTATGCAAACAGCGGCAGCAACGTGGGCCAGCTTGAAGGCACCGCACGACTTTCCGGGAACACCGCTGCCTGGGCCGATGCTGAATCCGGATGCAAAGTCACGATGACTCTACAGGGCGATGCCTTGACGCTGAAAACAAATGAGCCCTGTGAGAAATTCTGCGGGATGGGAGCCGCGTTCTACAACGGCGAATACAAGCAGTCCGGATCAGGGGAGATGAACCTTGTGCAGCTTGGGGTTCTGGACAATGCGTCCCAGGAGACACAGCTCCAACAACTGACAGGCGAGGATTATGACTTGTTCCTGCATTCGTTTGATCTTATCTCCGACGTTGAAGACCTGGATAAGCTGGGCGTCAAAGGAGTCTCTGGAGGCGTCCGCGGGCTGTTCACCGAAATGGAGGCGATTGTGCTCTATCGCCCCGATGGAAAAATGTGGGCGGCAGCCATTGACACCCACCAGGGTGTCGTGAAGTATTTCACAAACGATCCCGCATACGTCCGCAAACTCCCCAAAACGGTCGATAACTGGCGCAGAGAATTCTCAGAGAAGAAAGTTCTCTTTATGAATGCCAAAGGTTAGCGTCTTTTTGTCCCACGGTCCCGCCGGAGCGGCGGTACCGCATCGTTCGATCATTCTCGCGCAGGGCTAACTAAGGGCTACAGCTTCACCTTGAAGAACGGAATCGGCGTCAACGCCCACTCCTTGGGCCCGCCGACGTAAATCCCCCAGGCCATCACGGTGCCATCGGCGCGGATGCCATATGCGGAGTTGCTCGCGTAGAAGTGAACCAGCACGGGGCCGAGTCCGACGGGGGGATGCGGTTTGGGAGTGATCTTGTCAATGAAGCCGTCACCGAGCGACCCGAACATGCCGGAACCCCAGCCGACTAGCGTGCCGTCCTTGAGGCGAACCATGGTGGAGCCGCCCGACGTGCGCGCGGCAACCGCGCTGGTGATGCCGCCCACCTTGAATGGGGTCGCGCGCTTTACGTCTTTCGGGGCGTCGGCCAGCGCGCCGTCGCGGTTCAAGCCGCACATCCACACGGTGCCGTCGGCAAGGACGATGATCGAAACGCCAGCGATGTCGATGTCCACCGCATTGGCGATGCCCTTCATCTGCACCGGCCGATTGCGTTTCTCAGTTGTGCCGTCGCAGAGTTCGCCGTTCGTGTTGCTGCCCCATCCCCATACCGTGCCGTCGTCCTTGAGCGCGAGTACGTTGCCGTCGGATACGGCGATGCGCTTCACGCTCGCCAGTCCTTCGACGGCCACCGGGGCACTCGCACAGTCTGCGTCATAACCGGCTTTTCCGTTCGCGAGGAGGCCGCCTTCGTTGGTTCCCCACACGCGGACGGTGCCGTCGGCCAGTACGGCGGCGGAGAAATGCAGGCTCGCCGCCACCTGTTTCGCGCCGCGCACGCCGGGAATGGGCACCGGCGAGTACCGGCGCCGGTCGTCGGGGAGCGCGAGCGCACAACCGTTGTTGCGTCCCCATCCGAGCACGGTGCCATCGGCGGAGAGCAGCAGGGCGTGGTCATACCCGACCGCTGCATCGACGATGTCGTGTACGCCCGGAATCTGCGTCGGCACCTTCCGGGTCTCGCCGTTCTCCGAACCGTCGCCATAGAACCCGCCGTCGCCGGAGGGTGCTCCCCATGACTTGACCGTTCCGTCGACCTCGACGAGCACGTTGATGCCCATCGCGCCCGCGATGATCGGCAGGCGCTTCGGCGCCTGTGCCACGAGCGACGTGGCGCAGGCCAGCGTGGCCGAGGCAATCCAGGCTGCCGTGGCGCGCATCTACTGCTTCACCAACTCCACCCGCCTGTTCTTGGCGCGCCCTTCGTCCGCGTCGTTCGACGCCACTGGTGAATAGGGGCCCGCGCCGAATGCCTTGAGACGGGCGACCTCGATGCTGTGCGTCTTGACCAGCGCCTGCACCACCGATGCCGCGCGGTCCTGTGAAAGCTTCATGTTGCCGTCCACCCCGCCCACGTTGTCGGTGTGACCGACGACGAACAGCTTCAGGCTGGCGTCGCTCTTCAGGAGCTTGGCGACTTCGGCGATCGCAGCCGACGACTCGGGCTTGAGCTCGGCCTTGCCGGTTTCGAAGAGGATTCCCTCGACCGCAATGTGGCCGGTGGTCTTGAGCCCATCGGCGAATGTGCTGGCATCGGCCACGAGCTGCTGCACCATGGCCTCCTTCTCGACGATTGTCAGGATGTACTGGCCGGTGTAGTCCGCCCAGGCCTCGATCCAGATTTCCTTGCCGTTCTTCGCGAGTTTGAAGGTTTCCTTCGACTGATCCGTTGCCAGCACGGTGCCGCCAATCTTCTTGACGGCGTTCTCCACGTTGCGGAGTACCTGCAGTGTGCTCGGTTTCGGCGAGAGGTCCGCGCGCGGCTGGTAGCGGATGTTCGTGAACTTGCCCTCGACGGTCGTCGTCGCCTTGCCCGACGCGAACTTGTACGAGTCAAACTGCTTCAGCGTGCACGCTTCGATCCAGTACTCCGGGAGGCGCGAGAGCACGTCGTGATCCTTGCAGCCCGATGCGTCGGGCTTCTGGGCGGCCAGCGGCGCAGCGGCAAGCGGCAGGGAGAGTGCGCCTAACAGTACGAGCCATGTCTTCTTCATTTGCGGATGCGTCTCGTGGATGAACGGGTGATGGACGTGGGCGGGACGGTGCTGCGCCGCATTATGGTCGCCTGACGGCCGCGCCCGCTACTGGTCAGAACGCTCCTGATCTGCGGCTCCACCGGGCTGCACGGGGCGCGTCATCGTCCTCGAGGGGTTCGCGGACGATAGCCGACACTAGAGGCCTCTCGACGGTGGGGTCCGCCTCGGAGGTCAACCGAAGCCCTGCTATCGGACACGCCCGCCCCCCCGCCCCAGCGCAGATTGGCCCCAGCACGCGCCGATTATGACCCGCGCCGACGCCGTGTCAAGCGCGAAGGGTCTCGCGGTTGGCGCGGGCCGAGGCGGCGGTGTCGGTCCAGACCGAGTAGAGCCGGGGCGCCTTCCGTCAGCATCCCTTTGCGAGCCCAGAGCCAGATCCGCGGACGCCTCTCGTTCCTTGACGCGCTCACCGGCCTCGCGAACAGGCGGCGCGCGCCCGCGCCGGGTTCAGAGCTTTCGCCGGCAGCGCACCGGCGGCCAACGCGAGGAGCAGCACAGCGACGGGCGCACGCATCTCCTGGCCAGGCGTCCGAACGCGAACCAGAGCAACGTGTGCCTCCGCGTGCGATGGACGCTCACCAGACCTTACAGACCGGCGCCTTGACCATCGGCTGACCCGCCTTGCACGAAAACGCCTTGCTGAACTCCGGCATGTTGCTGACGACGCCGTTGGTGCGGTACTTCTCCGGCGAGTGCGGGTCGGTCATCGCGCGCATGCGCAGCGTCTC
>JADGRC010000013.1 GCA_017881245.1 Pseudomonadota bacterium
CGAGGCCCTTCGGGCGCCCGGATCCCGGCGATCTGCTGGTGCTTCACGATGCCGGTGCCTATGGCGCCGCCATGAGCTCGAACTACGTGTCGATGGGGCGCGCGCCGCAGGTGCTCTGGGACGACGGTCGCGCCCGGCTTATCGCGCGCCGCGAAACCTTGGACGACATCGTGCGTACCGAGTGCAACGAGCCCTTTTGATCGGGGTTAGCGTCAGCACGGCAGTGCACTAGTCCACGAAATCGATCGGCGCGGCCAAGGCCTGGCGGATGGCGGGCTCTATCTGGTCGACGGTCAACCCACGCCAGTAGACGTGCCAGTCGGGAAATCGTGCGACGCCGTCCCCGTTCTTTAGGTACCAGGTCGAAATGGGATTGGTGGGCCGGGCGCGCCAAAAAAAGCTCGGGTAGTCGCGGATCATCACGGACCACAGATCTCCGCCGATGCCCTCGCCTTGGGCCTGGCGATCGACCGCGAACTTGCTCAGACAAGTCCCGACCGGCGTTTGTAGCAGGAGCGCGGCGCCGAGGTAGTTCTCTTCGACGAAGATGCGTTCGAACGGGCGATCCAGAACCCCGTCCTTCAACGACCGCCCGAACGCCGATTCGATCAGAGCTTGCAAACGCGCCCGGTCCAGGGAGTCGATGCCGCGGTGACTCTCGACGCGGGATCCCTTGCGGATCAAGGTTCCCGCGCCGTTGATCGTGAACAGCTCGCGCAGGAGCTGCAAAGGGTTTACGACCGTCGCGGTCACGCGGTGCGGAGTCAGATCGATGAGTTGCTTGCCATGGCGCAACAACGACGCGTGCTGCCGGGTCAACGTCCCCCCGCGCAGCAGGCGATCGTAGTCGGATTCCAGGTTGACGACGGGGATATGAGGCAACCCGTCGCGCACCAGGCCGGCACTGGTCGACAGAAAAACGACCTTGCGCGATTCCAACCCCGTGACCAGCTCTCGAAGGAGAGCGAATCGTGCCTCCAGGGGAGCGTCACGTGAAGGTTCGAGCGACAGAAGCGGGATCGTGTTCATATGAATCGTCTCGCGGACGACCTCGATGAGTGGTGGCGACAGCGCGGGTAGAAGTGGCACGATCTGGGCGGGCACCTGGTCCTCCAGCAGCCATTCGTGAACGCGGGCCGCCTGCCGATCCGCATCGCGCGGTTCGAACAACCCGACGACCACCACGGGGGTCAGGCCCAATCCCGACAGGATGCGCAGGTCGAAATGGAATGGGTCGAGCGCCGTTTGCACGATACGAGCGCTCGCGCAGATCACCGCGAAGCTTTCTTTCTTCTGCGCGCGGAACAGCTTCAGGTACAGGTCGACGTCCGCTTTCTGTCCGACGCTCTCCAAAAAGCGGGTGATGATTTCGGCTTCCATCAGCGCGCGTCGGCCTCCCCGGCAAGCAAGCGTACGAACGCCGCGTGCGCCATTTCAAGTTGGGACATCTCGACGTACTCGTCGGCCGCGTGGGCTTGTTCGATGTGCCCGGGACCGAACACCACGGCATCGATCCCAGCGGCGGACAGCAGGGCCGCCTCGGTCCAGAACGCAAGGTCGATGGGCCGCAGCACGCGCCCGCCCAGAAAGACCTGGAACGCTGCCAGGTCGCGGGTCTGAAAAGCGGGATTTGCGTTGATCACCGACCATTCGATGAGCGCGGGCGCCGCGGCCGCCCGTGCGATTCCCTCCGCCTGAGAAAGGAGCGCGTTCAGATCGGCGCCCGGCGCCGGTCGCAGCGACATCCGCAGCGTGGCTCGACTAGGAATGACGTTAAACGCCACCCCGCCGTCCAGGGACGCGACGTTGAGACATAGGCCCTCGAACCCGGCCGGTCCCTGATGCCGATGACGCCGCCCCATCTCGTCGAGCGCCACGGCGGCCCGCGCCAGCACCGCGATAGGGCTGGGGATCTCGTCGGCCCTCGACGAATGCCCGCCAAGTGACGTCGCGACCGCCTCCGCGGCACCGATCCCGCGGTGGCGCCACCCCACGGCGCATCCAGTCGGTTCACACGCGATTGCGCGTTCCAGTCCCGACGCCAACGAGGGATCGGCCAGAAATTGCCGAACGCACGACCCGCGACGTTCCTCGTCGCCAGAAAACAAGACGCCCAGGCCGGACGGAGGCTTCCCGGCGGAGTTGACGTCGGCGATCGCTTCGAGGATCGCCGCAATCGCACCCTTGGTGTCCGCGGAACCGAGGCCATGCAGGCGGTCGCCCCTTTCAACCAAGGTGTGCGGCGGGGTCGTGTAGCCGGCATTCGCCGGTACGGTGTCCACGTGCGCATTCAACAGCAAGCGCGGGCGGGAGGACCCGAATCGTGCGTAGACGAAGGCGTGGCGACCCACATCTCGGACATCGACTCGTGCCGCGCCCAATTCTTCCAGGTGTCGGGCCAGCAGCGCCACCATGGGGCGTTCGTCGCCCGACGGATTCTGGGTGTCGAAGGCCACCAGGTCAGCTAGGCGCGTGGTCAGAGACATAGGGAATTCGACCTCTTAGCATAGAGTCCGAGGCCGCTCTCATGATTGCGTCCCTCTTGGCGTCGTCGTTCGCCACGCTCCTGGCAACCGCCGCGCCCGCTCCCGCGCCGCCTCGTCAGTTCCCGAACCTAACCGCCACCCGGGCGACTGGCCCAGTGGACTTGGACGGAAAGCTCGGCGACGCCGCCTGGGCGGCCGCGCCGGGCACCGATGGGTTCACGCAGCACTATCCGTTCGAAGCCGCCCGGCCGGCCGAGACCACGATCGTGCGCGTGATCTACGACGATCGTGCGCTGTACGTCGGGATCGACTGCTCCCAGAAGACGACACCGATCATCGCGCGCTTCACCCGACGCGATCGCGTCATCACCTCGGATCGCGTCACCGTCGACATCAGCAGTCGCGCGGATCGCGTCACGGCCTTTCACTTTGGCGTCAGCGCCGCCGGTGTTCTTGACGATGGTATCTATTACAACGACAGCGCCTACTCGGCCGACTGGGACGAGAATTGGCAGGCCGAGACTTCGATTCGACCCGACGGCTGGTCCGCCGAGATCAAGATCCCGTTTCGGATCCTGCGGTTCGACGCCGCATCCGCGCGGCCCTGGGGATTTCAAGTGACGCGCTACACGGCGTTTCGCAACGAGACCGACATCTGGGCTTGGCGTCCGCGCGAGGCATCCGGTTTCGTTTCGACGTTCGGGACCTTGGAGGGCCTGACGGGAATCAAGGCTGCGCGCCCCGTCGAAGCACGCTTCTCCGAGATTCTGAAGCTTCGATTCCGCGACCAGGAAGCGCGCGGCACACTCGCCAAGCCGCGCGACTGGAACTGGAGCTTCGAGCTGTCGGGGCGGACGCATCCGACCCAAGGAACGACGTTGGATCTCGCAGTAAATCCGGACTTCGGGATGGTCGAGGCCGATCAGGTCGTGCTGAACCTGTCGAACTACGAGGTGTTCTATCCCGAGAAGCGACCCCTGTTTCTGGAGGGACAGGATACGTGGGCGACGCCCCGTTCCGTGCTTTACACGCGGCGTATCGGAGCCCAGCCCGCCGATCCCACGGTCAAGCCGGGGGAGACGCTGGTCGACCGGGCTGGTCCGTCCCCGATTTGGGGGGCGGCGAAACTGGTCGGCGTCACCTCGCGCAGCACGAGCATCGGTCTGTTGTCGGCGATGACCGGAGAAAATGACGCGCTTGTCGACGCCAACGGCACGACGTCCAAGATCGCGGCCGACCCTCTGTCGCTTTACAACGTGGCGCGGGCCCGGTACTCGCCCGGCTTCAGCGGCGATTTGGGCGTGCTCGCGACGGCCACGAATCGCTTCGAGAAGGGGAACCCGGGGACGTCGCGAAACACCAACGACGCCTATGTCGCGGCGGTCGATGGACGCTGGCGATCACCGTCGACCAACTACGTCGCGTCAGCGCAGGTCGTCACGTCGGTTCTGGTCGCCGGTCCCGCGCGGGCGCAGCCAGACGGCATCGCGGTCGTGCCGGGACACCCCGATTTCGGCTGGACCCTCGCGGCGGCAAAACAAGGCGGAACGCACTGGCTGGCCTCGTTCACGCAGGCGATCTCGGGCCGGGAGTTGGAGTACAACGATCTTGGGTATCTCGATCGCAAGAATGACAGCTCTTCGTACGCCGACCTGACGTACCGGACGCTTGGTCGGTGGTGGACGACCACCGACACGGCGACCACGATCGCCGTGTTGCACCGGCAAGCGCTTGATGGCATTCGGTTGGACGACCGCCTGCGCCTGTCCTCCTCCGCGAGCTTCACGAATTTCTGGGGTGCAAGCGCCACCGTGTACGCGTACGCGCCGCATTTCGACGACCGCGAGACCGGTGATGGGACGGCGCTGCAACGGGCGGGTTTGGTCGGAGCCGAGTTGTGGATCGGGACCGACCAGAGCCGCATGTTTACCGGAACGTCGTGGTTTCAAGCTCAGCGCCTGTCCGATGGTACCCAGGTACAGGGCTCCGTCAGCGTGGTCATGCACCCCTCGTCACGCATCGATTTGGAGCTCGCGCCCCAGGCCCTTTACACGGGTGGCGAGCCGCGTTTCCTGGAGAAGGACGCGGGCGGGTCCTTCTATTACTTTGGCCGCCTTCGGGCCAAGAACGTCGGTGTCACCGCGCGAGCCAACCTCGGTTTATCGCCGCGCCTGACCCTGCAATTTTATGCGCAGCTATTCCTGGTGGCGAAACAGTATTCGGCGCCCAGCCAGTTTCGCGTTGCCGGCGGTGCGTTTCGCAGCGAAATTCGCCTCGGCGATCTGCAGGCGATTGCGCCCTGGTCGGTTCCGAACGTAGAGCAGGCGACGCTAAATGTGAACGCCGTGTTGCGCTGGGAGTTCCGGCTCGGCTCGACGATGTATTTGATCTATACGCGCGCCCAGAGCCCGACATTGATGCCTGGGAACGCGCCGCGCCTGGATCCGAGCGCGCTCGGAGGAAATCGTGGTTCGACGGACGTCCTAATGTTGAAAGTATCGTACTGGTGGGGATAAACGGCGCTGTCGGCGACGCGTTGTCGCTACATCCATTCTCGGAATTCGCGAGCGCTTCCCATCGCCCCAGAAAGGTATGAAGACGGTACGCAGACCAAACGCAGTGGTTTCGCACTGGAAAAATCGCGACGAGCATATTGGCGGGTGGTGTGGTCAACGGACGTTCCTTTCGGCGAAAGCGCGCAGCGCACATCGCGAATCCAAAGCGAAAGAACGAATTTCGTGACCCGCTCGAACGCCTTTCTGCCACTGATCATCAAAACAATCTTTTCGGCGGACGATCGGAATATCTGTCCGGAATATCTGTTCAAGGATTGGTGTTGGCGATGAGGCACTGAAAATTTCGGGGGGGACGGGGTTGTGTCAGGGAGATGCTCGGCCGGAGGGCAGGGCACGGCGGCGCGGGGGCGTCGTCGGCTGCGTGCAGGTTTGGGCGAAGCTAACTGACACGGGCGGGGCTTCCGGCGGAGGTACAGGGGGTACCTCCGCCGGAGGCTGAGGGCGGGCCGCCGGGGGGCCGAGGGTGGCCGTGGTGGCAAGCGCGGACGGCGGGAATAGAACGTCGCGACTTGGCCGGCCGAAAATGGCCACGTCCGATCAGACGGTAGGGACGGCCTTGATACGAGCGCCGCGGCACATGTGGCGAAGCCCGGGCCACCGCCGCGCGGCAACGCGGGCCGTCAGGCCTACCTGCTGCCTACTTGCTCTCCTTGTCGCGTTTCGCCCGGTATTCCGCCACCATGGCCTCGCGTTGCTGCTTGGGGACCTCGGCGTATTTGGCGAACTCCATCGAGAACTCGCCCTTTCCCTGGGTCGCCGATCGCAAGTCGGTCGAATAACCGAACATGTCGTTCAGCGGCACCTCCGCCATGGCCTGAACGAACCCTTCCAGCTTTTCGGTCGAGATGATGGTACCGCGCCGCTGGTTGATCTGGCCGAGCACCGCCCCCTGGAATTCCTCGGGGAACTGGACTTCGACCTTCATGATGGGTTCCAGGATCGTCGGCTTGGCCTTCTCGTACGCTTCGCGGAAGCCCATCAGAGCCGCGGTCCGGAACGCGATTTCGGACGAGTCGACCGGGTGGGATTGACCGTCGTTGATCAGGCAACGCACGCCCACTATCGGGAATCCGATCAGCGGACCTTTCTTCATGGCCTCGCGAAATCCCTTGTCGCAGGCCGGGATGAATTCGCGGGGAATGGAGCCACCGACGATGTCGTCGACGAACTCGTACCCCGTCTCATGCTCCGCGGGTAGCGGTTCGATGTATCCGGCGACCTTGCCGTACTGGCCAGAGCCACCGGTCTGTTTTCTGTGCGTGTAGCTGAACTCGGACTTCATGCTCATGGCTTCGCGATATGCCACCTGGGGCTTGCCCGAAATGACCTCTGTCGCGTACTCGCGTTTCATGCGCTCGATGTAGATCTCCAGGTGCAACTCGCCCATGCCGCTGATGATGGTCTGGGCCGATTCCTCGTCGCGATGAACGCGGAAGGTGGGGTCCTCCTTGGTGAACCGGTTGAGCGCTTTCGAGAAATTCGCCGTGGCGGTCTTGTCCTTCGGCGACACGGCCAGCGAGATAACCGAATCCGGCACGTGCATCGACGTCATCGTGTAGTTGATGTCTTCCGTCGTGAATGTATCGCCCGAACTGCACTCCACGCCGAACAGGGCGACGATGTCCCCGGCCGACGCGGTATCGATGTCGTTCATTTCGCTTGAGTGCATACGCACCAACCGCGGAACCTTCAGCCGCCTACGGCTGGCCGAGTTGTTGACGATGAAGTCACCTTTCGACAGGCTGCCCTGATAGAAGCGCATATACGTGAGCTGTCCGTACTTGCCGTCTTCCAGCTTGAAGGCAAGCCCCACGAACGGTTTCTTCGGGTCCGACTCCAGGATGACCTTCGCTTCCGCGTTGTTCTGATCAAGCGCGATGTTCTGAACCTCCATGGGGTTTGGCAAATACTGGGTCACGCCGTCGAGCAACAACTGAACGCCCTTGTTCTTGTAAGCCGAACCGATGAAGACCGGCGTCATCTTCAAGGAGATGGTCGCGCGACGGATAGCCGCGCGCAGTTGCTCGATCGTGGGTTCCTGTTCGGCCAGGAACAGCTCCGCCAGCTCGTCGTCGTGGTCGGCAACGGCGGCAATCATGTCGTGCCGGGCGGTCTTCGCCTCGTCGACGCGGTCGGCGGGGATGTCTTCCTCGCGGATGTCTTCCCCGTTGTCGCCGTCGAAGAACATTGCCTTCATGCGGACGAGATCGATGATTCCCTCGAACTTAGCTTCCGCGCCAATCGGTAACTGCAACGTGATCGTGTTATGGCGCAGCTTCTCACGAAGCTGATTCGTGACGCGGGCGGGGTCGGCTCCGGCACGATCGAGCTTGTTGATGAAGGCGATTCGGGGAACGTTATACCGGCGCATCTGGCGGTCGACGGTGTACGACTGCGACTGGACGCCCGAAGTCCCGCACAGCACGAGCACGGCGCCGTCGAGCACGCGCAACGCCCGCTCGACCTCGATCGTGAAGTCGACGTGCCCCGGCGTGTCGATGAGGTTGATGTTGAAGCCGTTCCAGATGCAGTAGGTGGCGGCGGACTGAATCGTGATGCCTTTTTCACGTTCGAGGTCCATCGAATCCATCTTGGCGCCGACCCCGGACTTCCCTTTCACTTCCTCGATCTTGTGGATCTTTCCGGTGTAAAAGAGGATGCGCTCGGAGAGCGTGGTCTTCCCCGAGTCGATGTGCGCGGAGATACCGAAGTTGCGAATCTTGTCCATTCCAACGGAAAAAGCCATGAGACCTTTCTTTTCGCGTCGAGTGGCAGCACGTGAAGCGATGACCCGACGCGACGAACTTGAAGGCGCGGTAGTTTAGTGCAAAACCGCGCGTTGGCTAGCCCGCATTTGTCCGGCTTGTCCGGCTCTCGGGCCGCGCGCCGACAGGCGGGTCAACGCGCGGCGCCGCGGGCGTAGCGTTGGGCGCGGCGCTTCTCGATGTCCGAAAGTCGCCGCTTACTATAAGATTCGTCCGCTGACCGAAATGATTGGGCGAACCATCGGCAACTATGTCGTTCGTGCCAAGGTGGGCGAGGGTGGCATGGGGGTCGTGTACAGGGCCGAGCACCCGCAGCTTAACCGCAGCGTTGCCATCAAGGTGCTGCACCCGGGCGTGGATCGGAATCCGGAGGTGGTGCACCGCTTCTTCAACGAGGCGAAGGCGGCGACCGAGATTCGTAACGAGCACATCGTCGAGGTCCTGGACTTTGGCGAGCTGCCCGACGGTGCTCCGTATTTGGTCATGGAATGGCTGGAAGGCCAGAGCTTGGGCGACGTCTTGCGGGCACAGCCGAGCCTGTCGGTCGCGAGGACGGCGGCGGTGGTGCACGGGATCGCCCAGGCGCTGAGGGCGGCCCACGCCAAGGGCGTGATCCATCGAGATTTGAAACCTGACAACGTATTTTTGGTGAAGCGGAATGGTGAGGCCGATTTCATCAAGGTGCTGGATTTTGGCATCGCGAAGCTGATGCGAGCCACCGATTCCAACCGGTATCAAACGCAGACGGGAGCCATCATCGGAACGCCGGCCTACATGTCTCCCGAGCAGTGCCGTGGCATCAAGAGCATCGACACGCGTACCGATCTGTATTCACTGGGGGTGATGGCTTATCAGATGTTGACCGGTCGCTTGCCGTTCGCGGCCGACGCGCTCGGCGAGCTACTTTTCAAGCATTTGAGTGAGAGGCCGCAGGCGCCGGCAAGTCTGCGACCCGACGTCCCGGCGGCGTTCAGCGCGATCGTGGTTCAGGCGCTGGAAAAGGAACCCGATCAGCGTCCGACCCTGGATCAGGTTGTCTCCGTGATGGAGACGGTCATAAAGGGTTCCGGTCCGGTCCCGGCCGCGTCTTTGGAGGTATCAGCGCGAGCAGACGCGTCGGCGTCGGCGGCGGAGTCGACGGTCTCGGCCGAGCTCCCCGCGGTCGGACGGTCACGCCAGCCGTCACCCCTCGCGGCGGCCACCACGTTGAGCGCGACAGCGACGGAGATGGGTTTGCGTCCCCGTTTGCCCAAGCGTCGCTCCGGCCGAGTCATCGCCGTCGCGATCGTCGGCGTTGCCATGGCCGCCGCCGCCGCGTCGGTGATAGCTCGCAAGGCGTCGGCTCCGGCCCGTAACGCCGCGATCGCGCGTGCCGCCGCGTCGAAATCTCCCGCGTCCGCGTTCGTTCCCGCCCACGACGCGCGCCTCGATGTTCGTACCGCGCCCGAACCCGCCGCGCTCATCCCCATCGCGCCGACGGGGCGGCCGACCACCGGTTCAACCAATCCTGCCCATGCGGGACACGATGTGGCCTCAGGCAAGAACGCGTCGGCGCCGGCCGTGGGGGTCACGTCAAGGGACGCGCGCAAGCGCAAAGGGTCGCCACAAACCGACGATGCCGTCTCGGGGCAGGTGCTGCCCGGTTATCATGGGTCGAAGTTGAAGATAGAGACCGATTTCCCCTAGGTTTTCACCCTGTCGAAGGCAAGACCAATGAAGCAAATTTCTCGCAGGTCCAAGAGCAGCGCGCAGGCGACGAGGGTCGGCTCTTCGTTCCGGGGCGGGGTAATCGTGGCGATCACGCTCGTATCGCTGTGTGCGCGGGGTTTGGCGTTCGGCCCCGTCGCGCCGCCGCGCTTGGCACCTCAAGCCGTGTCGCCGGCGCCGCTGCCCCCCGCACCGGTGCCCGCGGACAAGGCGACGCCCATGCCTCCATCCGCGACATCACCTTTGCCCGCCAGCAAGCTCAGCGAAGCGCGATTGCATTTCCAGCAGGGCGTCGCGCTTTTTCAGGACCAGAACTACGACGCGTCACTGGCGGAGTTCGAGGGCGCGTACGCCATCTCCAAAGAGCCCATCGTCCTTTACAACATGGGTCTCACTTACAAAGCCCTGTTTCGCTATCCTGAATCCATCGAGCGATTGACCACGTATCTGGATGAGGCGGGCGCTCGCGTCCCCGCGATTTCGCACGAAAAGAAGACGGAAGTCGAAAAGCTCATCTCCGAGATGAAGAGCCTGCTGGCCGACGTGACCGTGGTTCTGCGCCCGGCCGGGGCCGCGGTTACCATTGATGGCCGTCCCGCTATCATGGGCCTTGGCGGCGTCGTGAAGTTGGCGGCGGGCAGTCACGCGATCGCCGCCAGCGCGACGGATTTCGCGCCGGTTCGACGGGACATCTTGGTCGTCGCCGGTACGCCGCAGACGGTGTCGCTGACCTTGACCGCGGTGCCGCGGGGAGGTCACGTGCGCGTTGTCGCGACGCAGATCGGTGGGCGCGTCAGTATTGACGGCCGCGACATCGGACCCGCCCCCGTCGAGCTCGATCTTCTGGCGGGTGGGCACCAGCTGGACGTGTCGGCGCCTGGGTTCCTTCCCCATCACGGCGAGATCGTGGTCGCGGCTGGACAATCGCGCGACGTCACGGTCTCCCTGGAGTCCCCTCATGGGAGTGACGCGGCACCTTTTTATCATCGCTGGTGGTTTTGGGCGGGGGTTGCGGCCGCGGCCGCCACGACGACCGTGATTGTCCTTGCGCCCCATCCCACGCAGAGTCCCCTGCCCGGAACCATCGGAACCACCGGTACCGAATGACTTGCCATCGCGGGAAAGAATCATGAAGAGCCCCAAGGCCGTATCCTCCTCACGCGTGACGCTCGGGCGGGTGATGTCGCTCATCGTGGCGACGTCTCTGCTCTGCGCGGCGACCGGATGTAGCGAAAAAAAACGCACGGAGATCGTGCTCGGCATCGCCACGGATCTCGGCGCCCCCATCCCCCTTTCCTCCGTGCGTCTGCGGATCTCTCGCCTGCCGGCCGACGTGACCTTGATTGATCAGCCGGTCATGATTTCCGGTCTCCCGACGGAGCCCTACGAGCTGCCCGGATCGTACGCGGTCTATTCGGCCGATGGCACGGCGGATCGATTCAAGGTCGTCCTGACAGGCCTCGACGACAAGGGGAAGAAATTGGTGACCCGGACGGCGGTGCTGACGCTGGTTCCGCAGAAGACTTTGTTCGTGCGGCTGGGGGTTGTCACCGCCTGTCAGGGCAAGGACGACTGCCAGACCGGCGACACGTGTATCGAGGGGCGCTGCGCGCCCGAGGAAATCGATTCATCGCGCTTGCCGGAATATCTCACCGGCATGGAGAAGACGGTGGCCTGCGGTGGCAGCCCCGGCACAGTCTTCGTGAACACGAGCACGGGAATTCCCCTTCCCGTCGCGGCCACCGTGGACGGCGGCGCGGCGTGCGACAAGGGAACCTGTCAGGAAGGGACGTGCCTTGCTCCCCTTGCCGGGTCGTTCACGCCTACCGCGGGCGCGTTGAGCGTGGCCCGTACCGCATCACTTCAGATCGGCGGCCAACTCGTGACACTGGACGACGGCACGATTCTGCTGGTCGGCGGTCTTGGCAAGGACAAGATTTCGGTCGAGTCTTCCGCGGAGGTTTTCGATCCCGCGAAGGGAACGTTCAACGTGAAGGGCAGCATGTCCGCGCCGCGCGTCTATTTCGGCGAGGCAAAATTGACCGACGGACGGGTCTTGGTCGTGGGTGGAATCAACCAGGCCGCCGCCGCCATGTCTTCCGCCGAGATTTACGATCCGAAGACCGGACAGTTCACCCCGACGGCGGGCGCGATGGGCGTGGCGCGGACGTTCCCTGCGGCCGTCACCATGGGGGACGGACGGGTGCTGGTCGTCGGCGGAATGAACCAGATCCAGAGCTTCGCCGCGGGCGTGGTGATGTATTTCGATGGCCTCGACTCAGCCGAGATCTATGATCCCGCGACGGACACCTTTACGGCGGTGCCAGGGCACATGGTCGAGGGCCGCGCGTTTCCGAACATCGTCGGATCGCCCGCGGGCGGCGCGGTGGTTCTGTGTGGCCAAGCGTACGGCGTTCCCGCGCGCAGCACCGTTGAACGCTTCGACGCGACGGCCGGTATGTTCGATGCCACGCCATTTGCCACCTTGCCGGCTGGCGAGGGTTGCACCGCGGCCGATCTCGGTGGTGGCAAAATCCTGGCGCTTTCGGCAAACACACCCGCGGCCTGGGTGTTCGATCTGGTCAACGCCACGTTCCGGGACGCGGGCGTGCAGCCGATGCCGCGCGCGCAGTTGGCCGCCGTGCTGCCCGGCGGCGACGTGTTGTTCGCGGGAAACGCCGCCGGAAAGCAAGCCTACCTGTACGACGCCGCCAGTCGCTCTTTCGGGTTTGTCGCCGGCGACATGGGCGTCGCGCGCACGGGCTTCTCCTCCGCCGGCTTGCCAAACGGGGACGCGCTCGTCGCGGGGGGCGATGCAGACGGGACGGCTGAAATCTTTCGCCGGAATCGTCTTCCGTCCGGCCATTTGGGCGGCGCGGGTGGCCAAAGCGGGTCGGGTGGCGTAGGTGGCGCGTCCGGGTCAGGTGGACGTTCCGGTGGGTCAGGCCCCGCGGCCGGAATCTACGTGGGCCAACCTGCCAACGAGATCAGGGTTTTCGCACTCACAGCGACGGGAGATACCGCTCCGGTCCGGACTATTTCGGGCCCCCACACGGAGCTGTCCTTGCCGTTGGGGCTTGGGATCGATTCCCAAGGCGACTTGTACGTGGCCAATCGAATCGGCGCCAGTGTGACCGTCTTTCCGGCGACAGCCATCGGCGACGTGGCCCCCAGCAGAAAGCTTACGGACGCGGCGATGTGGTCACCATCGGGCCTCGCGATTGGGCCGGCCGGTGACGTTTTTGTGTCGACCTGTCCGCTCTGCGGGTCCTCGGCGGGGGGCGCCATGGGCGTCTACCATTTCCCGAAGGGGTCAGGGGTCAGCGATCGCGTGATCACCGCCGGCACGAACAGTGGCTTCACGGATCCGGGAGGCATCGTGCTCGACGGAAGTCAGAACCTGATCGTCGCGAATTCGTTCGGGGGTAATATCGCGACGTTCGCGCCCGGGGCATCCGGCGATGCCATACCCATTCGATCTTTCATGCCTTCGGCGGGCACGAACATCCAATCGCTGGCTTATGGGGCGGGGACGCTGTTCGTTGGAATGCCGGGAATCGGGTTCGGGCTCTTCCCTTCGACCGCCACGGGCAGCGCCAGCCCGGTCGCGACCATCGGTTCGCCCAACCCTCCGATCTCCTATCCGGGCGGGGTTTTCGTCGACGCCACCGTTACGCCGCCCGTCCTGTACCTGGCCGACTTCAGATCCAACGCCATCTATGTCGTTCAGACGCGGGGTACCCCACCTAACCTCGCCGTGGCCGGGGTCGCGACGATCTCCGGACCCACCACGGGGCTGAATCAGCCGCTCGGTATCCTCGTCGTCAAGTAACCGTCGCCATTTCCAGCGAGCACCGAAGGCGCGTCAGTTGTGCTTTCCGCTCCCGGCATCGCCCGGGTGCATCAGGCCGTGAGCGTGACTGACCATTTCGCAAAGAAACGTTGCGACGGCACAGAATTCGCCTGCGCGTCGGTCGGCCGCCAGATGGACCCCCTTGTGGACGAGCGCTCGCGCCAGCGCCAGGTCCGATTCCTGTCCCCCGCCCGCCAACTCTTGGATCAGCGCTTCCAGTCGCGCTTCGTGTTGCTTCTGCAATTCGTCCAGGTTCGCCATCCCCACCGCTTAGCACGGATAAAGAGGGATAGCCTCGCTGCGTCGTTCGGTGACGTATGGGTTCCTGGGCATCCTGTTGGGGTTGGCCTTGATACCGATGATGCGGTCAACTGACCAACGAATGTGTTCTGGTAGGCCCGGTATCATCGTCGCGCCTGGCCTTCCAGCATCTTCACGTCGATCAGATCCTGGTCGCGCCCGGATGCCTTTTTTGCCGCGATGAGATCGTGAAGACCGATGACGAAAACGTCGATGCCGTGCCAGGTGGCCACGACCCGACGTCCGAAGGCGTCGTCAAACACCACCCCGGGGATTGCCTTCACCAGATCAATGCGGGTCGGGGGCCGACCCATCCAGACGACGTCCAGCGGATCTGCATGGCGCAGTTCTTCGACGAGGCCGCCGGGAGCGCCGAAGGACTCCAGCGCACGTTGAACCCTGGTCAGATTTTCATCCGAATCATCCACCCAGAGATCAAGATCCTTGGTAAATCGAGGGCGTGCGTGAAACGCCACGGCATAGCCCCCTATGAGTAAGTAGCGAACATCAGCGGCGTCGAACGCCCCAATCAGATCGCGAAAGTCTGGGTAAATCTCCATTCATTCCTTGGATGCTCAGGGATTCGCTCGCCATTTCGAGAACGCTGTCCAGACGTTCCGAGGGGGTCAACCCGGACCAGAAGACCAGATCAAATTGGACCGAATCCTCACCGGCGCCGACTGTTCCGTGGCGCCACGATCGCCTTCGCGCCTCCGCCCGGGCCGCTGGGCTTTCTTCGCTCAAAACCTAAGAAGTATATCACCGAAGGTGGACGACAGGCTTGTGAGGGCACAGTCACCTAAGGGCCGACCATTTGCTGCGCGATTGACGTGATGGTGGGTCCGAAGTCGTCCGCGCAAATGCTCCCAAAGAAGCCGTTCGGACCAAAGGCGGCGGTCCATTGCTGGATGCGCACCGCGGGATCGGCGTAGGCGAAGCCCAAGGTGGAACACGAGTGCGCCATCTGGGGCTGGACCTCGGTGCTGCCGTTACCCAGCATGAAGGTGTACGGATTGACCGTGTACGGCGTGGTGGGACCGGCCATGGCGGCGACGGAGATTCGCTCAGGGTGTCCGGGCTTCAAGGAGAAAAGAAAGTCGATGAAGCCGTTCACCGTGACCAGCCTGCCGTCCTCCGCCGAGCGGCAACCGGTCAGCGTCAGGGGCAGACCCGCCACCCCGTGAGGCATGGGTTGGTCGCACCGGTGCCCGAATTCGTTGCACCGATACGATTGAAGGCCGCCGTATGGATCCGCCACGGACTGCATCGTCGTGTCGAATAGATCCGAATCCGCGGGCACCGAACAATCGTCTTCGTTGGTCAACATCACGATTCCCAGATACGCGTCGGCGCGCAAGAAGCCCGCGTTTTCGTCTCCCGGGAACGAAGCCCGCTGCAAGGCCAAACGGACGGATTCGATCTGGTGTTCGAACCCGCAGCCATTTTGGCCCAGGTTCGCGATGCAATTGAAGACCGCCGCAATGTCTCCGCCCGTGAAGTTCTCGATGCGAGCGCCACCGCTGGGGTTGGCACTGGATTTCAGGAACGTCTCGCCCGGGTTAAGCCCGGTGCAAGCCGCCGCATGCTGGAACGCGCCGTTCGCGTTGCCCTGCGTTCCAGGCTGGCATCCGGGGACGTCGGCGAATCTGCCAGCCCCGAGCGACGAGGACACGACCGCGAGGTGCAAGTCCGGCAAGCCGCCGGGAATTGTCTTCAGCGTATTCATGAAGTCCGGCATTCGGTCGCGTAGCTTGGCTTGCAAGGGCGCCATCGAAGCGGAATCGTCGATCATGAACAGCAGATCGAGCTTCGAGGCGGACGTGAGCGCCGCATGGCGACTGGGTATCGTGCGGACGGATGCGTCGGTGGGTCCTGTGTCGTTGCCGCCGGTGGATGCGTCGGTGGGTCCTGCGTCGTTGCCGCCGGTGGGTGCGTCGATCGGTCCCGCGTCGTTGGCGCTGGTGGGTGCGTCGGTCGGTCCTGCGTCGCTGCCGCTGCCACTCGCGTCGAGGTGTCCGCCGCTGCCACCCGCGTCGTTGGACCGAGCGGGCTCGACGCTGGCATCGGCCCCAGCGCCACCGCCCGCGGCGGCGGATCCGCCCGTCGCGGATCCGCCTGTTGATCGCACGTCCCCCACGTCGATGCCACCGTCGCCCGCGCCGCCGATACTATTCCGGGCAGCACCGCAACTTGCCGCAAGGGCGAGCGGCAAGAGTGACAAGGTGGCTCGCCATCGCGATGGCCGAAGTTGAGCAAGACACCGAACGCCCCCGAGTCCGAAAATCGGCGCTTTCGTCGTCATGGGTACAGTGTGGCACCGATGCGACGGCGATGTCGGGTTCGTCAGTCCGTTCATGCGGCGTGACGCCGGTTGAGAACGCTATCGGCGAATTCGCGACCACTCAGCGGGACGTGGGCGCTGACTTCATTCGAAAGCCTACCGAAAAGAGGTGGGTGGGAACGAACGAAAACGAATCGCCTGGATCGTCGACGACGGGGCGTTCGTAGCCATATTCCAAGAGAAATGCCCGCCCGCCCGGAGTGGACAGCTCGACCCCGATCTGCGCCAGAGCGACTCCATCCCCGGTCCACGAGCGCGCCGCGTAGCGTTGGCCGGGCTCGGGCGGCGGACCGTAGTTGAAGATCCAGAACGACCGGTAGCCGATTGCGGCGTAGGGTGTGATCAGGCGTGTCAGCTCGGTGCTGGCGATGACGGAGATCGGAATGTGCGCGATCCAGGCGAGGCGTTCCGTCCCCCCGGGATCGGCGGCGACACCACCTCCCGACGCGACGGCCAGTGCCGCGCGGCGATCGACGGGCAGAAGATTCCACTTGGCGTCGGCCAGCGCGCCAAGACCCATGAACGTTCGCAGACCCACGTCCACCTGATCGTTGATTCCGTGCCGGACGACAATTTCGACCGGCACATTGGAGACGGGAACAACCAAGTTCTCGCGTTCCTTGATGAGCCTGTTGTACGCGAAGCCGGCCCCAATCGTGGTTCGCCAGGCCCCGGGCGGTGTCGTTCGCGCGGTTTGAAGCTGCGACAGCCCGCATCCGCCGACGAAGACTGAAAGCAAAGAACCCACGGACATCACTCCCGCTATCGCCAGGAGACGTGGGAGGTGACCAACAGGCGCCTGGCCTCTCACAGGGCGTCTCACAGGGCTTCCAGGGCGCGAACGATGTCGTCCTTTGTCGTGTAGCGATCGCATACGTCGCGCAGCTCCGCGCGGGTCAGCGGCGGGTGGGCATTGCCAATCTCGACCTCCGCGGTCTCCTCGACCAGCATCGTGTAGTCGTGAGCCACGATTTTTTGCGACGCGCAGTCCGGCCAGGTGATCTCGGGCTCGTGCCCCGACACGAACGACGCCCGGGCGCGCACGGCCTTGACTCCGATGACCGCCCAGTAGCGGGTGGTGGCGTCATCTTGCCAGATCGGCACGATCACGCGCGGGTCTGACGCCACATCCGGATCGGTGCGCCAATCCTTGAGCCACGCGCGCGCCCGCGTGACCGCGGCATCCGGCGGCACCTCGACCAACTCATCGGGCAAGAGCGCGCCGTTTCGGTCCATGCCCACCGCGTCCGCGGACAGGAAGTACAATCCGTAAAGCAACTGGATGTGCGCGGCCAATTCGACCGAAAGCACGGCGGTCGTGCTGTCGCCGGTTTCACGCAGCCGCCGTGTGCCGTCGAGAACTCCGGTCCCGAGGTTCGCTTCCAGGAACGTCCGCAAAAATCGATAGGCGCGGGCCGTTCGCAGGTAGAACGTGGGAAATGGCTCGACTGGGAACAGCGGATAGACGTCCACGGGTGGAATCTCCGCCGCGCTATTGCCGGCATACGCGAGCTGCTTGACGTGGGTCTCGCGATGCTGGATCAGGATCGACTTGAACGAATCGATCAGCTTGCGCTTGTAGCCGGCGGTCAGCAGCATATTCTGGTTCTCGGCGCCGCGTTCCGGAAGCAACAAGGTCTCGAGCGCGAACAACTGATAGTCGTACCAGCCCGAATCGGCCGTGGGCGCCAGGTCCAGGTCGTGTCCACGTAGGCCGTTGATCAGCACGTCGATCAGATTCACGGCGGCCGGCGCGCCGCCGCCGCAATAAAGGCCGTCGAAGAAATCGGATTCCTTGCTGTGCGAGCCCGGTAAAAACGCCAGCCGCGGCCCCAAACATGCCGTCATCGCCGGATGACTCACGCGAAAACTAGCCTCCACCGCATCCGGGGTATCCAGGGATTCGGGCCCCGCGACGAAGGGCACCAACACATCCAGCGTGTACGCCACGTAGGGATTGGTCAGCCCCGCGTACATGGCGACCCAGCGCTGATACTCCGCCGCCAGCGCGGGATCTCCCTGCAGAACCAGCGCCAGCGCGATGAAGGTGGCGAACGATTCATCGTCATTCACATTCTGCAGGAAGCGATCTTGTGTGAAAATCTGCCCCAGAGCGGGGTTCCACGAATAGAACCCGATGGGCCGCGCCCGCGGGTCGGATGAAAAACCCTGGGCCCGCTGTCGGGCACGCCCGAGCAGTGCGGAGTCGAGAATCGGGCTTTCACCGCCCAGAATTAGCGACGCCCCAATCAGAACGGCGGCGTCTTCCAGGGGTGGCCGGCGGGCCGGCGCGGCGGTCCCCAGCGTGTTGACAATGCCCGCCAGGAATGACGTCAGGACCCGCTTTTTTCCCAGCGCCGCGCCGTTTGCCCCATCCTCCAAGACCAATTCAACCGCGGCGTAAAGCCCGTCATCGAAGGGTTTCAGAAAGCCGTTCACGACCTCCATCGAAGGGATGGTATCCACGCCCGCAATCGCGCTCGCGACCTGTAGAGCGCCTGGCCGGGTGGCGAACAGCTTGTCCTTCAGCGCACCTTCGGCATCGGCGCCGAAGGGCAGGATCTCCAACTTCGTGACCGTGGCGCTCTTGTTCAGGGACACGTCGCATGGGATCCCCCATCCACCTGGCGGGTCAAACCGCTCGATGACCACCCGTGCCGGATCGAACGCCGGATGTTTGTCCTCGATGCGATCGTCCTCGATCGCGGGCTTGCCGTTCAAGCCCTGACTTTCGGTGACGATCTCTTCCACCCCCAGGGTGTCGAGTCCGCCCAAACATCCCGTGGGTATTCCCATCACGAGCAGCACCACACCGCCGCGCCGGAGGTGTCGGTGTCGGACACCGCGGACCGGGGATGGGGTTGTACAGTCTCGCTGTGGGTCGGTCATCGGGCCCTCCACGCCGCGAAACAGCAAGACAGGTGCCACCCGGGGACGCTCAAGGCAATCAACAATTATATATGAATAGCCGGATGGCGGTCCCTTCCTGGCCGTCTTGCCAACGTCCTGCCCAATCCTGCCGTGACATCGGTGTCGCAGTTCGCGCTGGTACGCGCGAGCACGGGTAGGCGCCGCGAGGCTCGTTTTCGGGTGTAATCTGTGCGGAAGCGGAGTCATGAACCTGTCGCCAACGACTGAGCAAACCGGCGGGCTCGCGTGACGGCGCTGATTGTTCTGCTCGCCGCCGCCGGGGTCGCACCAGGTGGCGTTGACGGGTTGGAGATCGTCGGTGCCGCCGATTGTCCGAGCGCGGATGCCGTTCGGTCCCGCTATGCCGCGCTGGCTCCGGCGGATGCGACGGCCGGTCGGGCCGGGCGAATCGGCCAGGCGCGCGTCTCACTGGCTGATGGTCTGCTCGATGTGTCGTTGCGCAGCGGGGCCGGTACCCTCGTGGGCCAAAAGGCGGTGGTAGCCCCCGTGCGATGTGACGACCGTGCGGACGTCGCCGCAGCATTGCTGGTGGCGTGGTCGGCCGAGCGGGGACCGGAGGTCTCGGTGCCCTATCCCGAGGCGACGCGCAAGGTGGTCGTCGCGTCCTCGGCCGCTCCCATTTCCCTCGCTCCTCAATCGCCACCCCGACCTTCGGCGGGATGGCGAGGAAGCGTGGCCCTTTCATTTTCCGTTCTCGCGCCGCTGCAGAGCGATCCGGTCGTCCCCGCTTTGAGCCTCGAGGGCACGATTGGGAGATCCGGATTCTGGCTGGAGGGATTGACCTCGGCCGGCCTTTCGAGCGAACGGACCGTGCCGCTCGGGACCGGGACGGCAAGCTGGCGAACCGGGAGGCTTCGCCTTGGGGCCGCCGCGCGGCTGCTCGGGCGCGACGACGGCTGGCAAGTCAAGCTCGCCGCGGGGGCCGGCGCGGCCTGGGTCGACGCCCACGGCGATCTCTTCGCGACCCCGCAGAGAGCTGGGCGCATCGCTCCCGAGGTCTGGGGGGGCCCGCGCCTCGGCCTTCCGGTTTGGGGGCCGATTCGACTCATCGCGGCCGGACAAGTCGCCCTACGGTTGCAGCGACAGGATCTGGCGACGGAAAATCCCGTGTCCCTTCACGAGCTTCCCCGGACCGAGGTGGAGCTGACCATCGGGGCGTCGGTGTCATTTCCGACACCACGCACGGAAGGTCTGTAAGGAATGAACCGGCCGGGGCAATAAGGACACCATGGGGCCGAGGCTCATGCGCTTGCCGGGACGGATGGTTGCCGAGGAAGCGCCCGGCGACTTCGCCCTCGAGTGCGCGCCGGATGCGGATCCTGGCGCGCTCTATCGACGGTACGTCGCCGATGTCACTCGGTGGGTCCGGCGGTTCGGGGCCGCGGACGCCGACGTCGAGGATGTCGTTCACGACGTGTTCCTGGTCGCCCTCCGGAAGCGTCAGGATTTCGATCCCCGGCGGGCCGCGTTCGGGACTTGGCTCTTCGGCGTCACGGCGAACGTCACCAAGTCTCGTCGTCGTCGCGACACGTGGCGCGCCCGGCTTCGGCGCGCGTTTCCCTGGTGGAGCGACGAGACCAGCGCGCGGGCGTGGATCGGGCCCGAGTCGACGGAGGATCCCGCGTCGCCGGAGCAGAACGAGACGGGCGTCGTCTTGCAGCGATTGCTCGATGGGCTGGCGGAGAAGTACCGGACCGCGATCGTGATGTTCGAGCTCGAGGGCCTAAGCTGCGACGAGATTGCGGTGGCCGTGGGCTGCTCGGTCGAGAACGTTTACGTTCGGGTGCACCGGGCGCGCAGAAAGCTGGCGGCGGCGCTGGCGCGTCATCAGGAACAGGCAACGGCGGAGCGGGAACAACTGGCCGGCGGGGACACCCCATGAAGAAACCGCGGACTTTTCCTCCCATCCGGCTCGGCGCCACCAGCGAAACCGGTGCCTCTGCCGGCGCCTACGCCGATCTCTCGCGTTTGTTGAGCACGACTCCGTCCCCGCCGCCGCTCGATGGATTCGCGGTCTCTCGGGTTGAGCGCCGGCTGCGGGATTCGTTGGCGGCCAGGGCCGTGCACGGACGCGCGCGGTGGGTTCCCGCGATCGCGGTGGCGATGGCCCTGGTTTTCGGAGGCGGTCTCTTCGCGACGGGCGCGACCGTCGTCGCTCACCGAGGCTGGTCGTTGCGGCGGCTGGTGTCGGCGCTGTCTTGGCCGGTCCCGCGCCCCACGTCCGAGGCGCGCCTTCCGGCGACTCACCGTGGGGCCGGCGTCGTGCGTCCGGTTCGTTCGGGCCCGGCGGCAAGTCCCGCGCACGATCCTCTGAACGAGCCGTCCGATTCGCCTGCGCGACCGGCACCGCTTGAGCCTGCTCGGGCCAGCACTACCGCGAGGCTGGGGCTCACGCCACCCATACGCCCCATTGCACCAATGGGCCCCCCGACCCCGACCCCGACCCCGACCCCGACGACCACGACGATCGCGAGCGCATCGGTGCGCCCGCGCCGCCCGCGCGACGGGTGGTCGGAGCGGCAGG
Source organism: Pseudomonadota bacterium (assembly GCA_017881245.1). Taxonomy (GTDB): domain Bacteria; phylum Myxococcota_A; class Polyangia; order Fen-1088; family Fen-1088; genus FEN-1088. Next base: position 21,484 of record JADGRC010000013.1, read on the forward strand.
CTGTCGAGCCTTCTTCCTTCGGCGCGCCCCCGGCCGGCGGTCGCTACAACGGGGGCATCGGCGTCGAGATCCCGCGCTCCGAAGAGGTCCGCCTTTTCGCGCGTGCGGTCGCTTTACTGCGGCGCGAGGACAGGGCCTCGAGCGCGATTGCCCTGTGTGACGAGTACCTGCGGCGCTTTCCGAACGGTGCCCTCGTCGATGAGGTCGAGGCGGTGCGTGCGGAAGGAGAGCTGCGTTCGGGGGACCACGGCGCGGCGCTGGCCGGACTCGGCCGGTTGGCATTGCGTGACGACGAGCGTGGCATCGCGCTGCGCCTCGCGCGCGCCGAGCTGAGCGCGGAGACGAGCTGCGCGGCGGCGCTAGGAGACTTCGACCGGGTCCTCGCCGCTCGGTCCACGGCGACGGTCGGGGAACGTGCTCTTTACGGTCGCAGCGCGTGTCGCGCCCGAACCGGTGACGAGGCCGGCGCCCAGGCCGACGCGCGCGCCTATCTGCAGCGGTTTCCCGCCGGCCCGCACGCCTCACTGCTCCGCGACCGCGCGGGCCTGTGATTTCGTCCGGGACGGCGACAAAAGGGCACCCTGTAAGGATTGCGGCGGCGGTTTCAATCATTCTGTGAATGGACATGACAAGATTGAATATGGGCTCAAGGCTTGGTCCTGGTCGTTCGCCTTCGGTTTTGGCGTTGCTCGCGTGCCTTGTCGGCTGCGGTTCCGCCAAGATCGTCGTGGGTAGGGGCGGCACGGGCGGCGGGGCGAGCGGCAACGGGGGTAGGGCCGCGCCCACGGGCGGGGCCGGCGGCGGCCTGGCTGGAGGCTCGGGTGGACCACGCGGCGCCGGGGTCGGCGGTGTCGGAGGTGCGTCGGTGAGCGGCGGAGGAACCGGCGTCATGGCGGTCGATCCCCAGGTCTCACGCTCGTGGCGATGGCAGGCGTGCGGCGCGATTCCACCGACACCCCCGAACGCCCCGAACGTCGTGCAGGCCATCTACCCACCCGGCGCCGATGCGCTGGCCGTACTCCACGATGACGGCAGCGTGGTTTTCTACCCGAACAAGGACGATGCGGCTCCGAGAACGCTGCGGCTCGCCGGTCCGCCACCGGGGACCATCGCGTTCTCACAGGACGCCAGCCGACTCGTGGGGTTGGCGGTGGGGGGGAGGGTGCGGGTGACCGACGTCGCCACCGGAGCGGGGCTGGACATGGAGGTGAACGCCAACTGCGCCGGCGACGGCGCCCGCGTTCGATTCTCCGCGGAGGGCGAATACGTCCTCGCGTGGGACAGGTCGCTCTGCGTCTGGCGGACCCGCGATGGCGTGTTGGTGACCGAGCTTGCGGGAGACTTCCTCTCGGCGGCCATGACGAACGGCCGCATTCTGACCGAGGAGAGCGGAGCACAGCCCAACGTGAAGAGCTGGTCGCTTTCGGGGCTCGACTATCGGCCGGTCAACCTCGACCCGTTTCCCGAGAACCTGCCTCCGGTAAATCCGTACTACGGTTTGGCGAACATCGAGATCTCGCCCCGAGGGGACAGCTTTGCCGCAAGGTCTGATGGCATTTCCAGGCTCTGGTCGGCGGACGGCAAGCTCGTCGTTTCGTGGCGCGCGGGGAAACAACCCATGTATTCCGAGTCCGGCGCCCTGGTCTTGTTTGGGAACGAAGTCTTCGATGTGACCTCGCAAAGACATTGGACGAACACCGCGGTCGATGACTACGGGGTCTCATCGATGGACGAAACCGGCATGTGGATTGGGGGCGTCGACCGCTTGGCCACGCGAGCCCAGAGTGGAAATCCGGGAGCGCGCCGCGTGTTCGGATCGCTCGTCTCGCCGAGGGGGGTCACGGACAACTTGCCGACCGCCGTCTCCGTCTCGCCTGACGGCACCCGACTCGCGGCGTCCACCCTTGGCGGCGCTTTGCTCTGGCGCGTGGCTGCGGATTTTGCGGCGTCGGTACCCATACAGAGGCTTGCCGGGGAGCTTCCCATGGAGGTGGCGTTCTCATCGACGAGCGGAGAGCTTGTGGTCTCCGGCGACGGCGGGGC
>JADGRC010000014.1 GCA_017881245.1 Pseudomonadota bacterium
GATGACTGGGGTCGGCTGGCGCCGCCTGTCCGGCGCTACGCAAAGAATCTTGGCCTAACCTGTGCAGCGTGAATGGGCAGGACCACCCCCCGAAACCCTGTCCAGGAGCAAGCGAATGAGCATCGCGACCGCGCAGCAGATTTGGCCTTCGAACCCACTCGACGGACCTGCCGGTATTCCCGAGGTTGCGATCGGCGAGCTCGACCGGCCAAGAGATTGGCCACCGGCCGGCCCCATCGATCTCGGGACGCAGGATCTGCCGCACTCGTCCGCGACCACCGAGTGGTGGTACCTGAACACGCACCTGCGAACCCAAGACCGACGCAACCTGTCCGTATTCGCCGCCTTCTTCCGAATCGCCCGCGGGCGCAACCAGGCGACCGGGGAGATCGAGTACGCGCATTCCCTGACCTGGGCCATAAGCGATCCCGAGCGGCAGGTGTACGCCGCGGCATCGCGGGTGGACGAGCACGCGGCGCAAATAGGCATCGAACGCATCCGGAGCGGCCGGGGCTCGAAGGACCCACGGCTTGACCGCGCGATGCTGGAGGTCCTGGAGCAAGGAGATGTGCCGTTACCCGACCGTCGATTCGACGCACCGGTTTCCGTCGCTCGCGATCGGTTGGACCTGGATTTCGGCGATGCCCGCCTCGTCAAGACGGACGAAGGAACCTACGCGCTTGCGCTCCGCGACGCGGAGAAGGGGATCGCTTGCCAGCTGTCCTTCTGGCCGCTCAAGGACGCGAACCGGCACGGTGACGACGGTCTGGTCCACGCCCCGAGCGGCGAGACGATGTTCTACTACTTCGTTCCGCGCTGTCAGGTTTGGGGAACGATCACGATCGACGACGGGGTGCCGACACCAGCCAGCGGTGGCGGTTGGTACGACCACGAGTTCGGCGGCCACGCAAAGGCCCCTGCGGCCGACGAGACGGCGCCCGCCCTCGGCCAGGAAATGGCTTGGACCTGGATCGCCGCGCAGCTCGACGACGGGCGCGAGCTGACCGCCTACACGATGACACGAATCGCCACTGGCGAGATCGTGGGACAACGGGCGATTCTGGTCGGTGCCGATGGCGTGGCGCAATCGCTCGCTGATTTTCAGCTCGACGTGAGCGGTCGTTGGCGCAGCGTCCGAACCTTCCATAGCTATCCGACGGCCATTCACATCGACATTCCCGCGCTCGACGCGCATTTCGACATCGACGTCGCCTTCCCCGATCAGGAATTCTTGACCGTGATCTCGAAGCCGGCCTTCTGGGAGGGCCGTTGCGAGGTCCACGGCCACGTGCGGGGAACCCCGGTGCACGGGGCGGCCTACCTTGAGCGCAGCGGGTACGACTCGGTCGAGACCCTTGACCAGTTCTTCACCGAGGTCGGCGCGGAGGTGCGTGCCTCCGTGGCCGCGGTGCTGCCACTCGACCCGACGCCCAACGAAGCGCGCGATTTGATCGCAAGCGACCGCCGGCCCCAATACATGTTGGGAGTCGATCTCCCGCAGCTTTCGCGGACGCTGTTCAAACCGATCCGCGACATCTCCGATCGCGGCGGAAAATCCTGGCGATCTTACGCTGCATTGGCCTGCTGCGACGTCGTTCAGGGGGATTCGCGTCGCTTCGCCCGTTGGCTGGCGATGCCGGAGCTCATGCACGTCGGATCGCTGATCGTGGATGACGTCCAGGACCGATCGAAGGTGCGGCGCGGTGGACCGACGTGTCACCTGATTCACGGCGAGCCGCTGGCCATCAACGCGGGAACCGCCGCCTATTTCCTGCTGCACCAACTGTTGATCGGCGTTCCCCTGGACACGGACCGAAAGCTGAAGATCTATGACCTTTACTTCGAAGCTTTGCGGGCGGGTCACGCCGGTCAGGCCCTCGATCTTGGGGGTCTGGATGATCTGATGCCGGGAGTCGTCGAGACGGGGGACAACGTGGCCCTCGTGGAACGCGTTCGGGCTTGCCACCGGCTCAAGACCGGTGCGCCGGCGGGAGCTCTGGCGCGTATGGGAGGCGTCGCCGGCGAGGGCACCGACCTGCAGGTCGAAGCGCTCGGGCAGTTCTTCGAATCGTTGGGCGTGGCCTTTCAGATTCTGGACGACGTCCTCAACCTGCGGGGATTCAAGGGCAACGTGAAATCGCGCGGCGAGGACATCGTCAACGGCACGGTCACGCTGCCGGTAGCGAAAGCCATGGGGATGTTGGACGGGCCGCAGCGCGTCTGGTTGTACCGGACGTTGCGCAGCCCTGAAAAGACGCCGCTGGCTATATTTCGCGCAATCCGCTTGCTCGATCACTGCGGCGCCGTCCAGGCGTGCGTCGACGAGGCGGAACAGCTCGTCGAAGCGAGTTGGACCGCCGCCGCGCCTCTGTTCAAGCCGTCGCTGTCGAAGGTGATGCTGCGCGCGTTCGGTTGGTACGTCCTCAACCGGCATTACTAATCCGCCTCGCCGCTCGGGGAGGTGACGGGCATCGTTCTTGCGAAAGGCAGACCCATGAACGCGCACAGAGTCAATGCTCGGACGTTGAAGCCGGTTGTGATCTGCAGCGTTTGCTGCACCGCCTCGCTCCGGACCGGTGTTCCCGAAGTCGTGGCGGTTCGGAGCAACGTCGGCCGGTTTCGGGGCAGCGCCTTTCCGGTGTGGCGTTGCGCGGACTGCGGCAGCATTCACGCCGCTCGCGAAGTCGATCTCGGCTCCCGTTATCAAGACTATCCCGATCACGCCCCTGTCGCCCTCGACTGGAGACGGCGCCTCCTGTTCCGTGGGCAGCTTCGGCGGCTGAAGGCCGCCGGCCTGAAGCGCGACATGCGGATACTCGACTACGGCTGCGGCAACGGCGCCCTGGTCGCGTACCTGAAGTTGCGCGGATACGCCGGCGCCGTGGGCTTCGATCGGTTCACCCCGGCGTTCTCGTCGACGATTCCCCTGTGGCCGCGCTTCGACATGGTCATCGCGCAGAACGTCATCGAGCATTCGTCCAACATCGTCGGCTTCATGCGGGATCTCGCGCGCCTCGTTCGACCGGGCGGCGTGTTGTTTGTCGGCACCACCAACGCCGCGGCCATCGACCTACGGGCGCCCGATGCTTTCGCGGACACCTTGCACCAGCCGTTTCATCGCAAGATCCTGTCCCTTCGGGCGTTGTTGGTGCTGGGCCACAGAAACGGCCTCGCGCTCGAACGCCTATATCACACCACCTACACCGACACGCGCATCCCCCTCCTCAACGAGCGATTCATGGCGCTCAGGACCGCGTGGGTGAACGATACTGGCGACACTCCCCTGCTACCGGTCAAATCGCGACATCGCCGTCGTTTTTGGACGTGGAGGGCACTGCTCCTGGCGCTGTTCGGGTCGTTCTTGTCGCGCAAGACCCACGTGGTTGCCGTGTTTCGCCGCAATCAAGCGCCATCCACGGGCGAGGCCCGTCCCTGACAGGCTCCAAGGGCGCTATCAACTTCCTGCCCTGATCTGGCGAGGTCCTGGAAGGCCAAGGGGCGAATTTGCGCCAGGATCTCCGCGACATGATGAACGACAGCGAGCCAGAATTGATCACGACTCTCGCGCCGAATCGTCGGCTGCCCGGTATCACTCGAGAGCGCTATCGGTTGCGCATCGAGATGGGAGAAGGTCCTCGCGTGGAGCTCGTTACCTCCGAACAACGCGTCGTCGTGGGGAGTCATACCGGCGCGGATTTCGTGTTGTCGGACCCAACGGTCTCGAGGATGCACTTCGAGATCGTGAGCGATCGGGATGGGCATCTGCTGCGTGACTTAGGCTCCAAGAATGGAACGGAAGTCGGCGGCCTTCGCGTCCGAGAGGCTTACCTGACCGAGCGGGCCCGCATCCGGTTCGGACGCTCGGGCATCTCGTTTGCCTTGCTGGGCGAGGCCGATGCGGTGACCTTGCATCCGGATATGCGCTTCGGCGCGATGATCGCCCGCAGTCCGGTCATGCGCGCCTTGTTCGACAGGCTGGCGCGCGTCGCGGCGCGCGATACGACGCTCTTGCTGGAGGGCGAAAGCGGCACCGGCAAGGAGCTGGCGGCGAGGGCCGTGCACGAGAACAGCCGGCGCCGGGACCGTCCGTTCGTTGTCGTCGATTGCTCCGCGATTCCGCGGACCTTGATCGAGGCCGAATTGTTCGGTCACGAAAAAGGCGCCTTCACCGGCGCCAGCCAAGCGCGCCCCGGTGCCTTCGTGCGCGCGCGCGGTGGAACCATCTTTCTCGACGAGATTGGCGAGTTGGACCTCGATCTTCAACCTCGCCTACTGGGGGCGTTGGAACGCCGCGAAATCAAGCCGATCGGCTCGTCGTCAGTGGTTCCCATCGACGTACGGGTGGTTTCGGCAACGAACAGGGACCTCCGGCGAGAGGTGAACCGGCGAAGCTTCCGCGAGGATCTCTACTACCGGGTGGCGGTCGCGTGCGTGACCATGCCGCCGCTGCGGGACAGGGTCGAGGACATTCCGTTGCTGATCGAGCACTTTCTCGACCAGCAGTTCGCCCGGGACGGACAGCGGCACGATCTCGACGAAAGCACCAGGGCTCGCCTTGCTGAGCGCCCGTGGCCCGGAAACATTCGGGAGCTCCGCAACGCCGTCGAGCAGATCTTGGCGTTCGGCTGCGACGATCTGGTCCCAACCCCTGCGCCATCGGCGGGCACACGGACCATGCGGATCGAGCCGTTCAAGGTCGGCAAGGCGCGCGTCGTGGACCGATTCGAGGTGGAGTATCTGACAAACCTTCTGGCCGCAAACGGGGGCAAGATCACCGCCTCCGCCAACGCCGCCGAGGTCGACCGGGTTCACTTTCTCCGCCTTCTCGACAAGCACAAGATGCGAAAACCCCGCGAGCCTCGCGCACCGAGCGAGTCGTAAAACCCACCGGTCCGACGGCCGGCGGAACGGGGAGGGGAGCGGGAGGGGGTAGCATCCGTGCAATCCCCTTGCATCAAAGCCAGCGTGTCGGCCGACCTGGACGGCGCCGCCCGCGCTCATCCGTCGGCGGCACCGTCGCGTGACAGTCAGATGGCTTGAATCTTCGCAGCTTTCGAATCCGGTGGCGACAGGGCCAAGCCATGCGCCACCGCCCGCTGATGCATCCGCATGTGGCCACGCTGAATTCCGTCCGTGGCCAACGCGCGCAAGGCGGCGAAGTTGGACGCCAGTCCCGCGGCACCCGCGATGCACGCAAGATCGCCTGATGACGTCACTCCCATTAGGCGAAGAGCGACGCGCGCGCCCGCGTGAAACGTCGTCGTGCCTCCCACGATTCCAAGCGCCAGCGGCATTTCCAACGCGCCATGCAGCTCTGCGCCAACGACATGCCATACCGCCAAGGGTCGATACCGTCCGGTGCGGGCCGCGAACGCGTGGGCACCGGCTTCAACGCCGCGCCAGTCGTTGCCCGTCGCCATCACAACGGCATCGACCCCGTTCATGATTCCCTTGTTGTGGGTAGCGGCGCGATACGGATCCAGGTCGGCAAATCGCGACGCGGCCGCGATCCCATCGGCTACCTCCGCGCCGCGGCGAGCGGGGGTATCCATCAAGCCGAACGGAATGCGAGCCCCAACGCGCACGCAACGACGATCCGTCAGATTCGTGAGGATTCGCAGGCCTGGACGTCCCTTTGCGAGTGCGCACAGGGGCCCGGACATTGCCTCGGCCACGGTATTCACCAGGTTCGCGCCCATGGCATCCCGACAATCGACGTAGACATGCACGACGAGATTCCCTTGGTCGATCGCCCTTATCTCCAACGTTCTCGGACCGCCCCCCCTTTCGACCAGTCGCGGTACCGCGGCGCGCGCAAGCTCCAACAGACTCGGTTCGTCGCCCTCGATCGCGCGCGTCGCCTGGTCGATGTCTTCGACACCACGTATCTCGATTTGAGCCGTCATGATGGGGGCGTCCACCTCGGCGCAAAACCCGCCACCGCCTCGAATGATGCGAGCCGCGTTGGACGCCGCGGCTATGACCGATGGCTCCTCGACGGCCATTGCAACCAAATGATCGCGCCCGTTGATTGTGAAATTGAGTCCAATTCCGAGCGGTAGCGCGTGTAGTCCGATCGCATTTTCGACCAGGCCGTCGGCCACGTGAGCCGTGAGCCCTCCATAAACCAGGCGTGCCAGCTCTTCTTCGGTCAACAGGCCACGTTCGAGCAGGCTCGCCCAGCGGTGTTCGATTGGAAGGTCGTAAAAGCCTGGCATTCGAGAGTTGTCACTTACCGAGTTGAGTGCGGTGTTCGAGGGGTTCGCTGACGCAGGCGCGGAGGTGCCGAGCGGGGCATTGATCATTGTGGCTCCTCTTAACAATGGGGTGGGACATGCCGGAAAAGGGTACCTGCGCTTCAAGTGCAAATAGATAGCCAAGCTCTCGTATCTCGATGGCTCATGTGGATCGAGACCTGGCGTGGCGTGCTTGTTGCTTTGAGTGAAAGCGAAAGAACGACACACGCTCCCTTTCATTGTCGATTCAGCGGAGGCTCATTAATGAAACACACCCACGCATCCAGACTGAGACTATTTGCGGCTCGCGTACTTCTCGCCACGGCGGGGTGCTCTGGAGCTCCGGGAGGCGACCAATCGACCGTGCCCGGAACTGGGACATCATCCACAGGAGGTGTCCGAGGCGCCTCGGTGTCGGGCAGCGGCGCAGACCATGCGCCGGGCATCACAGCTGGGACCGGAGGAGCCCGAGGCGTGGGGACGGCGGCGGGAACGCCTGCCGGGACGCCTGCTGGAACGACCGCGAGCACAGGAGTCGGGGTCTCTGCCGTTCCCGGCACGACGTCCGATGTGCCGTGTGACGTCGCGGCGGTGCTTCAGTCACGATGCAGCGACTGCCATGGCGCCACTCCCAAGTTCGGAGCGCCGATGTCGCTAACGGTTGCTGCGGACTTCAACAAACGGACCAAGGACGCCTCCATGACCGTGGGCCAGGCCGTCATTGCGCGCATCAACGACGACGCGCATCCGATGCCGCAGGCGCCCGCGGCTCGACTGACCGCGGGTGAGAGCGCAACGCTCACCGTGTGGATCAATGCCGGTGCGAAACCGAGCGCTTGTAGCCCGACCACTGGCGTAAGTGGTGGTGGCGGCGCATCTGTCGGGGCGATGGGAGCGCCAGCCGGCACGGATACCGTCGCGCTCGATCCCGACGTGACCTGCTACGAACTCAAAGCACACGATCCTTCGTCGAAGAGCACGCGTTACAACGTGCCCACCACGCCGGACCTCTATCACTGCTTCAGCTTTGCGCCGCCGTGGGGCACGGACAAGGTCCACATGGTGGATTGGAAACCCCTGATAGACAACGACAAGGTCATTCATCATTGGATTCTCTACAACGATGCTGGCACTGTCACTGACGGAGCGGACGCGGATTGCTCGGGCGCGCACCCCTCGGCCCAGATGGTGACGGGATGGGCGCCCGGCGGTCAGGGCTCGGCGCTCCCCAAGGACGTCGGCCAAGACGTGTCGGGCAAGGGGTTCACGCTCGAGATTCACTACAACAACACCACCTCGACACCACAGCCTGACGCAAGCGGGGCGAGGGTCTGCGTTACGAAGAAGCTGCGCCCCAACGAGGCGGGCATTCATTGGCTTGGGACCGAAGGTATCGTGCTGCCTGCCGGCGGCAAGGCCAGCGGGGTCTGCAAGCCGACGACCCAGACGCCGGTGACGATCCTTTCCTCGACGCCGCACATGCACCTTCAAGGGCGGCATATGACGACGGTGATCACGCGTGCCAATGGCAAGACGGACATGTTGATCGACAAGCCCTTCGAATTCGCGTCCCAGGTTTCCTACCCCACACCACAATCAATCAATCCAGGCGATACGCTGACGACGACGTGCGAGTACGGAGGCCCGGCTTTTTACGGCCAGGGAACCAAGCAAGAGATGTGTTACAACTTCGTACTCGCCTATCCAAACGGCGGCTTGGCTTCCGGTTCTTTGTTGCGCAAGAACGGGTGTACCGGGCTATGAGGACGAATGCGACCGTTGGGGGGATTCTCGCGGGGGTGTTTGCGCAGGCCGCCCTGATTGCGCCCGCCTCGGCCCACGATCCCCCCCAGGGAACGGGACTGTGGTGGCTCCCGTCGGGAGCTGGCTCCGTCGACTCTCGCGAACACATGATCATTCGGACCAATAGGGGGTTGATTGTCGAAAACGACGACGGCTCGGCGTTCGACTTTCTATGCAACGAGGTCATGGGCGTGGCCTCGACCGAGGAAGCGCCCCTCGCCGTAGCCGCCGGCGGGGCCGTCTTCGTCGCCACGTACGCCAACGGCTTGAGGTCAGGTACGCCCGACCTTTGTCAATGGCAAAGCCCCGCGGGCGGTGCGGCGAGCCTCCCCACGTTCGACGTCGCGACGGATCCGCGCGCGCCGTCGACCCTGTACCTTCTGGCCGGGAAGAGCGATACGACGACGAATTTCTTCGTGAGTCCCGACCTTGCCTCTTCCTGGTCCGCATTGGCGTCAAGCGACATCCCCTACACCCGCGTGCGTGTTGCGCCGTCGAATCCCCTGCGCATCTATCGAACGGGGGCTGGGCTCGGCGCGGATTCCCAGCTCGTTCACAGACTGTCGGTCTCCGACGACGGTGGCGTGACCGCGAATCAATACCAGATCCCACTCGTCCGAGGGGAGCTTCAGGCCCGCCTGTTGGGAATCGACCCCACCAACCCGGAGCGGATCTTCGTCCAGGTCGAAGCCACCAGCATCGAGCTTCCTGAACGACTCATCGTCAGTGACGACGGCGGCCGGACGTTCGCGACGGTCCTCACCCTGCACGGCTTCAAGGGCTTTGCGATATCGCCTGACGGCAACACTCTATGGGCAGGTGGGACCGAAGGTCTGTGGCGCTCGACCGACCGGGGCGAACACTTTGACCGGGTGGTGAACAGCTCCGTGACACGGGTCGGGTGTCTCGCGTTTCATGCCAACCAACTGTTCGTCTGCGGCGTCACCCGTGACGAGTTCAACGTCAGCGTTTCCTCGGACCAGGGTGAATCATTCCGCAAGGTGGTCTCCTTCTCGGAGGTCGGACAGATCATTGCCTGTTCGGATGATTCCGCGGTCGCGAGCGTGTGCGAGGGTCCCATGGCGCACTGGAGATCCGAAGTGGCGTCGTTCATCGCGGGCGCGGGCGTCGTCAGCGCCGGCGGTGCGGGCGGTGTGGGTGGATCCACGGCGCCGGGAACAGGTATCCCTGGCCCCGGCACGGCAACCAAGGAATCGGCACCTGGTTGCAACATCGGGCCTGCGGCGCATACGGACAATCCCCTGCCTGTCCTTCTGATTGCCGGCGTTTTATGGGTACGGCGGCGCCTCCGATCGATTCGCTGACCGGGTACACCGGCCCGCCGCCGACGTCTTAGTCACGACGGTGGGTGAATGTTCCGCCCGAAACAGACGATGCCAGGAGACGCCATGATCCGACATCATCCGACAAGGAACGCAAGGGGTGGCCTGCCAAGGTCGCCCGGCCCGATCCGCCAGTTGCCTCCCGGCCGTTCGCTGGCGCCGCTGGTCGCGTATGCGGCGACGATTCTTGGCTGCGCCGATCCCACCGGCGAGGGTCAGATCGACCCCGAGGCCACCCGCGTTCGGCTTTCGGAACAAGGAAACGACACCGTGACGGCCCCCCGCGTCTCCGCCTTGACCGGAGCTGCACCCAAGCGAATACGCTCGGCCGCGACGATGTTGTTCGACATCGGCAGCCCCCCAAATGCGGCGAACGTGACCAACCTGCTGCTGGGGCCAGGCACGTCCCTAACCCGCATGTACAACGAGATCTCGTTCGGTCTTCAACAACTTCAGGTGGACGTCTACGGGCCGTACACGCTGCCGGTGAAGAATTGCCTGACGATCGCTTGCTGTGGACCGAAATCGGACCGGACCGGCAATGGGGCCACCGTTCAGTCTTTGATAGACGCATTGCCCACGAAGTACGACCACTACTTCTGGGACTACGGGATTCCCCTGCCGGCGGGGGCGAATTGTGGAACGTGGGGAGACGAGGGAACACCTGCCACGCCGGCGGCATATTCCAGCTATTCGTTTCAAGGAATAGTCGGCCAGGCACAGGAGCTCGGGCACAACCTGGGTATGACACATGAGCCGACGTTGAATTGTACAGGCGCCAAGACGTTTCTCGACGACACCAGTCAGTGTACTCACGTCGAATACGGCAGCACCTTGAGCTTCATGGGTGGTGGAGCACATCACCCATCCGCGTATCACAAATACGCGCAGGGATGGATTGGCAAATGCAACGTGGTTTCGGTGGGGTCGTCGGGAACGTTCAACCTGGTCCCACAGGAAGTGGCCTGCGACGGCGTCCAGTTGCTGCAAATCGCGGCACCGAAGGTTCGCCCTGCTCCCGCGAAAGGCAATCGACAAGGGACGGGACCGATGCTCAGCAACTATTATCTCGAGATGCGCGCGCCGCTTGGCTTCGATTCCGGCTTGAAACCTATGGTCGTGGTCTCGATTGGCGCGGGTTTGCCGGCCGCGAACATGCCGGCGCCGTACCTGTATGTCCTCGACATGGTGCCGGAGTCGGGACGCGCGGATCTAACCAACGCGGGATTGATGACCGCCGGACAGAGTTATTCAGACCCCTCTGGAGGATTGAGCATCACCTTGGTCTCGATCAGCCCCGAGGGCGCAACCGTCAACATAACGACAGCTGCGACAGGGACCAATACCTGCGTCGACGCCACGCCTTTCGCCGCGCCAGGTCCGGACGGGACCGGCTGTGGTCCAATCGCCGGCAGCGACGGTGGCATTTCGCGGACGGATGCCGCCGCTGAATCTGCTGATGCGAACGCGACGGGCGGAGCCTCTGGTAGCGGCACGGGTGGCAGACCCGTTACCTCCGGTACCGGTGGTGCTGTCGTCGGGACCGGAGGTTCTCGTGCGGGAAATGGCAGCGGGGGCGGAAACGCGACGGGGGGGAGTCCTGCGGGTGGGACAGGAGGGGCGCCGGCGACGATCGGAGATGCTTCGGTCGGCAGTGGCGAAACCGGGAACGGCCACAGCGGCGGCGAGGCCTCGCTGCCGACCGCGACCGGCGGGGCCGGCAGCCCGACCGACAGTGGTAATGGCGGGTTGACCTCTGGCACGGTTTCCGGGTGCGCGTGCAGTTTGCATGGGCCCGGCGCCTCCTGGCCGAACGTGGTCCTGGCGGCGCTGTTGTTCGTCGGAGCTCTCGGACGACGGCGAAGGTCGAGGCGTGCGCGATCCTGATCGGCGCCGCCGCCGGCTCGCTATTGCCGCAATCATCGCATCGTTGGTTGCCGTCGAATCGGGGCGTGCAGGGGCGGACGGCGCGTTTCCCGACGCGCAAAACATCCTGACCCCTGACGATCGACCATCGGAGATCGTGCTACCCACCAATTTCGGCGTTGTGTTCTCGGAAGATGCGGGCAAGACGTGGCTTTGGACGTGCGAACAGGATGCGAACAGCCTGGGATGGCTGTACCAAATCGGCCTTTCCCCGCGTCACCGCGTGTTCGCCCTGGCAAACAAGGCTTTGGCCTACTCCGACGATCTGACTTGCGGCTGGCACATCGCCGGGGGCGCCGTGACTGGACTGGAGGTCTCGGATGCTTGGGTGGATCGCACCCTGCCCGATCGCGTGCTCGCGATTGGAGTAGGTTGCTGCGACACCGGGAACCATATCTATTCTCTTTTCGAATCGGGGGACGGAGGAACGA
>JADGRC010000159.1 GCA_017881245.1 Pseudomonadota bacterium
GGCGGCAGCATGCCGGGCACTTGTCCCCATCGGCTTCGCTCCACCAGAAGAAACGCCCTGCGGCCCCGGTGGCGGGCAATCCAATCCTTCAGGTTCTCCACGTTCTTGTCGCCGAGGAACACGGTTCGTTCGGCCTGCGGTCCCTGGTAAATCTCGTTCGCCGTGTAGAAGTTCTCTCCGCGCCAGTACATCTGCCAAGCCAGCAGTTTTTCGTCGGGTGATCGCCGCGTCCGGTAGTAGGTGGCGATCAGGTGTTTCTGCGACCAAGCGGCCGCGGTCCGGGGCATGTATCCGTCGAGCAGATAGAAGGTGAACGCAATCGAAGCGCCGCACAGGCCGACGACCGCCGCACGGCGGACGCGGCGCCATGCCACCACCAGGGTCAGCACCGCGAACGCGATGGCGAAACCGCACAACCCCGCGCGAAAATCGAGGGCCTCGGGCCAGGGGCGGCCTTTCGGCGCGTTGATGTAGTCGTACGAAAACAGCCAGATGAAGTGCTGGGCGCTGTTCTTGGCGCCCACGAGGTCGTGCGTGACCACGGCCCAAGCTCCCAGACCCAGGATTCCCGTCACCGCAGCGACTCGCCCGGCGCAACGTTCGAGAATGTCGTCGAGGAAGCAGGCGATGACGATCGCTAGGCCCGGGATCGCGGGCAAGATGTAGTGGTGAAACTTCGTGACCGAAAACGAAACCAGAGCGTAGGCCGCCACGAACCAAATGGCGCCGAACCACAGAATGCCCTGGCGGCGCACGTCACGAACCGGTCGCATCGTAACGGTGGCCAGTGCCGCCGGGACAAGGCCCACCCAAGGCAGAACAGCGTACCCGAGCTCGCGGAGGAAATACTCGAACGTGCCCCTGTCCCCGTGACGGCCGAGTACCAGGCGGCGCCAGTGGTTATCGCCATACAGCTCGTCCCAGAACGGGAAGCCGTGCCGGATCAACATCGCATGATGCCAGGGAATCGCCACAACGGCCGTCGCCAGCACGGCCACGAGGACGGCCAACCCGAGATCCGCGCGCCGCAAGCGGCGCCAGTTCCACGTGAACAAGAGGTAAGCGACGAAAACTATGACGGGCAGACCCAGACCAGCGAGGCCTTTCGCCAAGGTGGCCAAACCGCACAGCGTAGCGGCGATAAAAAGATAAAGCGGGGCCGTGAAACGGGTCCGGGACGACAGCCACACGAAGGCTGCGAATCCGGTGAAGTAGGGCAACATCACGACAGCGCCCGGCACGACGATCGAAATTCGGCCGAGGTGCACAGGCCACGCAAGCTGCAGGGTGTTCACAATCAGCTGTGGCAGCGCCGCCACCGTGAACACGCCGACGGCCGTGTAATAGAGAGCATGGTGGGGCCACGAAAGGCCCCGCCAATGCCGACGCGGCAGAATCCGGTCCTGGTCGTCGAATAGCGCCAAGGCCCCGAGCGCGAGCGCCATGGTCATCGGCCCGACGAAGGCCATGTCGGTCATGGCTTGGCGGGCGACCAGGGAGTAGAGCGGGGAGGTCGCCAGAACGATGGCCCCCAGAACGCCAGCCCGCCTGCCCACGAATCGGGACAGGCACAGATACACCGCCCAGATCCCGAGGACCCCCATCAAACAAAAAGGGACACGCAGCGCCCACTCGGCGCCTGATCCGAGCGCTATGGCGCCCGGCGGTCCTCCCGCTACCCCGAACAGACGCAGAAAGAGGCTCATGAGCCAGAACGAAAGGACCGGTTTTGACCAAAAATGGTCGGCATCGAGGGGCGCCCCTGGCCACCAAAGACTGATGTAGTCGCGCCGCACCGCCATCTGCCGGGCAACCTCGCCGTAGTGCGTTTCCCACGGGTCGAACAAGCCGTAGGTGCCGGCGAACGGCAGGTAAAGGAGCAGACCGAAACCAATTACCGCCGCCGTCATCTGGGCTTCGGAAAACTTGTCCAAGAAGCGGGCTCCGACCGGTCCTGGCGCGGCGGTGCCCGGGCCTGCTGTCGATGACTCGGGGCTTGGGTCCACGGCGAGGCGGCGATGCTATTCGCGGACGCAAGGCATCGCAATGCTGTAAGATTCAAGTTCTCGTATGTGTGGAATCGTCGGTTACGTGGGGCCCCGGCAGGCGACACCCATTCTCGTTGGAGGATTGAGGCGGCTTGAATACCGAGGTTATGACTCGGCCGGTCTGGCGGTCCTCGACCCCACGGGGCACCTGGAGGTCAGCCGGTCGGTCGGAAAGCTTTCGGCGCTGGAACAGCTCCTCGAACGGCAGCCCTTGCTGGGGCGGGTCGGCATCGGCCACACGCGTTGGGCCACGCACGGCCGGCCGTCGGAGGCGAATGCACATCCGCACCGGGTCGGTGGGGTCGCCGTGGTCCACAACGGCATCATCGAGAATTACCTGGATCTGAAACGGCGATTGCAGGCGACGGGTCGCGAATTTTCGTCGGAGACCGACACCGAGATCGTCGCTCATTTGGTCGACGAAGCGTTGAACGCCGGGGCCCCGACGTTGGTCGAAGCCTTGCGAGTCGCCCTGTCCCAGGTCGTCGGCGCGTACGCCCTGGTCGTGATCTCCGAACGCCACCCCGACGAGATAGTGGCCGCCAAGAACGCGTCGCCGCTGGTAATTGGGATTGGCGTGGGCGAAATGTTCCTGGCTTCCGATGTTCCGGCGATGCTCGAGCACACGCGCGACGTCATCTTCTTGGAGGAAGGCGAAATCGCCGAGCTGCGCGCCACGGGGGTCAAGCTATCGAATCTCGCGGGCGAGCCCGTCACGCGCGCCTCGCGCCGGATCACCTGGGATGCCGTCCAGGCGGAAAAGAACGGGTATCCCCATTTCATGCTGAAGGAGATCCACGAGCAGCCTCGCGCGATCGCCGACACACTGCGTGGACGACTGCGGCTCGATACGGCGGACGCTTATCTCGAAGGCTACGAAATCGATCCGCGTCCGCTGCGCCGGGTCGTCCTGGTGGCCTGCGGCACCTCGTACCATGCCGGCCTGGTCGGCAAGTTCATGATCGAGAGCCTGGCGCGGGTTCCCTGCGAGGTCGATCTGGCCAGCGAGTTCCGTTACCGCGATCCCGTCGTGGGGCCGAACGATCTGCTGATCGCGATTTCGCAGAGCGGGGAAACCGCCGATACGCTGGCCGCGGTGAAGGAGGCACGGGCGCGCGGCGGGCGCGTCCTGGCGATTTCAAATGTGGTCGATTCGGCGATTCCGCGGGTGTCCGAAGGCACGGTCTACACGCACGCGGGGCCCGAAATCGGTGTCGCGTCGACGAAGTGCTTCACCGCGCAGCTGGCCGCGCTGGCGTTGATTGCCATCCATATGGGCCGGCGAAGTGGACATCTGGCCGCGCCCGAGGCCGCGAAGCTGATCGCGGAGCTGGCGGCGATCCCGACCAAGATGACCACTGCCCTGACGACACTCGGCGATCTGGCCGACGTCGCGGCGAGGTATCGCGACGCCCGGGACTTCCTGTTCCTGGGACGCGGTACCAATTTTCCAATCGCGCTCGAAGGAGCGTTGAAGCTGAAGGAGATTTCGTACATTCACGCGGAGGGATACGCCGCCGGCGAGATGAAGCACGGCCCGATCGCCCTTGTGGACGATGGCGTTCCGGTGGTGGTGCTGGCACCGCGCGGACCGTCGTATGAGAAGATCATTTCGAATCTGGTCCAGGTCCGAGCGCGCAACGGCCGCGTCATCGCCGTCGGCACCGAGGGTGATCAACAACTCGCGGAAATGGCGGAATGTGTCCTGTTCGTGCCCGACGTGTCCCCCCTGCTGCAGCCGTTTATGACGGTCCTACCACTGCAGATCATGAGTTACGCCATCGCGGTCGCCCGTGGGAATGATGTCGACCAGCCACGCAATCTCGCGAAGAGCGTGACGGTCGAATAGACGCAATGTCGGCGCGGCTGTCACATACCGACGCCCGTGGGCGCGTCCGGATGGTCGACGTGGGCGACAAGGCCGAGACCGCGCGGGAGGCCGTCGCCAGCGCCGCGGTCCGGATGTCAGCGGCGACACTGGGATTGGCGATGGGTGGCCAAGGATCCGTCAGCGCTTCGGCGCCGAAGGGAGACGTGGTCGCGACGGCCCGCCTGGCCGCCATTGCCGCGTTGAAGCGGACGGCGGAGTGGATTCCGCTGTGTCATCCGGTCCGACTGGTGGGGTGCGCCGTGGACATCGATGCAGACGACCAGTTGCCGGGTATCCGGGTGCGCGTGACCGCCCGGGCGTTCGACCGAACGGGAGTGGAAATGGAGGCGATGGTTGGCGCCGCCGCCGCTGCTCTGACAATCTACGATATGGTCAAGGGTGCCGAACGCGGTGTGGAGATCCTGAACGTACGGCTGGAGGAAAAACGGGGCGGTCGCACCGGACACTGGCGACGGTCCCCGAATGCCACCGGGACGAGCGCCACCCCGCAGGCAGCACACCGACAAGGACGAGGATCGACACGGGCACGCAAGCCACGTTCAAGACCCGACAGGTAGAAGGCAGAACATGACGACACCAGAGCACATACCCGAGCACGTGAAGGTTTGCATCATTGGTTCCGGACCGGCGGGATACACGGCCGCGATCTACGCGGCGCGGGCCAACCTGGAACCGACGCTTTTCGAGGGCGGCGGCGCGGCCATCGAGCCGTTCACGCTGCCGGGCGGTCAGTTGATGATCACGACCGAGGTCGAGAACTATCCTGGCTTTCCCAACGGCGTCCAGGGTCCCGGGCTGATGGATCTCTTCAAGGCTCAGGCCCAGCGTTTTGGTACGCGCGTTCGCACCGCAGACGTGACCGCTGTCGATCTGTCCGTGCGTCCTTTTCGCGTTACGGCCAGCGATGGAACCATCGTGGCCGAGTCGCTGATAATCTCAACGGGCGCTTCGGCCAAATGGATCGGGTTGCCGTCTGAAAAGAAGTTTCAAAACTACGGAGTCTCGGCCTGCGCGACGTGTGACGGCGCGCTGTTCAAGGGACGCGATCTGGTCGTCGTGGGGGGCGGCGACACCGCCATGGAGGAGGCGACCTTCCTGACCCGGTTCGCGACCAAGGTGATCCTGGTGCACCGGCGCGACGAGTTTCGCGCGTCCCGGATCATGGTGGACCGGGCGCGCCTCAATCCCAAGATTGAGCTCATGACGAACACGGTCGTCGAGGAAATACTGGGCGATTTGCCCAAACCTGGCGTGACCGGCGTCCGCTTGCGCGACACACGCCACCATTCGACGCGCGAAATCAAGGCGGGCGGTGTGTTTGTCGCCATCGGCCACGAGCCGAACTCGCAACTGTTTCGCGGCGTGCTGGATATGGATCCGAACGGGTATCTGCTCACGAAACCCGGCTCGACCGCCACGAAGATCCCGGGCGTCTTCGCCTGCGGCGACGTCGCCGATCACAAATACCGCCAGGCCGTCACTGCGGCCGGCACCGGCTGCATGGCCGCCATCGACGCGGAGCGCTTCCTCGCCCACCACCACTGAGGCGCGGGCGGGCAGACGGGCTGCCACGGCAACAGGGGTATGGGGGCGGCGCCAGGGGTATGGGGTATACAGGGGGCCGATGCGCGGGCCGACCCTCTCGCTGGTGCTTCCGATATTCAACGAGGCCGAGATTATTCCGGAGCTCTCGCGCCGTCTGCGGGCGTTTCTGGCCGATCTGGGCGAAGTGGTCGGGCAGTCTTGGGAGGTCATCTTCGTGAACGACGGGTCCAGCGACCGGTCGCTGGAGCTGTTGAAGGAGCTGGCGGCCGCGGAACCCAGGTTCAAGGTTCTGTCGTTTGCCCGGAATTTTGGTCACCAAATGGCCATCACGGCGGGCATGGATCGCGCCGATGGTGAAGCCGTCGTCATCATGGACGCCGACCTGCAAGATCCTCCCGAGGTCGTTCGCGACATGCTGGCGCGGTGGCGGGAGGGATTCGACGTGGTGTTCGCGGTTCGGTCCAAACGCCACGGCGAAACTTGGTTCAAGAAGCTAACGGCCGCGGCGTTCTATCGCCTGCTCCGCGCCATGCTGGGAGGCGTTTCGATTCCGGCGGACGCGGGTGACTTTCGCCTGATGAGTCGGCCCGTGGTTCTGACGATGCGGGCCTTGCGCGAGCAGCATCGTTTTGTGCGCGGCATGGTCGCCTGGGTGGGTTTCAGACAGACCGCCGTGAAGTATGAGCGCCCGGCTCGGTTCGCGGGCGAGACCAAGTACCCGTTTCGCAAGATGTTGAGGTTCGCAATCGACGGCATCACCTCGTTTTCGACCGTTCCCCTGCGGATGGCGATTTGGTTGGGCCTAGTCGCCGGATGTGTCGCCCTGATAGGCGGGCTGTGGGCCGTGTACGTGAAGTTGTTCAACCGCGGTGTCGTTCCCGGCTGGACGACGATCATGATCCTGGTGGGTATCGGCTCCTCCGCGCAGCTCCTGATGACGGGAATCCTCGGTGAATACGTCGGGCGAATCTACGAAGAGGTCAAGCGGCGCCCTCTTTACATCGTGCGAGAAGCGATCAACTTGTCCCCAGGCGCCGGACCGCAGGGCGCGGCCGAAGCGTTGTTGACGGGGCGGACGAACGAGGAAAGCGACCGGAGGGACGCGGGGGACAGGGACGTCGGGCTCGGGAGCGTTTCCGGTTCCGACATTTCGCGGCCCTGATGATGAACAGCGAGAGTGCTTCGCAGAATCGCGATCGTGACTTCGTCGCGTTCGTGCGCGGCGTCGGCGCGCTGAGTCTCATCGGCGCGTCCGTCGCGTTGGGGATAGGCCAGTTCCGAAACGATGCTCTGGCTGCCTTCACCAGCGCCAACAGCCTTTCGCCGCACGGGCGGACACTGCTGTTGCTGACCTTGGCGCTGGGAGCAGCGGGAGGGTCGGTGCTGGCGGCAGCTCTCTATCTCCCACGACGCACCGTGGGAGGCCTGCGGCGGCTGCTGTGGGTGTCGCGGTTGCTGTCGCCCCTGGTGTTGGCGGGCTTGCTGCCCGGTTTTTTGGCGCGGGAGGCATGGACCGATCCTTTGAAGCTCGTCCTGTGTCTGACCGCGTTCCTGTTGGCGCTGGAGCCACTGTGGCGCCTCCACTTCTCGGCGTATCCCGATCCTTCCGTCCGCCGCGCGGGCCCCCCCTCGCCCTTCGTGACCTTCATTCGAAGGCGGGCGCGTGATTGGGCGGGACGGTTCCCGTCGCTGCCGTCACGCCTGCGTCAGAACTTCCCGATGTTGCCAAGGTTGCCAACGTTGCCGGCGTTGATCGCGGGCGGGATGGCCGTTTTCTATATCGCTTACATGTCTTTCTACACGGTTCGGAACCACCACCGGTTCAACACCTTCACGTGGGATCTCGGTCAGATCGACAACCAGTTCTACAATTTCCTGCACGGTCATCCCTTCCGGTGCACGGCGTTGATTCGCGGGGGAAACTGGAGCGAGCTTCGCAATCACGCCGAGGCCACGATGTTCTTCCTGCTGCCCATTTACGCCCTGGCGCCGCGCGCGGAGACCCTGCTCGTGTTGCAGGCGGTGTTGCTCGGCGGCGCCGGCATCTTCGTCTATCGCATCGCCGCGCGACGGCTGGCTCGGCCCACCGCGCTGGCGGTGGCGGCGGCGTACTATTTTTACCCGCCGCTGCACGGCGCGCAGTTCTTCGACATTCATTTTCAACCAGTGGCCGCCGCGTTCATGCTGGCCGCCATCGACTGCTTCGAGCTACGGCGCATGCGCCTATTCGTCGTGTTGTTCGTCATGACGATTCTCTGCCGCGAGGACATCTCGATAGGCACAGCCGTATTCGGCCTGTTCCTGCTGTTGACCGGCCACCGCGTGCGCGCCGGCCTGGTCATTCTGCTCGTCTCGTTGGCCTACTTCGTGGTGCTGCGCTTCATCATCATGCCGGCCGTCGGAACCTGGGGATTCGCCGAGCACTACCGGCACTTGTTTCCCCAGGGCGATTCGACCTTCCGCGGGATCATTCGAACCATCGTCACCAATCCCGTGTTCACGTTGACTTCTCTCCTGACGGCGGAAAAACTGCGCTATTTGCTGCAGATTCTGGTGCCGGTCGCTTTTCTACCGCTGCGCCGAATTCATCTGGCCCTGAGCATCCTGCCGGGCGCCTACTTCACCCTGCTGACGACCGGATATGCACCGACGCTCGACATTGGTTACCAGTACTCGGGCTATTTCATCCCCTACATCTTCCCCGCATCGGCGCTCGCGCTCGCGGATCTCGTGGGCCGGCATCCCGGGTGGCCGGGTGTCGTGCGCCAACGATCGGCCGTCGCGACATTGTTAGTGGCCACCGCGCTCACCACGTTGCATTGGGGCGCCATCCCCCCGCGCAAGGCGTTCCACTCATCGTACGGCTTTGTCGACTTCGAGGCCCCCACGGCGGAGCAGATCCAGCGCCGTCGCGACATACACGAGTTGGAGCACATGGTTCCGCGGGAGGCCATACTGGCTGTGTCGGATCGCGAGATGCCCCACGTATCGCATCGCCTGGAATGTTGGAACATCTCCCTGGGCTTCCAGGGATCGGACTACGTTATGTACGGCAAGGTGAATCCGATCTCCGTGGACACCGTGCAATACGAGGCCGCCATGCGCGCCGGGTACATCAAGGTCGCCGAACGCCCGGCCGTCGTTTTGTTGAAGGCGCCGCCCAGGCACTGACGCCCGCCCCGCGCAGCAGGTGACCTGACCCAGCGGGATTCGGCCCGTGGTGAGCCCGCAACCAGTTGGGGTCGCCGGGGCAGGAAAGGCTTTCTGTCTAACTTTGAGGCACCCTCACTGCCACAAGCTGGGCGATTCCGACCATGTGGAATTCTGACCAAGCGGGCTATAGTCGGCGACACAGAAGCCGGCCCATGCGAACTGTCGTTCAAGAGGGGACCATCGGAGCTGCCGAGGCGGCGACGGGGTGATGCCCGGCACGAAGCTGCCGCGAGCACTGATGGTCGCGGCGCTGGCCACGGGCGCGGCGGCCGGATGTCTGCCTGCTGGCAACGTCCCCGTCGGACAGCACGTCCTTTCCGATCGGACGGTTTCACGCCTCAGTTTCTTGCCGACGCCATCCGACACGCATCCGCGTTTGATCGTTCAAAGCCACCCCCGGCCGCAGGTAGTTGATTCCTCGACAGACCCAGGGTTTGGCCTGTCCGTGGTCGATCTCTACCTTCTGCCCGAGTTGCCCGAGGAAGGCGACGGTGCCGCGCCGGCTCCAAACCTGGAGGATTGGGCGAGTCTGATAGTCGCCGGAGCCTCGGAGCCACAAATACCTTGCGACCGGGGCATTTGTGGTCAGATGAACGCTGACGCCTTGGGGCGAATCTTCGTCAGTCAACCTGGACTCCAAGACCCGATCACAGAGACGTTCCCGCAGATCCTGTTTCGGGTGGACCCCGCGACGGGACAAAGCGTCCGGATCGGCAATAACACCGGCCCGCCGATTTTCTCGCCGACACGAAAGCGGGTCGCGACGGCCTCCTATGATGAGATGCCAGTGGAAACAGTGGTCCGGGAACTCGACGACGAAACGACCAAGGTCGGTGTCTTCTTCGGGTTCTTCGTAAACGAAGACTACTACTTCCAGGACCAGGATGCCTTCACCTTGAACCGACTGCCTCCGTTTGGGCCCCCCGAGATTGTCGCTCGTGACGTGATTTCCTTCACCGTGTCACCGACAGCCGGCGGGCCAGTGTTGTGGATCTGCCACGCGACCCCCGTGCCAATGCCGATAGCGATGGCGATGGCGATCCCGACCTGCCAATCCTCGTCCTTCCTCGACCTGGACACGCTGCGCGAGATTCCAATTCCAAATAGTCCGATGCCAACCAAACTGTTGGCGATATCCTCTCCGCAACTCTCGCCGGATGGCGGCAAGGCACTATTTTTCCCTCAGCAGCTTCCCTTCGCCGATACGCCTCTGATGGTAGTCGATCGCGCGAACCCATCTGCCACCGAAACCGTTAGCATTGCTGGTGTCCCGGTTGTGGTTATCTGGCGTCCGGGGCACGACGAGATCTGGATTGAGTGGCAAGATCCTGGATCAACCACGATCAGTTCTTCTGTGGACCCTTCTTCGCAGAGCGGACACCTCACAGTCTGGAAACTCGGAGAGGGTTTGACCGCGATAGCGACGACGCTCGCCGACCCGCTACAGACGTTTACGAGCGACGGTCGCTACTGGTTCCACTCTTCATACCGCCCTGGCACGAGTTACCCGGCGGACCGGCTCTATGTTTGTCCCGCCGACGATCCGCTCGCTCCGGGTTTCCCGACAAATCCACCCGGGACCGCGATCTCCGGAACGCCCGTGCAACTGGCGGACGGTCGTCTGCTGGTCGAAGGCTCGTTCCGGGATTTCAACCGAAACGACATTTCCGTCGTCGATCCCGAGACCGGCGCCGCGTTCCCCCTCGGGACGGGCGGCCACGTCATTGCGGTGGGACAGACGCGGATCCTGACGTTGTTGCGGTGGATCGCGTCAGCCAGAACCGGCGATCTGACACTGATCGACCTTCACTCGGGGGTCCAAACCTTAATCGCCGAAAACGTGTTCGAGGTCTCCTTGGAAGGCGACATCACCCCGCCGAACTCCGGCGTGGACCCGTTGGCGTCGGGGGCGCGTGTGGCCTATTTGGTACAGAGCCGGTTCGCGTCGCCGTATGACGGCCTTTGGATCGCGACGCTGCCGTGACCGCACTTTGGCTGCTGGCTGTTGGCGTGTTCAGCATCTCTGCGGATCCGAACGCCGCGACCATCGACGGCGGGCCTGGGCCTAGCCGTGAGGCCGGCGGGACCGACAACGTTACCGCGCTGTCACCTCCGGTTCCGATCGCGCCGGTTCAGCCCGTCTATCCAGAGCGCGCCCGGTTGGCCGGTCGCGCGGGCACGGTGGTCGTCCGGCTCGAGATCGACGAGACCGGGCACGTGACATCCGCGACGGTGGCGCAGAGCGTGGACCCAGATCTGGATACCGCGGCCCTGGTGGCGGCGCGCGCTACGCGATTCCTTCCTGCTCGGGATGGCGAGAAACCGATCCGCGCGATTATTGACTGGCGCGTCGACTTCATCCCGCCCGTCGTGGCGCCGTCACGCGTCCCGGTATCAGTGACGCCGTCGGCGCCGCCAGATCCCACCGTCGAGCGTCGGGGCCATGTCGAAGGACGGGTGCTGGCCAAGGGAACCCGCAAGGGCGTGTCCGGGGCCACCGTGACCATCAATCTCGACGCCCTCGGAGAGACCGATTCGAACGGACGATTCTCTGGCGAGATCCCCTGCGGTGCGCGAAACATCACAATTCAGGCGCCCGGATTCGATCCGGTCCGGGTCGAGCGTGATCCGTGCATCGACCCGTCGCCCCTGCTCGTGCGCCTGCCACCGCGTCCGCGCGGCACTGTCTTCGAGACCGTCATTCGACCACAAACCAGCGTGCCATCGCTGAGCCTGCGAACCCAGGAGTTGACGAAGACGCCGGGCAGCCTGGGGGATCCGTTTCGCGTGATCGAATCCCTGCCCGGCGTCAGCGCCGTGATGTGGCCGGCGCCGGTGTACGCCGTTCGGGGCGCGAACCCGGGCAACACGGGTTTCTTCCTTGATGACATGCGCGTGCCGTGCCTTTTCCATCTGCTGCTCGGACCCTCGGTGGTTCACCCGTATTTTTTCGACAGCCTGGACTTCTATCCGGGCGGCTACCCGGCCAGACACGGACGATATGTGGCCGGTATTGTCACGGCGCAAACGCGCCAGCCACCGGCGGACATGGTGCATGCCAGCGTGGACGTTCGATTGTTCGATGCCGGGGGCCTGGTCTCGGCTCCCTTTCCCGATGGTAACGGCTCCCTCGCCGTCGCAGCCCGTTATTCCTATACCGCCGCGCTATTGTCCCTGTTCACCAGCGCCGTCCGGCTGAAGTACTGGGATTACCAGATCCGCGCAGACCGGCTCCTCGGGACAACGCGGATGACGCTCCTGGTGTTTGGCTCAGACGATCTCTTCTCTACTTCGGGATCGGACGCAAGCCTAAACGAGCTGGCCCTGCGGTTCAGCCGCGTCCATCTCAGAAGCACCACACCGCTTGGCCGCGGGTTGTTGACCGCAAGCCTGGGCCTCGGAATCGATCACAGCAAAGCACCGCTCGCCGATTCATTACCGCTGACGATCGATTCACTGAGCGCAACACCGCGGCTGGGGTTTCGATGGCCGACGAAACACGCCGATCTCGAGCTTGGCTTTGATGGCGAGTTCCAGCGGTTCTCGCCCCTGACCGCTATTGCGCGCCCTGGCTTGTTGGACCTCGCCAACAAACGTGACGCCCGCATGATGGCGGTCTACGCGTCGGTCGTGATTCGGACCAGTCAACGACTGCTTCTGACCCCGGAAGTTCGGCTCGACACCTATTCGGTGAGCGGCAGCAACAAAGCGGACGTGGGCCCGCGACTGAGCGCGCGCTTGGCGCTCGACGATGACAGAACGTGGCTGTCCGCCATCGGAGGACGTTTCACCCAAACGCCCAGCCTTCCCTTGCAGATCCCCGGGGCGGAGAGTTTCGGTCTGGCGTTGTATGGCCTGCAAACCTCCTGGCAGGGATCGTTTGGCATCGGCACCAGGCGTTTCGCGGGTCTGGAATCGACGGTCACGGGTTACGTGCAAAGGTACGTCTTGGTCGACGTGCGCGACCCCACGCTGAGCACCATCGATCCCCTGGCGCCGGATTTCCTCGTCCGGCGGGATGCCCTGTCGTACGGCGTGGAGGTCCTGATCCGGCGACCCAACGTGGAGCGGCTTCATGGCTGGCTAGCCTACACCTTGTCGCAAAATCAGCGCGCGCTCGGCGCGGGGGTCATTGCGCCCTCGGATTGGGACCAACGCCACATCTTGAATCTGGTCGTCGGCTATCGAATCGGCGATTACACAGTGGGGGGACGAGCCCACTTGCACACCGGCCGCCCCGTGCTGATAGACCAGGCGACTCCCCAAGAACTGCGTCGTCTGCCTACGTTCTATCAGATCGATCTGCGCGCCGACCGCCGGTTCGTGATGAACGCGTTCACGTTCGAGATCTACTTCGAGCTTGTGAATGCGACGCTCAGCCGCGAGGTTGTCGCCTTGCGACAGGACTTCGCGATGATCAACCCCACGCCACGGAGTTTCCGAATCGTCCTACCGTCGATCGGCGTGCACGGGGAGTTTTGACGCTCTTTTGCGGGGGAAGGGCCGGTTCGACGACGTCACCGGTTCGCCAGGGAGCGAAACCCCTTCCCGCGCAGCAGGCGTCTGTCCGCCGTCACGAGGACGAGGTCATGGACCTCGGCCGTGGCGGCCAGAAAGCGATCCGCTGGATCCTCGTGCTCCAGTTCCATGAACCGGCTCTGCACGGCGACCTGACGTGTGATGGGTGCTTCCTGCATCGGCACCTTGCGCATGGCTTCGTCGATCCAGATCCGTGGATCCAAACCTCCCTGGACGCCGAGCTTTCCCTTCTGAACGAGCACGAGGAATTCCCACAGACTGATCGGTGACAGCCACAGCTCGTTCCGTGCATCGACGAGTGCCTCTGTGACACGGGTGGAAAGGCGATCGGGTTCGTGATGGCTCCAGATCCAGATGTGGGTATCGAGGAGGAGCCTCACTTCATAACTTCCCATTCGACGAGGGCTCCGGTGGGCGCGGTGATATCTCCCTTGATCTCGAGTGTTCCCTTCATCCCGCCCAACCAGTCGGGTTTGCGCTTGGTGGGTGCCGACGGATGGATGTCGGCGACGGCTTTCCCGAATCGCGTGACTCGAAGGGGGCGGCCGGTCTTACGAACCCGCGCAAGCGCGGCCAGGCAGGTCGCCTTGAACTTGGAAATGGGGATCGTGTCCATGGGATCCATCTTGACATAGTCACATAACTTGGTCCAAGTCTTATGGGAAACGAAGTGCGGCGTCAGCGATCGGCTTCAACGCCTCGCCGCCAT
Organism: Pseudomonadota bacterium; assembly: GCA_017881245.1. Lineage (GTDB taxonomy): Bacteria > Myxococcota_A > Polyangia > Fen-1088 > Fen-1088 > FEN-1088. Next base: position 13,946 of record JADGRC010000159.1, read on the forward strand.
GCGGGCACGATGTGCCTGGAAGTTGTCGTCCTCCCATTTCGCGCGAAGCGCCTCTGCGTCCTCGATCGTTCGGTGGCGGAACACCCCCTCGGGGAATCGCAAAGGACAGATGAGATCCGACAGGCCCCAGACATGCCGGATCACTTCGTAGAGCTGTTGGCTTCCCGGCTCGTAGCGCGGCTCCTCGATCTCGGAGATGTCGCGGAACTTCTTGATCGGCATCACTCCTCCTTTAGACCGAAGCGCTGAGCGATTCGCGCGGCGTCCACGTGATCTTTGGGGCGCACCGTTCCCCTTTTCATCCGGTAGAGCATGCTTGGGGTGACCACCGAGACCGTGACCTGCCCGAATGCGACGCGTTCGGATTCGAGGCTGTCGAACTCAAACATCTCTCCCAGGCGGGTCAATAAATCGATGTGGAACGGGCCCTCCGGGGGACCATATTGAATGGCAGGATAGGCGCCCAGCAGATCGTCGGCCGAGATCTCGTCGATGTGGGGATCGTGGAACACCGACCGCAACGCAACCTTCAGGCGCTCAATATTCTCGCGATCGGGCGCGATGAAAAGGTCCAAATCCTCGGTTGCCCGCGGCAAGCCGTGAAGGGCAAGGGCCACCGCACCGAACACGACGTAGCGGACACGTTCTCGCTCGAGTGCCCCCAGCACCTGTTGGACGATGTCGATGGTCATCCGGAAGACAATCGTAGCAGCTTGAGGATCGGTTTCGGACTGTTGGGCACCTCCGCCAACCCCATTTCCTCCGTGAGGTAGCGCTTTAGGTGTTTCTACAACGCGTCGTAGCACGTCTCGAAGCGCTGGACGACGGATTCCGCGATCGCCTTGCGGTCGATCGTTGTCAGCTCAGGGCGTCCTTTCGCGAGCTGATGATTCTGAAACTGCAGTTCGAGGTGCATGAGCGATTTTTGAAGTTTGTCGTAGTCAATCATCGCGGGTCCATCCGGACTGGGACTTTACATCCTGTCCGGCCGTCTGGTTCCGGTTTGCGCCGGCCCTGCTTGCGGCGGACGGGCCTGCCGTCGTAGAACCGGTGCCCATGTCTTCGCCAGACGCCGAGGTCCAGCGTCGCCAAAACGAATCCGAGTTTCACGATCGTTGGGCGGCGGGAATGGATGCCGCCGATACCTTGGTCGATGAGACCTTCACGGCCATCACTGCGCTCGAAAACCAGCATATCCTCGCTCAATTCGGGGACGTCCGCGGCAAGCGGATTCTCGACTATGGATGCGGTTCGGCCGAGGGCGGCGTGTATCTGGCCAAGCTTGGAGCTGACGTTGTCGGAATCGACGTCTCGGCCGGAATGCTGGAAGCGGCCCAGCGTTTGGCTGACCGCCACGGCGTGAAGATCGAAACGCGGCACGTGACAAGCGATCTGATTCCCGCCGCCAACGACGAATTCGACCTGATCTACGGCAACGGCGTCCTGCACCACGTCAGTCTGAACGTCGCCATTCCCGAGTTGGCACGCGTTCTGCGACCGACCGGCAAGGGCTCCTTCATCGAGCCCCTGCCCTACAATCCGGTTATCAACGTCTACCGGAAAATTGCGCGCGAGGTTCGGACCGTGGACGAGAAGCCGCTGACCTTCGGCGACATCGACCGATTCAACAGTCACTTCGGCGACGTATCCCACCAGGAGTTCTGGCTGACGACGCTCTCGGTGTTCTTGAAGTTCTATCTGATCGATCGCGCGAATCCCAACCAGGAGCGGTACTGGAAGAAGATCTACACCGACGCGTCCAAGCTGGAGTCTTTCTTCGGGCCGCTCCGAAGTCTTGACGAACGCCTGCTCAGACTGATTCCGCCGTTGCGGCGGCTGTGCTGGAACACCGTCATTACAGTGTCCGCCCCACGTCGAGGTTGACTTTGTCGGGCGTTTTGACGGCCCCGCCCTTGGATTCCGAACTTTCGTCCTCCGCGAACGGGGGCGAGTTGTCTCCACACGCGCCCGCGCCGGTCTTTCGGGTGCCCATACCTTGGGAACGATTGACCGTGCCTCTGGCAACGCTGGCGGCGGCCGGCGTGTCCGCCGTCTTGTTCCTTCAGATATTGGGGATGACGGGTGTGTTTCGCGACGAGTTCCTGACGGGGAACGTTCTATCCCCGCAGAACCGGGATGTGTTGCTGCGGTCCGCGTCGGCCGGCGTGCTCGGCCCCCTCATTGGCGCTTTCATCGCGCTGATAGTGGGGCGGGGACGGGCGGTTCCGTCCCTGGAACGCGTGGCGCGAGTTCTATCGCCGCTCGTTCCCGTCTGTCTGTTGCCGGCGCTCTTCAACTTGAAGTTCAGTCATCAAAACCAATTGACGTATTTGTTGGTGCTGGCGCTCTTCGTGTTGACGTTCGATCCCTTGTTACGCCAGTGCCTGGCAACCCTGCCAAACATCAAATCAGTGGCGCGCCTTGGGACGGAGGCACGCTTCCTTCGTCGCCTGCCTTTGCCTTCGGCGCGGGTGTTCTTCTTCGTGCTGGTGTGCCTCGCGGCCGCCGGCTACGCGGCTTACGTCGCCTTTTACACGATTCGCAACCACCACCGTCTCGGTACGACTGCGTTCGACCTCGGTATCTACGACAACCTGATGTACAACGCGATGCACGGTCGGTTGTTCCATTCGTCGGTGCTGTTCGGGGCGGCGGGGGGCAACTATCTGGCCGGGCACGCGGAATTCGCGATGCTGCTGTTCGTTCCTTTTTACGCGATTCGGCCCGGTCCCGAAACGATGCTCATCATCCAGGCGGTGGTCCTGGGATTCGCCGCGGTTCCCTTGTACCTGTTCGCGTCGACACGCCTGCCACGAGCGGTGGCGGCCACGATCGCCATCGCCTACCTGATGTTCGCGCCGCTCCATGGACCCAATTTCTACGATTTTCACTGGATCCCGCTCGCGATCTTCTTTCATTTCTGGCTGTACTACGCGATCGCCAATCGCAAGCCTTGGCTGACGGCGGCAATGATCGTCGTGTTGTTCGCCATTCGCGAGGACGTGGCGGTCGGACTGGCGGTGCTGGGGCTGTTCCTGCTGTTCAGCGGCTTGCGCCCCCGGTTGGGATTGATTCTGACGATCGCGTCGGTGGTTTGGTTCGTGATCGTTCGCTTCGTGATCATGCCGCTTGCCGGCAGCTGGTATTTTCCGAACCTTTACTCGGGGCTTTTCGCGGAAGGCGTATCCACCTTTGGCAGCGTGATCAAGACCATCGTCACGAACCCGCTGTACACGTTTGGAACGCTTGGATCGGAAGCGAAAGTCACCTACGTGGGGCACATGTTGGTTCCGCTGGCGCTGCTTCCATGCCGTCGCGTGCAGCTGTTGCCGCTCGCGTTCGCGGGGATCTTCTTCACGATCCTGACCACCAACCAACACCCGATGATCCAGATCTCATTTCAGTACACGTCGCACTGGATTCCGTACCTTTTTCTGGCCTCGGTGCTGGCTTTGGTCATCATATCGCGTTCGCCAAACGGAGCGAACACGCGCCGGGCCGCGCTCGCCGCGCTGGCCGTCGCAATGGTGGCCCACAGCTTCAATTTCGGCGCGTTTCTTCAACACGAGATGTTCATCGGCGGTTTCAGCCGAATCGAATTCAACATGTCGGCGGAAGACGAGCGTCGCCACAAGCAGCTGAAGGAGCTGCTCGCCATGATTCCCCAGAGCGCCAGCGTGGCCGCCACCGAACAGGAGACCGCGCAGGTCAGCACCCGCAAGACCATCTATCCCTTGCGTTGGGCCCCGGGGCCGGTGGACTACCTGTTCATCGGACGTTCCCACATCGGGGATCTCTCGCGCTCCTCGGTCAATACCGCCCTGGCCAATCCCACCGAGTACGGATTGCTTGCCGAACGAGGCGATGAGCTGTTCCTGTTCAAGCGCGGCCACGTGTCGCCCGCGACCAAGGCCGCGAGATGGAAATTGGGAGTTCCCTGATGAACGGGCGGGGGCCGTGACCGCGGCCCCTTCGGGCCCCGAGGGCAGTGGGTCGAGGACACTCAGGGGGCGGCGCTTAGTTCAGCAATGCGCGATCGCCGCCGTCTGCTTGATCGCGGTCTTGGTTTTCGCGACCACCGTCGACGATGTGTACCCGGTTCGAAACTGGCTTGCCTGGCGGGTTCTGACACTGTGGGGGTGGTTGGCGATCCTGCACGCGTCCTGCTTGAGCCTGGGGGCACGGGTCACGATCGGCTGGCTGGGTGTGCGGGATCGCCCTTGGGCGGAGACGCTTGTCCTCAGCATGGGTGTGGGCGTGGTTGTCTGGGTCTTAACGCTGTATGCCGCGGGCGCGTGCCATTTCTATGGCCGCGCCTTGGCGTTGTTGCTGCCAGCCCTGGCCCTGCCGGTGGGCGTGGGCCCGTTGCTGCGCTTGCGCGGCGATCTGGGTCGGGCGCGTGGGGAGCCGGCTGCGGCGCAACAGGCTTCGCGCACCTGGATTCGTGGGGCGATCATCGCCGGCGGCACTCTCTGTCTCGGGTTGATGTATCTGCAGCTCTTTTCTCCGGACGCGCTGAATTACGACAGCGTCTGGTGCCACCTCACCGTCGCCGAGGAGTATGCACGCGAGGGACGCCTCGTGCCTTTCCTGGCGGACTACGCCAAGAACGTCCCGCAGTTGACACCGATGTTTCATCTATGGGGATTCCTGGTGCCGGGGCTCAACCAACCGCTCCGTTGGATGTTCGCTCTGCACAACGAGTTCGCGCTGTTTCTATGGACGTTGGTCGGAATCGTCGCGGCGGTCGGTTGGATCATCGGCGATCCGCGGCGCGCGCGCGGAAGTTGGGCCGCGTTCTTCTTGTTCCCTGGCATCTTCGTCTACGACAGCAACATCGGCGGCGCGGCCGATCACGTGCTTGCGTTCTTTGCCCTGCCGATCTTCCTGGCCGCCGTACGGCTGGGTGAACGACCGTCGAGGCGCGGGGGTGTTCTGTTTGGAATTCTGGCCGGCGGCGCTCTGTTGACGAAGTACCAGGCCGTTTACCTGCTGTTCCCCGTCGTCGGATTGCTCGGCGTGACTTGGATCGTGCAAATGCGGCGAAGGTGGCGTGGGAAGGGCGTTCTTGATGCACCGACGCGGGAGCTCGTGATCGCTCCCGCGATCGCCCTGGCGACGCTGTGCCTGGTGGTGGCGCCACATTTTGTGCGTAATCTCATCTTCCACCGAAACCCCGTGTACCCGTTCCTGCAGGACTTCTTCACGACCAGTCGGCCGCAGGTACCGGGCGGCGCGTTCCTCGTGTCGCACGTCTTCACGGACGTCACCTGGCAGCCTCAAGGAACGCTCGGCAAGAAACTGCACGACGCCCTGGTTCTATTCGCCACCTTCTCGTTCAAACCTCACTACTACTACGAGTTTCATCACAACGTCCCGTCGTTCGGATCGCTCTTTACCCTGTTTCTGCCGATAGTTCCGTTCCTCGGACGGCAACCCCGGCTTTGGCGCGTGATTGCGTGCGGCAGCGCCGCCATTTTGCTGTGGGCGATGACGTTTCTGGTTGACCGCAACCTTCAAACGTTTCTGCCGCTCTTGGTTGCCGCGACGGCCGGGATTCTCGCGATTGGCTGGAATCGCGGGTGGGTCGCTCGCTTGGGGCTAATTTCCCTGGTGCTCATGCAGGTGGTGTGGGGGACCGATGCGATGTTCTATTCCGGGCATGATCGCCTGCGCAGCGCCGTAGAACTGATTAGAAGTGGATTCGCCGGCACCTCGAGCACGAGGTTCGCGACCTATCAGTCGTCCTATGTGGCGCTCGGAAAAGCTCTGCCGGACGATGCCACGGTGTTGCTGCATGACTCCCACGCCCAGTTGGGAATCAACCACCGCGTCCTCTTGGACTGGGCGGGATTTCAGGGGCTGATCGACTATCGCAGCATTCAATCGGTCAGACAGCTGGACGCCTATTATCGATCGCTGGGGATCACCCACGTTGTCCGCGAAACCGGCCAGCGCATGGCGCCATCCAAGCAGGAAGACGTTCTGCTGTCCCTGTACCTCAGTCAATACGCTTCGTCGGTGGGCACGTTCGGCGGCTTGGAATTATTCGCATTGCCCGCGGCGCCTCCCCCGGAACGCCCACCCGCGCGCGTGGTTCTCCTGGGAGTCAGAGGATACGCGAACGGAGCCTACCAGCTCGATCGATTGGGGACCCACGAAGGCCTGATTGGGATTGTTCCCGTGTATCCGATCCCTGACAATCCGCTGCCGTCGGATCCGGCGTTCTGGCCGGCGTTCTTACAGGCGGATCTGGCTACGTTGGTCGGTGACACGGGGAACGTTCCCGGCGCGTTGCTCGCCGAGGTCGAGCAGCACCAGCGACGACAGCGCGTATCGCCCGGCTCTCTGCAAATCTTCGCCCCGAACTAGCGCATCGGTGTGGCTTACCAACGGGATGGTCGTCGATGCGCGCAAACGCACAACCAGGTTCGAATCGGGTCTTGCTGTTCTCAGTTTCGTCGCGCCCGTCCCGGGTTTGACCGGCGCGAACGCCTTGGGTAGCGTCTGCTGCGGCCCAGGGACGCGCCCTACGCGAAAATGTCGACGATCGAAACAGGTCTCCCCGAAACGGTGCCGCGGCCGTCAGTTCCGAAGGTGGGCCCCGCCCACCCATGGCGCTCTCGTCCGTGAAGCTCATGAGCTGGCTGTTTCCGAGGCTCTCGATCGAGCCCGCGGCGCGCGAGGCGATGGATCTGTTCCGCGCACGCGGGCGCGCCTTGCGTCGGGCAGCGGCCCTGTGTGACCTCGGCGACGCCCTGTCAACGTCGCGCCCGCGCGGGTGGCGCCTGCGCGCCCTGCGCGCTTACGACGGCGCCGCCCGTCGCGTCGATGGCGGCGCGTCGCCGCCCGCGCCGGGAGACACGGCCGCGTCTGGCCCTGACCAGTCCATCGTCGTCGACTGCGAGGCCGCCGCGGGCGATCGGGCGCTGCAAAGCGCGGCGTCACGCGCGCGCCGGTCGCTGAGGGCTGCGCGGCACCCTTACCGGCGGTTCTGGCGGAGCGTGCTGGCGCTCGCGGCAACCGCGGCGGTCTCGTTGGTCGGCGTCACGTTGCTGGCGACGGCCGTTTCGCCTCCCGTGCGGCACTGGGTGTTCCCGGGCGACGTCGCCAAAAACGCGAGGTGGGTCGCGAGCAGCGCGCTCCCGGGACAACCGAGTGCGGGCGTCGGTCCCTCGAGCGACGCCGCGTTCTTCGTCCACACCTCCTCGGAGACCCACCCGTGGGTCGAGATCATGCTCTCGCGCGTCGCAAGCATCCGCGAGATCCGCATCGAGAACCGCAGCGACTGCTGCATCGAGCGCGCGATGCCGCTCAACGTCGAAATCCCCGACGGCGGATGGAGCCTCATCTGCCAGCGCCGCGCCCCGTTCTCCACCTGGACCTGCCACCCGAAGCAGCCCGTGCGGGCGAGGACCATCCGCGTCTCTTTGCCGGCGGGCGGAATGTTGCATCTAAAGAAGGTCTCGGTGTTCGAGTGAACCGCAAGGTCTCCACCGTGTTGCGGTCCCTGACCCGTGAGCGCGAGACCGGGTGGGCCTTTGCGATCGTCGTGGGGGCGGTGTACGTCGCGTTTCTGTGCTGGGCGGGCAGCTTTCACGAGTTCTGGCGCGACGAGATCCACCCCTGGGCACTGGCGCGCACGGCGGAGAGCTTCTGGGACATCGTGACCGGAGACCGCGTGTACGACGGGCACCCGCCACTTTGGTACTGGTACCTGCGGGTCTGGAGCTGGGTGACCACCCGGCCCTGGGGCCTGCACGCGGCGAACATCGCGGCGATGGGGCTCGCGGGCCTACTGTTTCTCCGCTTCGCGCCGTTCGCCCGCCCAATCAAGGTCTTGCTGCTCGGCTCCTATCTACTCGGCTACGAGTACGGGGTCCTCGCGCGCAACTACACGATGACGTGGGTCATGTTGACGGCGTTCTGCAGCGCCTTCAATCCGTTGCGACCGCGCCTCGTCTGGCTGTCGTTCTTCCTGGCGATGGCAGCCATTACCAGCGTGTACGGCGCGCTCATGGTGTGCGGCCTCGTCCTGGTGCTCGTTCCGCTCGGCATGTCGGTACGGCTGTCGGCCGCGCCGCCGCACAATGTGCTCGTCGCGCTGCGGCCGCGCCTCGCGATCGGGCTCGGCCTCGTCCTCTTGTCGTTTGTGTTCTTCGTCTACAGCACCGCCCCGCCCGATCCGAACCTCTACTCGCCGGGCTGGAACTTCGGCGCGCTCAACGTGACCGCGATTCGGCCCTCGCTGCGCTTGATCGTGGTCGCGCTCCTCCCGGTGCGGTTCTTTGGCGATCCCGGCTACTGGGAGAACCAGCTCTATTTCTGGGGCGAGCACTTGACGTTGCTCAACACCGTGGCTGTCGTGCTCCCCGTGCTCATGCTGCTCGCGCTGGCCCCGGGCTGGTGGGAGGTAGCGGCCTTCGTCGTCGGCGTGCTGCTCCTGTCGGTGTTCGGCGTCGTGCGGTACACCGGCGGGATGCGCCAAATCGGGAACTTCTTTCTGTTCTTCGTCGCGCTCGCGTGGATCCGACGGCTGCGCGCCCCCCGCGGCCGCCACATCCTGTCGACGGTCATGCTGGTCATTATCGGGCTCTTCCAGACCCGGACCCTGCTGGTCGCTGTTGCGCAGGATCGGATCGATCTCTTCTCCGCAGGCGGGCAGGCCGCGGCCTTCATCGAGAAGGCCGGGCTGCAGGACCTGCCCATCGTCGCGGGCCCCGACGCCTTCGTGCTGACCGTGACCGCCCATCTTCACCGGCCATTCATCAGCTGCGAGACGGAAGAAATCGGGGAGACGATGGTGTTCCACAGCCGACGGCGCGGCTACTCCGACGGCGCTCTCCTCGATCGCGCCGTGAGGTACGCACAGGAGAAGCGCACCCCAGTGTTGGTGCTGTCGAACCACCCGCTGCCCGCCCCTGCGGGGCCCGGGCTGCCGTGGAAGCAGCTTTACAGCGGCCAGGGGCGCGAGGAGTCCTACTGGATCTACGAGCTCGGACCTTGATCGTGCGACATCCGGAACGCCAGGCGGCCGATCCGACTCAGCACGGTGCATGATCTACTAGTTCCGGACATCGACTCCCTGCACAGGTGTGACGAATCCGACCTGCAGGGTCGCGTGACCGTTGATCGGTCTCTACCTCGTCTGTAGGATGCTGACGGAGAGCGCGGTGGCCCTTTTCCATTTATGGAGCGCGCGCATCCGCTTACGGGTCTCCCAAGTCGATGCCGTCACGTTGCTCATGCTGGCGGTCAGCGTGCTTGGTTTCTCGCTGAGGCTCGAGCATGCGATCACTTTCGATGGCCCGGTGCGCGGCTCTGACTATGACGCTCATCTGGCCGGCGTCCGTTGGATGCTCCAGCACCGACGCCCTTTCAGCTTCAGCCCCGATCTCGGCCAGTATAACTGGTCGATCGGTTATCAGCCGCCCCTTTGGTACGCGATCGGAGGACTGGTCCTGCGGCTCACGCACGTCGAGCGGGCGATCGCGTACGTCGCTGTCGCCGGCTGGGGGATTCGACAGCTGGTTTTGGCTCGCATTCTCAGGCAGGCAATCCCGGCAAGCCGTTGGAGCACGCTAACGGCCCTCACGATCAACGCGGTGCTGCCCATCAGTGTCCTCACCGACGGCAAGGTAAATCCCGAGGGGCTGCACAGTACGCTGTTCACGATATCACTCTACCTGCTGTGGCGCATGGAACGACAGGCGCTGCGGCCATCGGGGATCTCGCTCGGTACGGCGGCCGCATTCGGCGGCTTCGCGGGGCTGGCGGTCCTGACGAAGGCGACCGCCAGCGTGCTGCCAATCGCGGGGGGTATCGCGTTGGCGTGGAGGGCCTCACGTTCCTTCAAGCAGGACGAATGGGGATCGATCTGGCGGCGCCTCGGCCGGCCAGTTCTTCTCGCCGCGGCCGTCTGGTGTGCGGTCGCGGCATGGTGGTGCGGCCCCAACATCGTGAAATACGGGCATCCGTTCCCCCACACATGGGACCGGGAGACGCCCAGCGCCGAACCAGTCCTCGCGGCGCCCGCTCTCTATAGGCGACCGTTCGGGTGGGCGATGCCGTTTTATTGGCGGGAATACCTCAAGACCCCAGTCATCAGGTCCACAGAGGTACCACTTCCGAATCTGTGGGCGGTGTTCGTCTCGGGAACCTGGTCCGACTTCTACAACCGCGGGTTTTGTCGCCTGAAAGGCGACGGCGTTGACAGCGACTTTTGGGGCGGATGGTCCGTGAGCGGTCGGTGCCTAAGACTGTTTTCGGCTCTGGCGTGCGTCGGCTGTCTCATCTCGCTCTTCGCGGTGTTCGCGGTTCTACGCACAGCGTGGAGCCACATACAGAGCGACGGCCAGGATGGCTCACTGGCCTTACCTGTCACGATCAGTCTCGCCGTATTCTTTTTGAGTCTCTTCGCGTTGGTGTACCCCTATGACGACGCGGCGGTTCTGAATCCGCGCTACCTCCTGCCCGGATCGACCGCGATTTCCGCCTGTGTCGGCATGGCGCTTCATCGCCTGGAATCCGGGGACTGGATGGCGCGAATCGTGCGCGGGTTGATCTTTGCCGCGATCGGAGTCGTCACCGTGCTCGTCGTCTACGAGCGATGGGGACGTTGACTGGCTGGTCGGGTCACCCCCTGTCGCGGGCTCCACCCGCCCCTTTGAACTACTTACGGACTTTGTAGATCACGTAAATCAGCGAGAGCCACGCGACCGCCGCAACGCCAGACAAATCGGCCGGGAAATGACCGTGCTGGGAAGCGATCGGGTGCCAGGTGATCACGTACAGCGCGTAGATGAGAAGGATGAGCACGCCTGTGGTGAATCCGACCAGGCTCCCGCCGAACAGCCAGAACGCGAGGAAGGGCGCCACCACACACCCGGTGTACTGCACACCAAAGCCCGACGCTGCCACCAAGAATCCAGCGAAGCAGAGCGCCAGGATGCGATATGCGTCGAAGGATCGCCTGGCAAACGCCATCAGGAACGCGGCGAACAGGAAGGAGAGCACCATGAGCACGGCGCCCCCGTGCAGCAGGTACCACTGGTCGAGGCCGCCGAGCGCGAGCTCCCAGCTCGGCAGGCTATATCTCGTCGCAAGACGCAATGACCGCAACCAAAGCTCGACCCCCCAATACTCTGGCTGTGAGCCGTAGCCGAAGACATTGAGCAGAAATGCGCTGCGCTGCGGACTGGAGAAGCGCACCAGCGCGACCGCGAAAGGTATCGCGGCCACCGCGCCGCCGAGGACATAGAAGACCAGCTGTTTGAGGTTGCGGCAGCGCGTGGCCAAAGGGGCCAACACCACCACCGGGATCAGTTTCACGTTCAGCGCGAGGCCAATGCTGAGTCCGGCTAAAAATGCTCGCTCGCCCGTTTCGAAGAAGTAGGCGGCGAGCAGCGCGAAGAAGAAATACATCGCGTCGGTGTTGCCGTGATAGGCGCTGATCAGGATCGAGGACAGGGACACCGCATAGGCGGCCACGGCCGCCACAGCCAACCTAGGAGAGCCGCGCTTCTTCCAGATGGAAAAAAGCAGTGCTCCGATCCCGAACTCGGCAAGCAGAGACGGGATCTTGAACAAATGCGCAAACATCAGACCCGCGATCTCGGCCTTCTGCCAGCGATAGACCACTGCTCCCCACAGTCCCATCAAAGGCGGATGGTTGAACCCGGAATTCAGGGTGTACGTGTGGCCCAAGCCGTACACCGAGACCAGATTGCCGAAGGTGCGCCAGGTTCGAATGTCATTCGACCCCTCCGACATCCACCAAATGAGGAGGCGTGCTCCATATCCCACGGCTGCAAGGGTCCAGAGCAAGCGGGTGGACCAGAGCGCGCTCCAGACCCGACCGCGAAACGACGGCCCGTTCATCCGAGCTTCGGGGGAACGGCGGAGGCTGGTTGCTGTTGTTGGGAAGACGTGACCGGGATGAACGCGTGGCTCGCGTCGCATTTCTCGAAGAAGAACACGAGCCCCGAATAGGAACCGCCCGCGGTCGGCTGAAACCGATGGATGCGCATGCTCCCAGTCGGCGTCCGGAGGTCGACGAAGTCTTCGCGAATCGGCATGAAGCCGAAACCCTACACCAACCCGCGGCGGTCGCAGACACACCCGGCAACCCAGCCCGATTTCGAACGGGTGAGCTGCCGGGTCAGGGCCTCAAGGAATGGTCACCATTCAACGTTGTCGATAGGCCCCATTACCGAGCCCGTGGAAGGACAGGTTAGCCGCCTCATGGTTCTGATCGTCTTCAGCGAGCCGGGCGTGGAAGACGCCCTTACGCCATGCGCACACGACCGCCAGTTAGAAGCGGACGAGGGCGCTGGAGTTGGTCACGACGCCGTAGTAGCCGTAGTGACTGCGCAGCTTGCTTGCGAGCATGCGCTTGCTGCGCGCCGAGCGGGTCGTGCCGGTGCGTACCCGGCGCCCCGGATGACCGGCTGGCGAGGGACAGAGGCACGGCCGGCGATGAGCCTCCCGGCACCGGCGACGAAGCCTACGCAGCGATCTTTCGCCGGGGGACCAGGCTCACCTTCAGGTCAAGGTCCAGGGCATGCGATGCTTTGGCGAGCGTCTCCAGGGTAAGGCCCGTGTTGTCGGCATCGAGCATCCGGTAGACCACTGGCCGGCTGGTTCGCATCATTCGGGCCATCATGGCGGGGGTAACCTTCCGACGCGTCATCGCCGCGCGAAGCTGATCCGCGATGACCTTCTTGCGGGTCGCGAGCCGGACGTCCTCCAACTCGCCCAGTTCCTCGAACAAGGACTCGAGCGTAGATCCCTTGCGGGCGTTTGGATTTTTCATTTGTTCTCCTCCACTTCCTTCTGGCGTTTACGCGCGATCTCGATTTCACCGGGTGGCGTTTTCTGCGATTTCTTCGTGAACCCGTGGAGCAGCCACATGACCCCATCTTCGACACAGAAAAAGACGCGATAGATGTTGCCCTGGACCTTGGTCCGAACTTCAAAGAGGCCACGCCCAAATCCGTCGACCAGTGGAAGGCCGACTGGCCAGCGCCATTCCACTCGACCGATATCGACCCCGATCGCTCGCCGAACGATCGGCGACTGGCCTTTGAGCCACCCTCGAACCGGTTCGGAACCCGATGCGGACATGTAGAAGCGGCATGCAATGGTCGGTTGCTCTTCGCCTTTGGCAGGCTTGATCATCTCGCATTCTCCGTCGGAGTGTACCAATAAAGATTCAGCTCCCTCAAGTCATTTCTTTCCGGCGACCACTACGTGGTTGCAGCGGTACACAACCTGGACCCCGCAAGACCTGCACGAGTTCGAAGCAGCACTGACCGCGCAGCGTGTCGCTGACGCGAAGTTGTGGTCCTGAAAGCTTACGGATCGGGGTCGGAGAAGGGCTCGTGGCGTGCGCCACTATGCGCCGGTAGGAATATCGAAATGAAGCACGTCTTCCCGCGTCCCCAACGATTCGTAAAGGCGAATGGCCGGATCGTCGACCAGGTCAGCCTGCACGAACATGACGTGGGCGCCACGTTCTTTTGCGATGCGCCCGAGCGCGCGTATGAGCCCCGTCGCCACGCCCTTGCGGCGATCTCCCGCGCGCACCGCGAGGTCGTAGATGTAGACCTCGCTCCGGGCTTGTTCGAATTTCTCGAGCTCGTATGCGGCCAGCCCGCCCACGACCTGCGCCCCTTGCAAGGCCGCCAAGGCGATGAAGTGGGGTTTCCTGAGCAGGGCGTCCAAGTACGCGTCGCTCGGCACGGCGCCTTGATAGGTTTCGGTCTCGCCGAACGCTTCGCCGAATACCGCGAGCAGGGCTTTTAGAACGGACACGTCGGAATGGCCGAGGTGCTTGAACGTATACTCCACGATGGCAAAACCCTAGCATCCGCCCGGACACTCCGGCCCTGGAGTTTAGGGAAACATGGGGCACTGGCCGCCCACGGACACCTCGCAGGCGATCGGTGAAATCTGAATGCCGTAAGCGTTGCAGCACTTGAGCCCGGACTTGCAATCCATATCAGCTGCGCAGGCAGCGCCCACGCCGCCGTTGCCGGGAATGCAGGAGGTGTTGGCCGTCGTATCCGTCCCGTTCTGGGCAGCCACGCACGCGCTGGGATACGTTCGGCCGTCGCAACCGCAGACCGCCGCAGGACTGCAGGCGACGCCGCCCGCCAACCGCGCCAGGCAATGACCCTGTTGATCCCCCGCTCCGCAGGTAAAGCCCGCGAAGTGGCAATACTCGAGCGGACCGCATTGGACGCCGGCGATACCAGCACACGCCCGGCCGACGGTTCCACCCGCTCCGCCCGCTCCGCCCGCTCCGCCGCCGCGACCGCCCGTCGCGCCCGCCGATCCGGCGTGGCCCGCGGCGGCGTTGGCCCCTACACCACCGCCCCCCGCGTATCCGCCGACGCCCGAACCGCCGACGGCCCCGCCCGCGCCGGCCCCATCGCTGTTGCCAACACCACCGGCCGTGCCCCCATGACCGGCCCCCCCTGCCGAGCCAGCGCTTCCTCCGGCACCGCCATCTGCGCGAACTCCTCCTCCGCTTGCGTTGCCACCGCTGCCGACCGCGCCACCCGTTCCAAGAATGCCGCCGGTGCCGGCTCGCCCTCCTCCGCCGTCGTCTCCACCGCTCCCAGGTGCAGCACCGCCACTCCCTGTTCCGGCGTGATCAGCGGCTTGGCCCCCACTGCCCCCACCGTCTGGGGCGCCATGACCGGCTGTCGATCCGCAACCCGCAACGACGAGAGTCATGACCCCGACAACAAGAACTCTTTGCATTGCCAAGAGTGAGAAGCAAACATAGTGCCGGCGGCGCGAGCCTTGGGTTGCCCGTGCTTCCGGGCCTCAACGCTCCTCTTCGGGGCCTCGCCAGCGCGGCCCCCTCAGAAGTCTGAGAGTCGTGTCCCGTCGCCAGAGGGCGGCTCGATTTACTCGCCCCCGGCGATATCCTATTGTGATTCGCCGGAGTCTGGGGAACCGAGACATTCCTGTCGCGCTTCGAGGCGCCGTCGGGTGCACAGCGCCTGGGAAACGCCTGGAACGCCTGATCGGATCATCGTTTGATCAGAGGCGCGGAGATTGCTTGTTTGCGTACCATGCGCCTGGTCGCCCTTTCCCTTATCGCTCTCGCGTTCTCATTCCACCTGCCTGCCGCGCGGGCCGACGAGGAAATTCCCCGGCGCCAACTTCCCCGTCGCTACGTGATCGCGTTCGAGCTCGGATTGCTCAGGCCTCCCGATCACCTGATCTATGCGGGGACGGATGGCGGCGTCTGGCACCCGCCGGAATACGCGGGCGTGGTTGTCGACGGACGCGTGCTACCGCACCTCCACCTCGACGGACAATTCGGCCTCAACTTCGTCGTGGGCTGGATGGCCTCCTTCTCGGCCCGCCTGGCCGCCGAAGTCTCCCGGGTGACGGTTTCCATCGGGGCGGGGCCCCTGATCGCGTCGGGGACCGGAGCCGAAGGACGCCCGGCAGCGACCTATGCCGATACGGACGTCTCCGCGATCATTCACTTCGATGGTCCGTTCGTCCTTCTGTTCCGCGCCGGTGCGGCCTGGGCGCTCGGCGATCGGGGCGGACCCATGTGCGGTGTCGACACGTGTACTCCCTATCTCGCGCGCGGCGATCGGATCACGTTCGTGCGTCTGGGCATTGGGGGCTCCTTCTGACCGGCCCCACCTCGTCGCGGAACAGAAATCGGATTTGCTCTGCGAACGGATTTATTGCGGCGGACAGGCATTCGGATCCCTGGTAACCCCGTTGTTGCTAGGTGTACATTACGATGTACACTTATCCCATGCCAAAGGTCTACTCGGTCGCCAGCGCCAGAGCTCATCTACCTGAGATCCTCGACGACGTTGAGGCGGGAAACGACGTGCACCTCAGTCGGCGCGGTCGTCTGGTGGCGGTCGTGCTCTCCAGCAACCAGTACGAGATACTCCGGGGGACGCGGCCAGATTTTGCGACGGCCTATCACGGATTTCTCGAGCGTCATTCTATTGGTGATATCGGGTTGGACCCTGATTTCTCTTCCTCGCTTCGTGACCGGAATTCTGGCCGCCGGGTTCGGCTGTGACCCTCAGGTACCTATTGGACACGGCGATTGTTTCGGAACCAGTGACGAAGAAACCGAATCGGAAGGTCATCAAGCGGCTGGACCAGAACGGTATCTATTGCGCACTGGCCGCGCCCGTTTGGCACGAGTTGGTCTACGGTTGTGACTGCCTGCCTCAAGGGAAGCGCCGAACCGCGCTTGAGGAATACCTACAAACTGTGATCCGTGCTTCCTTCCCCATTCTGCCTTACGACGAGGTGGCGGCTGCCTGGCATGGAAGGGAGAGGGCCCGCCTGGAAGACCTTGGTCGGGCGGCGCCGTACGTCGATGGACAGATCGCGGCAGTCGCCCGGACCCAGGACTTGGTCCTCGTGACGTCCAATACAAAGCACTTTGCGGCGTTCGAAGGCCTCACGGTCATAAACTGGATGACCTGACGTTCTCCACTTGCGTGCCCACGATTCGCCGCCCGGGAAGGACTTCGGGAAGCACACGGGCATCCCTCCCTTTTCGGGAGCTCCACTGGAATGATTCGAGTGCTGCCCGCCTCTGCGCGCGCCGGGTGGTAACCTTTCCGCGCCGATGTTGTCCGCCGCCGAGTACCACATGCGCGAGCCGCTTCCGATATATCGAATCCAGGAGGCCATATTCGACTTCTGTCGCGACCTCCCGGACGTGGCCATCTTTGGCGCGCAGGCGGTCAATCTGTACGTACAGGAATCGCGAATGACCCAGGACGTCGACATCCTGTGCGCCGAGCCGTCAACGGTGGCCACGGCACTGAGCCAGCGCCTGGGCCAGTTGTTTCACATCGCCACGCGCGTGCGCGAGCTTCGCCCCGGGAAGGCCTATCGCGTCTTTCAGCTTCGCTCCGAGGGGAGTCGTCACTTGGCTGATCTTCGACTTGCGGAATTCCCGCTAACGGATCTCGTCGAGCGCGATGGAATTCACTACGTGGGATTGCCCATCTTGACGGCCCTGAAGGTGTCCGCCCTTGCCAAGCGACGTCTGGCGCCCAAGGGCGCGACGGATCTTGCGGATCTGAGACGGCTTCTGCAGGCTCATCCGGAGTTGCGCGACGAGACGGGAGGGGTCGCCGACGCAATTGGTGTTGTGGGAGGCGGCGACAAAGAGTTGCGTCAATGGCACGACCTACTCGCTGAGCCCGTAGTGACCGACGCGGACAGCGACGAGGGCTATTGACTAGCAATGATCGTGGAGGGTCACCAAATAATCCGCCGCTACGTTTCCGGACCAACAACATGTGGTTTCGGCGGCGCGGCGCCTTGACTCTCGACAGAGGCGCCCTTTCCTCTTAAGACTTCCCCTATGTCGAACTCGTTTGGCGCGCGCGCAACGCTGAAGGTTGGAACCAAGCAGTACGAGATTTACCGTCTGTCCGCACTCACGGCGGCGGGCATGGATGTCTCTCGGCTGCCCTACAGCCTGCGGATCCTGCTCGAGAATCTGCTGCGGACCGAGGACGGACGTGCCGTCAAGGAAGCCGACATTCGCGCCCTTTGCGCCTGGGATCCGAAGGCGACGCCGTCGGTGGAGATTGCTTTCATGCCGGCGCGCGTGTTGCTCCAGGACTTCACGGGCGTGCCCGCGGTCGTCGATCTCGCGGCGATGCGCGATGCGATGAAGCGGATGGGGGGCAACCCGTCGCTCATCAATCCACTTTTGCCGGCCGAGTTGGTCATCGATCATTCCGTCCAGGTGGATGAGGCCGGGCACGCCAACGCATTCTCGTTGAACGCCAGCATCGAATTCGCCCGCAACAAAGAACGGTACGCATTCCTGCGCTGGGGGCAGTCCGCGTTTCGCAATTTCGCGGCCGTTCCCCCGGACACTGGGATCGTGCACCAAGTCAACCTGGAATATCTGGCGCGTGTGGTGTTCACGGCGCCCGCGTCGTCGCCTGCGGGGTTGCCGCTCGCCTATCCGGACACAGTGGTCGGCACCGATTCACACACGACGATGATCAACGGACTCGGCGTGCTCGGCTGGGGCGTAGGCGGCATCGAGGCCGAGGCCGCGATGCTGGGGCAGGCGGCATCGATGCTGATCCCGCAGGTGGTCGGCTTCAAGCTGCACGGCAGGATGCGCGAGGGATCCACCGCGACCGATCTCGTGTTGACGGTGACGGAGTTGCTCCGCAAGAAAGGCGTCGTCGGAAAATTCGTGGAGTTCTTCGGGCCGGGCGTCCGGGCGCTGTCGCTGGCTGATCGCGCGACCATCGCCAACATGGCGCCCGAGTACGGCGCCACTTGCGGGTTCTTCCCCGTCGACGAGGAAACCTTGCGGTACATGCGGTTTTCGGGTCGCTCCGACGAGCTGGTTGCGCTGACCGAGGCCTACTGCCGCGAACAGGGCCTGTTTGAGACCGCTGAGTCCAAGGAGGCTGTTTACTCGGATCTCTTGGAACTGGATCTCGCGACCGTCGAGCCGAGTGTCGCTGGACCAAAACGGCCACAGGATCGGGTGAGTCTGTTCGCGGCCAAGCAGTCCTTCGAACAGGCCTTGCCGTCGCTCATCAAGCCAAAGAAGAAGGACGCCGCTGGTACCGCTCCGGCGGCCGGCATCGGGGCAGCGGCCGCTCCCGCGCACGCATCCGCCGAGTTGAAGCACGGCTCGGTGGTCATCGCGGCCATCACCAGTTGCACCAACACGTCGAACCCGTCGGTCATGGTCGCGGCCGGGCTGGTGGCTAAGAAAGCGGTCGAGCACGGCCTGGCCGTGAAACCGTGGGTCAAGGCATCGCTCGCCCCCGGCTCCAA
The DNA here is from genome assembly GCA_017881245.1 of Pseudomonadota bacterium. Taxonomy (GTDB): domain Bacteria; phylum Myxococcota_A; class Polyangia; order Fen-1088; family Fen-1088; genus FEN-1088. Next base: position 32,777 of record JADGRC010000159.1, read on the forward strand.
GGTGGTCACCGAATATCTCAAGGAAGCCAAGCTCACGCCGTACCTCGACCAGCTGCGATTCAATCTGGTCGGTTACGGCTGCACGACCTGCATCGGGAACTCCGGGCCGCTGGCGCCGGAAGTCTCGGCGGCGATCGACCAGAAGGATCTGGTGGTGGCGTCGGTGTTGTCGGGAAATCGCAATTTCGAGGGACGCATCAATCCGGAGGTGCGTGCGAATTATCTGATGTCGCCTCCACTGGTGGTGGCATACGCGCTCGCCGGTCGCATCGACATCGATCTCGCGAAGGAGCCGCTCGGAACCGGCAAGAACGGCGACGCGGTCTTTCTGAAGGACGTCTGGCCGACGAACGACGAGGTGACCGCCGCGGTGGCCGCCGCAGTCAAGCCCGCGCAGTACAAGTCGAGTTACGCCGTCGTGTTCGAGGGCGACGAGCGCTGGCGCAAGATGGACGTCCCCCAGGGGGAGACTTTTGCCTGGGACACACGTTCGACGTACGTGAAGCATCCGCCCTATTTCGAAGGGATGCCGCCGACGCCGGCGGCCGTTGGCGATGTGCGTGGTGCGCGCGTGTTGGCGGTGCTGGGCGACAGTGTCACCACGGACCACATCTCGCCAGCCGGATCGATCAAGAAGGACGGCCCGGCGGGGAAATACCTGATCGCCAACGGCGTGGAGCCGAAGGACTTCAATTCCTATGGTGCGCGCCGCGGCAACCACGAGGTCATGGTGCGCGGAACGTTCGCCAACATTCGCCTCAAGAACCTGTTGGCTCCGGGAACGGAAGGTGGGGTGACCCGATACCTGCCGGGTGGGGAAGTGATGTCCATCTTCGATGCATCCGAAAAATATGTCGCGGCCGGCATTCCGCTGGTCGTCCTGGCCGGCAAGGAATACGGCAGCGGATCGTCACGTGACTGGGCCGCCAAGGGGCCAAAGCTGCTCGGCGTTCGCCTGGTTATCGCCGAGAGTTACGAGCGCATCCACCGGTCGAATCTGGTGGGCATGGGGATCGTGCCCTTGCAGTTCTCGCCCGGCGAGAACGTCCAGACCCTGGGTTTGACCGGCGAGGAAGTGTTCGAGACCGTCGGATTGCCCGAAGCCCTCGCGCGAGATTTCGCTGCCGGCCTGCGCATCAAGGTCCGCGCGCGACGAGTGGATGGCGTCGTCGTCGAATTCTCGACGGTGTTGAGAATCGACACTCCCCAGGAAGTGCTCTATTACCAGCACGGAGGGATCCTGCCGTTTGTGTTGCGTCAGCTCATGTCGGCACCGGCTGCCGCGTAAGGCACTCGTAGTGGCGCGCGGGCATCATCGGCGTGTCGTCCACATTGCCAGTTACCCTTCTACCGTCCCTCGCGTGGTGACCGTGGGCGACGCCGGTCACGTTGCCCCCCACGGACTTGGAGCCCGTTCGTGATCCTGGCCAGCTGCACGCATCCCCGGTGGTTTGTCGCCGCGACGAGAGATCTGCACGCGCTCCTGTCCGATCACCTGCACTGTGAAAGGAAGGCGGCGGAAAACGCGCTGTCTCTGGTGCGGCGCTACCCGCATCGGGGTGCGTCCGTCGACGCGCTCGGCCGATTGGCGCACGAAGAGACCAGTCACGTCGTCCAGGTCGCGACGCTGATCGCCGAGCGGGGTTGGGTTCCGCGCGGCGATCTGCCGAATCAATACGCGCGGGCGCTATTGGCCGAAGTACGCGGGCGCGAACCTGAGCGCCTGCTTGACGCCCTGTTGGTCGCGGCGTTCATCGAGGCCCGTTCCCACGAACGCTTGGGCCTGCTGGCGCGTGGATTCGCAGATGCTCCGGCCAAAACCGCCGCCCCCACTCTCGGTCCGGAAACAAGAGTGAACAGCGATCTGGGCGCCGTCTATCGCGCCCTGGCCACGGCGGAGGAACGACACACTCGGATCTTCCTGGAGCTGGCGGAGCCATTGGTCCCGGCCCGCGATCTCGCCGACAGGCTGGCGTATCTATCCGAGCGCGAGGCCGAAATCCTTGCCGCCCTGCCCCATTTGTCGCGCGTGCATTGACCCGCGCTTGTTACGCAAATTCTTCCAATTCGAAACCAATCCTTCACCGTTCGCGAGTTACCTTCCTTGCGTGGGGATAGTGGACGGGGCCGGGGTGGCGGCGGGAAAGGGCGGGAATTCGGACGGGCGGTGAGGGGGTCGGGGGCCAGCTTCGGTTGGCCTCCGACTCCGGGGTTTGGGGTTGCGGCCGGTCTGCTGCCAGCGCCATCGGGGCCCACTATCTACAAAGTCTTGGTCACTTTCGTCAGGCCGCGCGGCCGATCGGCGTCAAGGCCGCGCGCCTCGGCAAGCCGGAGAGCGACGAGTTGGCCCGGCATCACGGCGACGATGGGCGACAACCACTCGGGTACCTCCGCGACGAAGGGCAATCGGGAATGAACCGGCACGCGCGCCAATACGGAGGCGTCGTTGGAGACTGCCAGGATGTGAGCGCCTCGGGCGTGTAAGGCGTCCAGCGCCAAAGACACGTCGACCCGCGTCGGTCCACCTGCAGCGATCACGATCGCGGGGAAACCGGGCTCGACCATGGCCAGGGGACCATGAAACAAATCGGGGGTCGCGTAAGGATCGGCCATAACATATGCGGTTTCCTTGATTTTCAAGGCGATCTCGAAAGCGGTCGCGAAATTGAACCCACGCCCGACGACCACCATGCGATCCGCCGCGGCGAGCGGCGCGACCGCGACCGCCGCCTGATCCAATTGACCCGACGCATACGACTCCAGCGTCTCGCGCGCGGCATGAGGCACGCCTTCCAGCTCTCGCCAGCGAGTCATGTCGCCTTCGAGAGCCGTGCTCAACATCGCCAGCGCCATGAGCTGACACGTGTAGCTCTTGCTGGCGACGACCGATTGCTCGGGTCCGGCTCCGAGATCCAGCGCGTATTCGGCCGCCTGCGCCAGAGGTGATCCCGGCCGGTTGGTGATGGCGACAGTGAGCGCGCCCTGGCGACGCCCTTCGACGAGCAGTGCAACGATGTCATCTGACTCGCCGGACTGACTGATCCCGACGACCAGCGCTCGCCCCAGCGACGGTGGCGTTCCGTACACCGTCACCAGCGACGGAGCGCCCAAACTGACCACGAGCCGGTTGTGTCCACCGAACAGGTACTTCGCGTAGCGGGCGGCGTTGTCCGAGCTGCCGCGCGCCGCCGTGACGACGAATGCGGGAGCAAACCGGCGAACCGCCGTCGCGATCTCCTCCAGGGCGCTTCGTCCCCGCAAAAGCAAGCGCGCCAGACAGTCGGGCTGTTCGCGAATCTCACGTTCGAGTAGTGTGGTCATGCTGGGCGTCACGACCCGTCAAGTCCAACGACCGCGGGAATCCGACAGATATGCGATGCGGCCGCCTACGAACGTCGCTTCGACGCCAAGGTTCTGGTCCAGCATGACAATATCCGCTTCGGCGCCGACGGAAAGACGGCCGCACATTGCCAGACCGACGGCGCGTGCCGGAACAGCGCTTGCGAGGTGAACCGCCGCCGACAGTGACAGATCCCCGAACACGACCGCGTTTCGTACCGCCTGATCCATCGTCAACGTCGAACCAGCGAGGCGCCCGTCCCCCAGGCGCGCCGACGTCGCGTCGACCAGGACGTCCCGGCCACCCAACCGAGATGGTCCCGGCGGCAGGCCGGCGCCCGCGATCGCGTCCGTGACCAGGCCCAGCCCGTCAATGCCCTTGGCGCGCACGGCCAGCCGAAACGCCGCCGGGTGGGAGTGAACGCCGTCGGCAATCAGAAGCGCCGTCACGCGATCGTCGGTCAGCGCCGCTCCTGTCGCGCCGGGCTCGCGGTGATGAAACCCCGACATCGCATTGAACACGTGCGTCGCAAGCGTGGCGCCCGCATCGACGCCCGCGGTGAACACCTCGAACGACGCCTCGGTGTGGCCAAGCGCGACGGTCAACCCACGCGCCCTCAGCGACGCGATCAACGCCAACGCACCGGGACGCTCGGGGGCAAGTGTCACCATGCGGACCAACGCTGGATCCGCGATCCGTTCCAGCAGATCGACGCTGGCCCCCTCGATGTACGCCCGTTCGTGAGCGCCAGCGCGATTCGGCGCCAGGAGCGGTCCCTCCAGGTGCAACCCCCATACGCGCGCCGAAGGCCCTTGAGCCGGTGAAGCCACGACGGCGCGGAAAGCGGCGAGGGCCCGTCGATAGTCTTCCTCCGACGAGCTAATCAGCGTCGGCAGAAACGATGTCACCCCCGTCCGTGGCAGATGTTCGCAAAGGGCCCGAAGCGCGTCGGGGTCGGGGCCGACCTCGAAACCGAATCCGCCGTTGACCTGCAAGTCGACAAGTCCCGGCGCGACGAACGCGGACTCGAAGCGGCGCGACGGCAGCCGTTCGGTCATGGCGGGCCTTTCGATAGCGACGATCCTTCCTGCATCGACCACGATCGCTCCCGATTCCGCGTCGCCGGCGCCGAGCATGAGGCGACCGACCAGAGCGAAGGGCTCCGCCGGGGCGGGTGGCGCGATGACGGCGGCGGGAACCATCCTTCACCATTGTAGCGATGCGGCCCGCCCGACAAAATGATCGGATCTTGCGCCGTCTGCGAATCCGGGTTTGTCTGACCTATACTGCGCGCCGGCCCCACCCCGGGTGGGAGGAGATCTCGATGCGAAACATTCTGCTTCATAGGTTGCGTGGCACCGCCCTGGTGATCGCCGCGGCATTGTTATTTCCCTTGGTGTCCCATGCGGCCGACGTCCCCGTTGACGCGGCGCCGGTTCATGCGAAGGATGAAAAGGACAAGGAGAAGTCGATGCGCAAGTCCGGTGATGCCTTTCCATTCCCCGTGGACGAAAAGATCCTCGGAAACGGGCTGCGCGCCTACGTCGTCCACTTCGACTCGCCCGGCCTGGTCGCGTACTACTCGGTGGTTCGTACCGGCAGCCGCAACGAGGTCGAGCCCGGGAAGTCTGGGTTTGCTCATTTCTTCGAGCACATGATGTTCCGTGGAACCGACAAGTTGTCCCAGGACGCCTACAACGACGTCATCAAGAGCATCGGGGCGGATTCGAACGCGTACACCTCCGAAGATTTGACCGTCTATCACATCCTGGCGGGCAAGGCGGCGCTTCCCAAGATTGTGGAAATCGAATCGGATCGCTTTCAAAACCTGAAGTATGCGGAACCCGATTTCGAGAAAGAAGCCCGCGCCGTGCTCGGCGAATACAACAAGGGCGCCTCCAACCCCATGCAAAAGATGTACGAGGCGTTGTACGACAGCGCGTTCACCACGCACACGTACAAACACACCACCATCGGGTTCCTGCGCGACATCGAGATCATGCCCAAGCAGTTCGCCTATTCGCGGCAGTTCTTCGATCGCTACTACCGCCCCGACAACGTCACGTTGCTCGTCGTGGGTGACGTCGACACGGAAGCGACCTGGAAGCTGATCGAGCAAAACTATGGAACCTGGTCGAGTGGCTCGCCGCGACCCGCCGTCCCCGTCGAGCCCGCGCAGACGAAGGAAAAACGGGCAGTCCTCGGCTGGAACGGCCCCACGCTGCCGCTCTTGATGATGGGCTTTCATGCCCCCGGTTTCTCGACCAGCAACGTGGATCTCCCGGCCCTCGACGTGCTGGCGGAGTTGATGTTCGCGGAACGAGCCCCCCTGTACAAGAAGTTGGTCATCACCGAGCAGAAGGTGGAATCGCTGTCGGGATCAAACGACGCCCACGTCGATCCCAACCTCTTCACGGTGCTGGCGCGCATCAAGAAACCAGGCGACCTCCCTGCCGTCGAACAGGCGATCTCGGCGGAGTTCGAGCGAATCGCCCGCGAGGGCGTCGACGCCCAGACGCTGGCCCAAGTCTTGTCCCACGTGAAGTACGGCTTCGCCGGGCAACTGGCCACGGCCGATAAGACTGCGAATGTAGCCGCGCAATTCGTGGCGCTCACGGGGCACCTCGATTCCATCAACGCGTATTTCGCGCTTTACGACAAGGTCACCCCGGCGGATGTGCGACGGGTGGCCCGCAAGTACTTTCAGCCGGCGAATCGAACTGTGGTCGGCCTCAAGGCGGACAAATGAAATCTGCGGCCCAGCTTGCAAGAAGGATCATCGCGATGGTGTTACCGCTCGCTCTCGTGGCCGCGTCTCGAAACACCCTGCGCGCGCAGTCGCCGGCCCCGGGTGCCTCCGATGCCCCCGCGCGCGTCGGTGGCGGCGGCAAGGCCGCCTTGGCCCGCGCGAAGGACTCAGCCATGCCACGAACCGTCTTCATCCCCTCGCCCCACAGCCCGCTCGTCGCGATCCGGCTGTTTTTTCAGGTCGGGTCCGTCGACGATCCCCCCGGAAAAGAGGGATTGGCGGCCCTGACTTCCGATGTCCTCGGGCAAGGGGGCTCGAAAAGACGCACTTACGCGGAAGTTCTGGATGCTCTGTACCCACTGGCGGCGCACATCCGCGTGATCGGCGACGTCGAATCGATCGTCTTCGAGGGCATGGTCCACCGCGACAACCTGGCGGCCTTCGCCGATTTGATGGCGGAACAGGTTCTTGGCCCCCGGTTCGCCGAGGATGATTTTTCCCGTAACCGGCAGAACGCCATCGACTACCTGACTAAGTCACTGCGCGGAAATGACGACGAGGAGCTGGGCAAGCAAGCCCTTGGATCGATCATGTACGCGGGGCATCCCTATCGCCGACCGGCCCCGGGAACCGCGACCGGACTTGCCGCGATCACGGCCGATGACGTTCGTCAGTTCTATGCCTCGCACTTCACCCGGGACCGTCTGATCGTGGGAGTCGCGGGCGGGTATCCTGACGGTTTCGCCGAGGCCTTCGCCGCGCGCTTCACGGCGCTTGCCGCGAGAGGCACTCCCTTGCAAAAGCTGCCAAAGCCGGCCGCGCGTAAGGGCGCCGAGATCCTGATTGTCGAAAAAGACGCGCGCGCCAACGCGATCTCGCTCGGGTACCCGATTTCGATCACGCGGAGCGATCCGGATTTCTATCCTCTCACCGTGGCGCGGTCGTACCTGGGCGAGCACCGCACCTTCAATGGCGTCCTCATGAACCGCCTGCGGGCCGATCGCGGCCTGAACTACGGCGACTATGCGTATATCGAAAACTTCATCCAGGATGGCTGGTCCACGTTCCCGCACCCGAACGTCCCCCGTCGACAACAGCATTTCGAGATCTGGCTGCGACCGGTGCCCCCACAAAACGCGCTGTTCGCCCTGCGCGGAGCCGTCTACTACACACGCCGCTTGATCGAAAAAGGCATCCCCGCCGAAGGCTTCGAATCGACGCGCCGGTTCCTGTTGAGCTACGCGGATCTGTGGACGCAAGACATCTCGCGGCGGCTCGGCTACGAAATCGACGCCCGCGTGACCGGCAAGGATCTGCTCAAAGAATTGAAGGCGCGCCTGCCCAAGATGAAGAAGAGCGACGTCGATCGCGCGATTCGCAAGCATCTTCAGATGGACAATTTCGCCGTCGCAATCGTCGCCGACAAGGCCGCTGACCTTCGCGCTCGCCTGCTCGACGGCAAGCCGACCCCGATCGCATACGACACGGGCGGTACCTCCTCGGCGATTCTGGAAGAGGACAAACTGATAGAAAAGGAACCGTTGCCCATCAATCCGGATTCGATCCGGATCGTCCCGGTCGATCAGATGTTCGAACGCTGATCGGCCCGTCGCTGGTAATCCGCCCGTCCGCCAAAGTCACAAGCCGTCCACCGAGGCCCGCCGGCACCCGGGCGTCATGTGACACCGCGATCAACGCGAACGCGTTCTTGGTGCCGCCCCGGATTTCGCGCAGCAGGGCCAACAGGTCGTCGACTCGGGCTACGTCGAGCGCGCTCGTGGGCTCGTCCAGCAACAACACTTCCGGCTCCATGGCCAACGCGCGGGCGATGGCGGCCCGCTGTTGCTCGCCACCCGACAACTCGTCCGGGTAAGCGTCAACGCGATGACCGACGCCCACCCGTTCGAGGAGCGCCAATGCACGCGTCGTCGCGGTCGCTCGCGAAAGGCCGGACACGTGGACGGGAGCCTCGATGACGTTCTGCAAGACGGTTCGATTCGCGAACAAGTTCCATTGCTGGAACACGAACCCCACCCGCTTTCGGATCGCCAGCAACTCCCTCTCCTGGCTTCGGACGCCCCCACCCAAAGTGTGAGGGCCGACACGCACCGTCCCGGTGTCTGGTCGTTCAAGGCCGTTTATGCAACGCAACAAAGTCGTCTTGCCGGACCCCGACGGCCCAGTGACCACAACCGTGTAGCCCC
>JADGRC010000001.1 GCA_017881245.1 Pseudomonadota bacterium
AACCACGGCCCGCGCCGCAGAGGTACTCAAGACTGGACGCGGGATGGGAACAAGGACCGCATTGCCATCGGCGTCCATTTGGATCTTCTCCGTCTCCTCCGTTCGCTCTGAAATCCCTTTTGCCAGCCTGCACTGGTTGACGCGCGAGTAACCAACCCCTGCCGAGATCGAATGCAGGGCCAGATAACTCAGCCCCAAACCAACGAGTGCGTCCCGACTCGGGGAACGGCGGTCCGGTCCAAGGGCGATGTCGCCGGTCCCGATGAAATCGGAGACCGCAAGAACAGTGTCCCAGATCGGCCAGAAATTGCTCGTCGTGCAACTGAATTCCTCGCCCAGCATGGGTCGAACGGGGGGCGCTCGTACGAACAGAACCGAACATCCGTTTCCGAGACCCAGCCACATCCACATCCACATCCAAGGCGATCTGCGGGCAACGCCGTGAGATTCACGCATGCCTGGTCGTGGTTGCGGTGGGACAGACTCTCGCCTCGCGAGCGGCATTCGCGAGTCGATTCTATCATGTGCCCCCAATGCCACTTGGGCGGACTTTTCTCGGGTCGAGCCGTCCTCGCCGTGACTACGGAGGCGCCGCCGCAACCAGCGGTTCCGGATCGGCCTGTCCGGCCCACTGCTTGGCGCCGTATGTGAAAGCCGAAGATGTTCCGACGTCTGGGATCTCCACCGCCGTGAATGTCCGCGCGCCCAGCGTGAAGGCCACCGGAGCAACTGCGGCGGCGGTCCCCGTGATGCTGAACGTGATTGCTTCGTCCCTCTGGTTCCAATTCACCACGATGATTTGGGTTCCGGAATCGGCGGCGTCGCGGCTGGCGTAGGCCCGAACGCCAGCCGGTGCCGATGTCACCTGGATCAACGTGGGACCGAAGTGCTCGGCGAACGCGCGCAGCGCGTAGTAGGTCGGTCGCGGCACGTGTGACGAGGCGGTGAGCAGGCCCAAGGTCCACCCTTCGCTGAGACTCCACCACAGCGTCGTCCAAAGGCCATCGTCCAGCGCGGTCCCCAACATGTCGGCGGCCCACAATCCGGCGGGCACGGTGTTCGGTGAGGCATCGAGAGTGCTCTTCTCGGGCGCCCCATCGTACGTGATGTTGGCCTCGGTCAATGCCAACGGTTTGTCCCCTTGCCCCGTCGTCCGCATGATCCCGCGAATCGACGCGATCAGACTGTGAAACGCGGGCGCATCGGCCTGGGCGGCCGTCGCGGTCGCCGCGGTCGGCCCGAACGGATAGCGATGGAACGAGACGATGTCGAACAGATCCCCGCAGCCAGTCAGGATCGGTGTCATCCAATCATTGGCACCCTGCCCGGCCTGATACTTCCAGGAAAGATCTGGTCCCACGATCTTGATCGTCGGGTCGACCCCCTTCATCGCCGTGACGAAGGCACGTGCCGACGCGCAGAAGTCCGCCGGTTTGTAACCGGGCAAAGTCGCCTCCTGATCGGGGTACAGGTCGGGCTCGTTTCCGATCGAGAAGTACTTGATACCGTACCCTTTGGTCAGGTTGGCGTACGTCACCATCGTCGCCGCGGTGGCGGCCGTCGGGACAGCGCCCGCTGCGTCGCCGAGCAACGGAACCTGCAGGATCATTTCACCACCGACGGCGTGAACGTAAGCGACCGCGTTGTCGATCTCGTCCTCGGAAAAGGCGTCACGCTTGTTGTTGTCGTTGTTGTGACCGCCCACGCGCACGAAACGTGGTGCCAGCGCGGCGACAGCGGTTTCGGTGCCCTTCACGTTGTTGACGTAACTCGGCGCCCAACACCAGTAGTTCAGACCCACCGTACTCTCGCGCGCGGTGCGCGTCGCCGCCGAGATGTTGATTTCACCCGGCGTGGGTGGCCCGCCACCGCCGGATCCGCCCGCGGTCCCACCATTCATGAAGGGCGGGGGCGTTTTGGCGCACGCAAACAGCGATATGCCAAGAAGGGAGGCGAGGAGGCGGCGAAAAATCACGGCGGTACTATGACCATCGCGTCCGAATTTGCAAACCGAGCGCGGCCAAGCGAAGACGCGGGCCCGACGGCGACTACTGGAACTTGAACGGCCGCTCGACGCGAGCGGCTCCACCCGTCGGGGGACTGAACGACCAGAAGCTCATCTGGCGCTTAACGCAATCAATGATCCGCCCATCCACGGGGGACGTCGCCACCACCTGGGTATCCGCAACACGCCCATTTTGCAGGACGGTCCATCGCAACGTGAGCGACCCTGCCGCCAGAGCCGAGACCTCGATGCGCTTTTGCCGCGCGACCTCGATGCGGCAGTCCTTCAGCAAGGCGAAACGGGGACGGATCTCGCGTCCAAGCACCGCCGCGTTCAACAACCCGCGCGATTGCGCCCCGGTGATAGCATCTTCGGGGGCGGCGGCCTTCTCGTCCACACGCAATTCCTTGGGCTTGGTGCCGTCCTGAGTTTGCTTGATGCGGACACCGGAATCGGAAACCCCCATTTTCCCCACCCGCCCCGTTTCGTAGAGGGACGGTTCGCGCAGGAAGAGTCCCGAAGAGGAAGACGGCGCAGGCGTGGCCGTCGCCTCGACAAGCGGTTCCGCCGTGGGTGCTTCCAGTTTAGGCTGTTGCAAGGGCTCGCCCTTTGGCGCGGGGGCGAGTGCGTGTTCGGATCCTACCTTCGGCGCCTGGTCCAGCTTCGATTGCGGCGCCGTGTCGATCCTAGACGGGGCCGGCTGCGCGGGAGACGGGGCCGGCTGCGCGACCTTTGTTTTCTGGCTCGATGCGGGTGCCACCGAAGAACGTTGCGAGGGCTGCGAGGGGACTGGTGCGGTCGCTGCCGCCTTCGGTTGTTCCGTCGGAGCCGCTGACGCGACTGGCGTCGCCTTCGCTTGTTCAGTCGGCGCGGCTGGCGCCGCTGGCGTGGCCTTCGCTTGCTCGGCGGTGGCCCAATGTCGCGGCCCGATTATCACGGCCAGAAAGATCGACAAAAATAGAGCGCGTGTTGTACTCACTGAGACACCTCCACCTCCCTGAAACCATGCCACCTATCGTGGGATGTTCAAGCCGCGTGTTTCGCGTGCGCCCCGATACTGACGCTGAAGGAGGCGTCGCCATCGCCGAAATCGGCCAGCGGTCGTTTGTCCGGCGTCATTACCAAGCAAGTCCGATCCTTGGGCCGATCCTTACAACACGCCATCCTTACGCCTCATGCATCCGAGCCACGACGCCCGATGACGCGAGCTGGCTTGCCACCCAGGATCAGCCCCTTGAGATCCACGCGGCTCGCCTCGTAGGTCGCCCACGGATCTTGATAGCCATTCCGCAACAGTTCCGCCGCCGAGCCGAGCGTGAACGGGCGGTCGGGCGCGAACGACGCAAGGTCATTCCACGACACGGGCATCGACACCGGGATGCCGGGCCGCGCCCGTGGCGAATAGACCGAGACGGACGTGGAGCCTCTGTGGTTGCGGAAATAGTCGATCAAGATCTTGTCCTCGCGTCCAAGTTTGCGCATCGCCGTCGTGAAACGCTTCGGATGCTGCTTGACGATTGATTCAGAGACCAGCTGGCTGAACATCTTGCAATCGTCCCAGCCCGCGTTGGGCGTCAAAGGCACGACGACGTGAAGCCCTTTGCCCCCGGTCGTTTTGACGAACGGAGTGCAACCGATCTGCTCCACCCGTTCCTTGACCAAAAGCGCTCCTTCCAGCACGTCCTGCCAGCCCGCCTTCGGGCCCGGATCGAAATCGAATACGACCCGATCCGGCATCTCCAGCGATTCCTCGATGGAATTCCAGGTGTGGATTTCCAGAACGCTCATCTGCGCGAGCCCGATCAGGCCCGTAATCGTGTCGACGATGAGATACTCGCCCTTCTCTTCCTTCTCCTTGATCATCACCCGTCGGAGGTCGGGGGTCGCGAACGCCGCGTGTTTCATGAAGAAGCACTTTCCCGCCATGCCCTCGGGACAGCGCACCAGGGACAACGGACGGCCAACCAGATGCGGCAATATGTATGGTGCGGCGACCGCGTAGTAGTTGGCCAGGTCACGCTTCGTGATGCGCGCCGCGGCCTCCAGCATGCGCTCGGGATGGGTTAGCTTGACGCCGGCCAGTTGACCCACACCGGGCGGAAGCCGGCGGTCGTCTGTCGCTGCCTTGGCTGTCTGCTTGGCGGGCGCTCGTACCGCGGTGAGGTCCATTTTTCGGCCATGGTCGCGCGCTTGTGGTTCGCCAACCACCTCCGGGGCGGGCTTGTCCTCGCGGAGCCCCTGAAACGACGGGTGCCTCAGCTTGCCGTCCGCGGTCATTTCTCCGTACGCGATTTCCGCCACCAGCCGCGGTTTGACCCAACGGATCTCGCGACCCTGTTGAGGAACGACGGAATGAAATGGCGAACGATCGCTCAACAGACCATCGAGGCGGCGGCGTATCGCGATCGATGAGGACTCCGTGAACCCGGTGCCCACCTTGCCCGCGTACGAGAGCCCGCCGCCCTGAAAAAAACCGACGAGCAAGGCGCCAAGTCCCGACCGAGCCCCCTCGGGCTCCGTGAAGCCCCCGATCACGAATTCCTGGCGCTTCAGTGCCTTGGTTTTCAGCCAGGAGGACGAACGGCCGGACCGGTACGGCTGATCGCGCTGTTTCGAGACAATGCCTTCGAGGCCTGCCGCGGACGCCTTTTCAAAGAACGCCGGTCCGTTGCCGATGATGTGATCGGTATACCGAATGATACCAGTGGGAGTTTGGCCGAGGAGGTCCGCCAGGATGGCCTTTCGTTCCTCGAGCGTTTCTGGGCGAAGATCGACGCCATCAAGGAAGAGCAGGTCGAAGGCGAAATAGATCAGCGCACCCTTCGCCTTTTCCTGAAGGTGGTTCTGCAGAGCCTGGAAGCTGGTCGTGCCATCGGATCGCAGAATCGCGACCTCGCCGTCGATGAGCGCGTCGCGCAGGGCAAGCTTGGCGGCCGCCGTCGCCACGGCGGCGAATCGGTCGGTCCAATCCTGTCCCGAACGCGTAAAGAGCGTTACCCGCCCATTTTGGACCCGGCACAGGACCCGATAGCCATCGAACTTCAGTTCATGAAACCATTGTTCGCCCACCGGCGCCGCATCGGTGGCTGTCGCCAGTTGAGGTGAAACGAAGGGAATCGCCGCGCGGTCGTGAGGGCGGTCGCTCACCCGAGTCGGGGCGGCGGAACGCGACCTACTCGCCGTGGCGCGCTTGGGTGACTTGGAAGGCGGGCTCGCCATCAGACTGTCATCGCGATTCACGGGACTGACCCGATGCGACGCTTGACTTGAGAGGATGGCGGGAAACGACCTCGGGGGTCAAGGGGTCATGGTGGGATCATGATGGGATCATGATGGGGTCATGGGTTGGAGCTGGGTTTGAGCACCGGCGCTAGGACGGGCTTGAGGTCCGATCGCCATGCCAAAACGATGGCCAGGGTGTCGATGATGCCCATCGTTATGAACAGCGCGGTGAAGGAAAAGTATGCCACGATGATTCCACCCACCAGCGCCGCGAAGCCCGCGACGAGATGACTGCCACCCGCCCAGATCGACCAATGCTTGGCGGACGAATGTTCGATGTCATCGGTGAACAGCGAATCCCAGGCGGGCTCGATGAGTCCGGTCGCCAACCCCGCGAACACCTGCGCCGCGAAAAGCTGCCACCGATTCTGAACGAAGATATAGGAGGTGTCGCAGGCCGCCGAGATGAAGAACCCCAGCGCCAAGAAGGTTTTGATGTGAACCTGAAACCAGGGCCGCGTGCCGATGAGGCTGACGACGATCCCCGTCGCGATGGAGAACACCCCAAAGGCGATCCCCGCGTCCAGGATGCTGCCACCAACACTCTCGGTGAAGGCGGCGTACATCGGTACGAGCATCGACTCCGCGAAGGTGGTGAGAAAGCTCATCTTCAGGAGGACGCGCGCGCGAGTTGATAGGGACGCCATCATTGGACCATGCGAGGCAGCAAGCGGGCGGCATTGTACGCTGCTGCCGGCCACGGACAACTCGTCCAACAGCGCTGCCAACAATGCCGACGCTTAGTCGAGAAAAAACGTGGCCACCGAGATGGCGGCGGTGTCCATGTGGTCGGGTGGTCGTTGATGTAGGGAGCCACGATCCCATGCCCTGAAAATGGGTCTATGAACGGGAATGAAGAGACAGGTGATTTCCTTACGGCCCTCGCACGAATGACGACGGTGGCGCGCGGAAGCGGTCGAACCGAGAGAGACACAGAGATAGAGTGAGAGGCGCCCTTTCCCTTACCGCCCTCGCACGAGTGAATACCTAGGGGCGTCGCTTGGGCAAGAATCAGCGACTTGAACACCCGTCGCATGCGAGCCACCCCGCGGCTGAACGCAGCGGTCGAAGACGCGGCTTTGGCCAGCGCTTTGATCGCGGGTGATAGACACGCGACGCTCATGGCGTGGAAGCGGTTTGCTCCGATGGTCTACCGCATCCTGAAGCGGACGTTCGGCTCGGTCAGCGACGTCGAGGACCTGCAACAGGACATCTTTCTCGCGTTCTTTCGCAAGGTCCCCGGATTGCGCGATCCCAAAGCTCTGGAGGCCTTCGTTGGAGCCATCACATCAAGGATGATCAAGTACGAATTTCGCCGGCGAAAGCATTCCTTTGTCTCTTCATGGGGGGCGCAAGCGGACCCATTGGGGGAGCAAGATGTGCCCGATCAGGCAGCGGCCGACATCCCCGCGCGGCAAGCGCTGAGCGCGTTTTACGAGGTGTTGGATCAACTGACCGCGAAGGACAAAATGTTGTTTAGCTTGAGATTCATCGACGGCCTGAACCTGCCTCAGATTGCGGAGGCCGCGGGCATTTCCGTTTCGACGACCAAACGTCAGTTGGCGCGGATCCGGAAGGTCGTCGGCAAACGAATCAGAAAAAGTCCCGAGCTGTTGGATTATGCGTCCCGAGCGAAAACACGCTCGACCAGAAGAAAACCGTGGCGAACGTCGGCGGCACCGGTCGTGAAGGAATCAGCCGGAGCTGCCCGCAACGACTAGCTCGAACCAAGGTCGAACTAGCGGCCCGGAATCAAAGTGCTAGTCCGACGACCAGAGCCAGTAGGGGGCGAAAACGCCAGGGCGTCCAGAACGGCCGTGTTCCGGGCGCCGTCTCGACGGCGTAGACCGAGTGGACCAGGCTGGTGTCAAGACCGGCTTGCAGCCCCAAGGTCAGTCGGCCGAAACGACGTTCGATTTCCACCGCCGGCCGAGCGACGATATCCGTCGCGAAAAACGAGGCGGTCGGCGTCACAATCGGCCGGGTCGACGACGATTGAACATAGGTGACGTCCACACCCGCGCCACACGAGACGATGAGGGCCAGTCGTGGGCGAGGCGAAAAGATGTGACCGACGAACAGGCGAAGGCCTTCGAGTGCGAAGCGCGCCGTCGCACCGCCGGCGCTGACTTCGAAGGGCAGATGACCGTAAAGGCCGAGGGCGAACCAGAAGCTGTCCGCGCGGCCATCGATTCGCAGTCCGGGACCGCCGATGGGCACCGTGGGTGTCACCATTGCGCCCTCGTAGAGAACCGCCACACCAGCCCGGAGACCGGACGTCTCACGCGGCGATGCAGGCGCCGGGAGAGCGCTGGGAACGTCTGCGCTTACGGGCGACGGCTCCGCCAGCGAGCGCGTGAACTCCTCCCGCGTGACCCCAAGGGGGTGCCCAGACAACACCGTCTCGACCGAGCTTGTCACCACGACGTCCAGCAGATCCAGCGCAACGGAATCGAACACGCGATCAAGATCAAATCGCCGCGCGAATACGTTCTTGCCCTCGGTTATGTAGATCGCCGCAACCTTGGGTGTCCCGATGTCAATCCAGACCGTCACCGCCACCGATGGTCGCTTAGAGGCGGTGGCAACCTCGCCGGCGCTCATCGTGGCGAGCTTGCTGAACGTGACGCTCGCTCCGATGCGTTCAAGTGAACGGCGCAAGGTTGTAATCAGTGCTGTGCTCGCGAGATCGTCGCCACCAGCCAGGACGACATCAACCGTGGACTCCCTGGCGGCGGCGTTGACTAGGTCATCGGACGCGGACAAGCGACCGCACGGCACATTCAGAGCCAGGATCGCCAAGCAGAAGGCGAATCGACGACAAATCAAGGAGCCGGCTCAGGCTATCGACCAGCAAAAATGCCCCGGCCAACGTTTCACCGTGGGCTCGCTAGGGAGCCAGACGTTCCGGTCAAACCCGCCCCTTCATCATTCAGGCGGGCGCGAGCGCGGTCGGCGTATACGGATCTCGGATGCTCGGAAAGCAACCTTCTCCAGTCGGCGGCCTCATCGCGAATGCGACCCATTCGACCCAAGGCGATCGCGCGACCCACCAGAGCCTCCTCGGAGGCGCTGCCTCCCGCCTCAAGATACCGAGCAAATTGAGGCGCGGCGAGATCCGGCCGAGCCCGATCGAGCCACATGCGGCCTGCCACCAGGTAGGACAGATGACTCTCCGGTGAGTCGGGGTAACTCCTTTGGAGGCGTCGGTAAACTGTCAACGCGCCCGTGGGGTTGCCCCCGAGGCGCAGGGATCGCGCCCGCGCGAAAAGATCGGCCGCCGAAACTCGGTCGGAAAGTCGGCCGGAAGATCGGTCCGAAAATCGATCGAGCCGCCCGGGCTCGGTCGCCGACGACGTGTCCCGACTTGAAACGGTCGGTGCGGCAAACAGATCCCCCTCGGACACCTCTGCCGAAGGGTCCCGCGAAGGCAGTTTGAAATGAGACCTTCTGCCAGTCGTCACCACGGCGGGCGCAAGAGACAGGGAAGCGGTGGGGGCCCTCTCCTTGAGGCCGACCACATAGGTAGCGGACAAGAACGTCGCCGCCAGGGCGGCACTAGACAGGAGCAAGGTCCCGGCGCCAACGGATACCCATTTCTTCGCGAACGCCGGACGCCAGCGTCCCGATGACGACTTCGCCCGCTGCAGAACCACGTTCACCGCCACGCGGTCGAGATGAACGTCCGACGGTCTCGTCCTACCCGTGGCCAGAGAACGACTAGACATGCGAAGTTGGGTGGCGCACGGCAGACACAGTGCGATGTGTCGATACAGTTCCTGACGCTGATCGTCGCTCATACCCCCATCGCCCGCGAGATCCAGGAGATGTTCCGGGTGATCCTCGAGCGCGGTCATCATATCCGTCATTGGCGTTTCTCCGTAAGCCACTGTTTCCAGAAGGGCGTCCTGCGAAAGCCCTTACGAAGGGCGTTCTTTCCCAGACGGAGCCTTGTTTTCACCGTGTTTCGTGGAACGCCCGTCATCGTCGCGATTTCGTCGACCGAGAACCCCAACACGATACGCATGAGCACCGCCTCGCTTTGCACCTCGGACAGGTGGTCGAGAATGCCACGCACCATGTCCACCTCGTCGGTTGACCACTCCTCGGCCACCGAACCTTCCCAAGGTTGTTCCTGCCTGAGCAAATCCTGACGCTGAGATCTCGCGGCGTTGGTTCGCTTTGCCGCAATTGCAATCCGTAACGAAATCTTCGTCACGTAGTGTCGGATATTTCCGTCGAACCGATAGCTCCGCAGAGCTTTCACCGCGGCGAACAGACACTCCTGAATCGTGTCGTCCAAATCTGGATAGCTCGAACCAAGCACGCCCCGGCAGGTCCTTCGCACCCATGGAGCAATCGCCTGCAAGAACATGCGAACGCCGTCCGAATTACCCGCTTTCGCCTCGCATACGACAGATAGCACCGGATCGCTCTCGCCGGGTGCCATGGCATGGTCAACGGCCGACGCGCTCAGCAAGGCCTGCCGGTTCGAATGAGACACCATCACCAAAGATGGTACGGTCGCGAGCCGCTGTCAAAGGGCGAGCGGCGCAGGCACCCTCTCCGCGAGAGCACGCGAGGTCGGGCACGTTGTCAGTACCGCGCCGCGGCCACGGCCGCAGTCTGCCTGCGCCAAGACCGCGCATGCACAGTTAGGATTCCGTTAGGACTTCGCGCCTGCACCGTTAGGACCAAGCGAGGCAACCGCTGATACCTTAACTTCAGCCTGTCGAGGTTCGTTCGGAGGACCGGCGCGTTCAAGGGGCGGGAATCACAGGCAGAAATCAACCGGAGGAATGCCGATGTCGAAGACCATGGGGCGTAGCGGCCTGCATCAAGACCTTGCGATGGTCATGACCCTTTTCGTGTTTGGCTGCACGGGGGTGGCCAGCGTCCCAGGGGGCGGCGGAACCACGACCAGCCCAGGTGGCCCAACGACGACTCCGGGCGGCAACACGATGACCCCGGGCGGAACCACAAGCACGCCCGGTGGCGGCGTAACCACTGGCGGCCCGTCCGGCGCCTCGCTGTGGAACGTGACCCCGACGACGACTTTGGACTCTGGGCGAGTCGTTCTGCGGCGCCTGAACCGAACCGAATTCAACAATACGGTCCGCGATCTGCTGGGAACGATGACGACACCGGCCGACAAATTTCCCGCCGATGGTGTAAACGACGGATTCGACACGCTGGGCGGCAATCTGGCTTTCTCCGACCTTCTGGCTGAGAACATGGAAACCGCCGCGGGAGCGTTGATCGACGAGCTTCTCGGCCGCGTCAAAACCGATCCCTTGCGAATGCGGGTTCTGTCGTGCGAGCCAGCGGCAGCCAACTTGTCGGCTTGCATGACGACGGTATTGACCAGCTTCATGACCAACGCATACCGGCGGCCGGCGACCGCGGCGGAGGTGTCGGATATGGTGGCGCTGGCGACTTCGATCTCGACGTCGAGCGGTGATCCGCTGCGGGGAGTGAATGCCGCGCTGAAGGCGGTCTTGCTGTCACCGCATTTCCTGTTTCACGTTGAAGGCGGCAACGGGGCTTCCGCGGCGCCGACGCCGTTGACGGACTACGAGTTGGCCAGCCGCCTCTCCTACTTCCTTTGGTCGACCATGCCGGATCCGACGCTGACCCAGGCCGCGGTTGGCACGAAGCTCAGCCCCGCGGGCGCTGATTTCACGAGCCAGCTGAACCGGATGATCATGGATCCAAAGGCCCAGGCATTCGTGGACAACTTCGGGGGCCAGTGGCTCCAACTCCGGGACGTGCCCGGAGTTGCGCCCGACAGCACGATGTTCGCGGGGGTGTTCGACGACGCCTTGCGCTTGTCGATGGTCCCCGAGACGAGCACGTTCTTCGCGTCACTGATTCAGGGCTCGCAGCCGCTCACGACCCTCCTGACGGCGAACTTCAGTTTCGTGAACGGCCGCATCGCCAAGTTCTACGGCATCAGTGGCGTTCCGGCGACGCAGACCACATTCACCAAAGCAACGTTACCGGCCAATCAACGAATGGGCCTTCTGACGCAGGAGTCGTTCCTGGCGGTGACGTCGCTCGCCACGCGAACATCGCCCGTCATCCGTGGGAACTGGATCTTGGAACACATTCTGTGCGACGAAACCCCGCCGCCGCCTCCTGGGATTAAGCCGCTCGTGCCGCCCCAGATGGGCGATGGCCTCACGGAGCGGGTGGCCCTTGCCATGCACCGCGCGCTTCCGGCCTGCGCGACCTGTCACAACACCATCGACCCGATGGGCTTGGCGTTCGAGAATTACGACGCCATCGGCGCATACCGAACCATGGACAACGGGCAGACGGTTGACGCGACCGGGGCCTATCCGGACGGCACCCCCTACGACGGCGGGATCGCTCTTTCGAACCTGTTGGCCAAGGACCCGCGGTTCACGCGCTGCATGACAAAACAGGTGATGACCTACGCCGTGGGACGGACCTTCGACAAATCCGACGCTATGGCGTACGTGGCGGGGGTCGCCGACCCTCTGGTTGGCAAGGGGACCTGGCCTGACCTTTTGCGAACCGTGGCGAGCAGTCAGGCCTTTCTCACCCGCCGCGGCGAGGGTCCGTAGATGTCGCTCTATTCGAAACCGGAGAAGTTGATGTCAACCAAACCAACCAAAATCTCACGCCGCCTTGTTCTGGGGGGTGCCAGTGTCGGGGTAAGCCTCGCGTTGCCCTTCTTGCCGTCGGCATTGTGGTCACGGCGGGCGGGCGCCGCCACCGTCGGGACGCCGGCGCGCCGGTTCATGGCGTGGTTCCTGCCGAACGGGTTCAACATGCCGGACTGGACACCGACCACCGCGGGAATCGGCTGGAAGGGCCAGCCCATCTCCGCGCCGCTGTCGGCCGCGATGACCAATGTCCAGAACAAGACCTTGATTCTGACAGGTCTCGACATGCAGTCCACGGCGATTCCCGGTAATCCCCCAGGCGATCACGGTGCGGGTACCGGCATCTTCATCAACATGGTTCCGGTTAACGGCCACGAAGGGGACAAGACGCGAACGAGCCTCGACCAGGTTCTGTTGCCGGTGTTGAATCCCGCCGGTGCCACGCAGCCACTGCTGCCGTCGCTGCAAATCGGCGTACAGGGAGACAATGGCCTTTGCGATCGGACATCCTGCGACTATTCGCGGACGGCATCGTGGACGAAGGGCGTGCCGATGCCCAATATCTACGATCCGCAACAGGCGTTCGATCGGATGTTCGCGGGTTACACCGCGCCCTCGGCCGGCGCGACTCCCGCCGCCGCCGACATGGCCGCGGCCCAGCGATTGGCGGAGCGCAAGAGCGTCCTCGACAAGGTCCTCGGTCAAGCGACAGCGTTGTCGGCCAAGCTGAGCACCACCGACAAACAGAAGCTGGATGAGTACTCGACGTCGGTGCGGAATCTTGAGACCCGTCTTCAGGCCATCGCGACCGGGGGAGGCACGAGCTGCACCCCAATCCCCCGTCCCGCGTCGCCCGGAGTCTTGAATTTCGATCGCGGCATCACGCCCAGCTCCATCCTGCAGATGGACACCCCCATTTTCCTCGACCTGATGAAGCTCGCGTTCCAGTGCGACATTACCCGCGCCGTCACCTTCATGATGGGCAACGGGACCAGCAACAACGACTACAGTTTCCTTGGCGCGGGTCCGCACCACGGAACGTCGCACCACGGAGGGAACGCGTCGAACCTCGCCAAGCTAACTAAGATCGGCACGTGGGAGGTCCAGCAGATGGCGACGTTGCTGAAGAACCTGGATAGCATCATGGAGTCCGATGGTCAGACGATCCTCGACCACACGACGTTCTTCATGAGCAGCGACATCGGCGACGGCCAGAACCATAACCATTGGGATCAACCGGTCCTGCTGGCGGGTGGCGCCAGCGGCAAGCTCAAGGTCGACGGACGACACATCAACTACATTCCCCAGATGACCTTCCCGAGGCCGCTCGTGGGTCCTCAGGGAGGTCCACACACCGGGCGCGTACTCATTTCGATCCTTCAGGCTCACGGCATGATGGTCGACACGTTTGGTTTGGCAACCGGCGGCCCACTGCCGGAGCTGCTGGCGTAGGTTTACGAAAGGGGACCTCGCCGCCCGCCTTGGCGCTGCTATTGGGCGCTCGGCGTCGGTGTCCGGGCACAGCGGAAGCCGCGAACCTGATCGGGAAACTTCGCATCGAAGCCATAGCGGAACGCGGCGCGCAGGGAGTTCGGATCGTCGAACTTGAAGTCGCCCCCCCGAAAAACGCGAGCCTCGTCCGTGGTGACCGCCAAGTTGGCGCAGTTGTCGCAAGCCGCGCCCGTGTACGGGCCGCTCACGTCCAACGTCCATTCCCACAGACTTCCGGCGAGATCGAGATGTCCGAAGCGGCCGGCTCCGGCGGGCACGCTACCAACCGGCGGCAGGTCCGCGT
>JADGRC010000160.1 GCA_017881245.1 Pseudomonadota bacterium
AGTCGCTATTGCAAAGGCGTATCGAAGATGAACGGAAGCTGGCCTTTCCGAACGCCAAAGCGCGCGCATCCTCATAGCGACCGTGCTTAAGGGCGTGGGCCATGTTGTTCCGTTCGCTATTTTGGGAGAGGACGGTGCTCTCTCTTTTCGCTCCCGTCGTTTGCAATTTCGTTTGCAATCTCTCCTCACCAACCCATGTCCGCTTACCCCGCCAAAGCGGACGAACTCGACAAGAGGCACTGCGTCCGCTTCTGACCGATGCTGTCGATAAGTTCGGCGACGAGCAGCGCGCGGGCAACAATCGAATCCAAGTACCGAGTTTTTTGGAATCGATATTGCGCGCCAGACTCCTATCTTGACTCAATGTTGCTCACTCGTCCCTCGAAAAACGTTTATCGACAGCATCGACCCAAAGCAGACATTGGCGAGTTACGCCTGAAACGTCTCGTCAGCTTCGGATTTTGAGTTCTGTACGAGACCTTAGAGAACGCGTCCCGCACGTACAGCCGTAACCGCGGAACTGTGGGGCGTCGGTCCAGATGTGCTCCTGGGCGAACGACACCGACAGCGGCACGTCGGGCAGCACCCGCACCAAGGCGGTGCGTCGCCCGCGATCCCAGCATCGACGTTTACGATCGACGACAAGAGCCGCTTCCGGTTACGGCGCCACGGCCCATTTGGCGTGGATCTCGGCGCACCAGGCGTGCAGCGCCTCGATCATTACCCGACGATCGAGGTGGAGTCGGGCGTAAGCCGCGCCGGCGGCGCCCATGGTGACGCGGAGCGCCGGAGCGGCCAGGAGACGCGCGATTGCGTTCGCGAGCGCGATAGGATCGTTGGGGCGCACGATCAGCGCGGTCCGTTCGTGCTGAACATTCTCAAGGACGCCACCCCGGGACGCTGTTATCACCGGGGTGCCACAAGCAAGCGCCTCGGCCACGGTGAGCCCATATGTCTCCTCAAGGGCCGAGTGAACGTAAATGTCCGCGGCCCGGTAAAGATTAGCCATCCGGTCGGGCGATCGGATGTAGCCGAGCTGTCGCACGAGCACCTCGGGGCTGATCCGTTGTTCGGGTCCTTCGGCGCCGACAGAGAGGAACTCAACCCGCTCGTGTGGGGATCGGCGAGCCAGCTCCGCGGCCGCCAGGCGCACGGTTGCAAAGTCCTTGAATGGGTTCTCCGGCCCTTGATTGGCGACAAATAGAACGATGTGCCCTTCGGGTTCGAAGCCCAACTGCCGTCGCGCAGTGGCCTGCGAGCCCGGCGAAAACGTCTCCAAATCAACGCCGCCAGGGATGAGCTTCCACTCTGCCACCGCGGGCGCGAGCAACGACTGCTTGGCGCGATCGAGCATCCACTGAGACTCGGCCGACACGAACAAGCGCGCGTCACGGAGGATCCGGCGCTTTCGCCACCAGTTAAACCGCGTAGCGTCGCGGCGAATCGCCGGCGGGATTCTGAGGTCGGGGCAGCGGCCGCAGCCGGTCTGCCAGCGCGGGCAGCCGAGAGCGTTGGCACAGTGGCCGGTGAGCAGCCAGGAATCGAATAGCCGCATGACGACCGGTACAAGGCGGGACAAGCGAGATAGCGCGCGGAGATCAAAGTACCCGCCATGGAGGTTGTCGCACAGCACGAGGTCTGGGGGCGAGCCCGTCAGCTCGAGGATCCGGTGCGAGTACGGATGATTGAAGTCTTCGAGACCGAGCCAATGCTCGGCCCGGCGGCGCCGCTCGATTGCGGCCAGGCGACGCGCGTTTTCGTAGGGCCTATAGTCGAAGAACGGGCTCAGGTAGAACGGAACAACGCGGGGGTGATCGGTCTTCTTGTCCCCGACCAGCAGCCACGTCTCGATACCGAGCGAGGCGAAGCCGTCAAGGATGGCCATCGACATGCGCTCTGCCCCTCCGCCCTCGTCCGCGGTGTTGACGATCACCACTTTCCGGAGCGGCGGTCGCGGATCGGGCGCGGTCAAACGGCGACCATCCTCGTCAGCGCGCGGTTGTGCAATGGGACGCTCGCGATCGACAGAATTGGCAGGCCCAGGAGTCGTCCGTCGGGCGATCCCTCGCGCGCCGGGGCCAGCGCAGAACAGACCATAACCAACCAGTTTCCGGCCGCGGCCGACCGAGGCGCCGGCAGCCGCACGAGAAGCGTTCCTTCGTCATCACTGGCCAGCCGCTCGCGCGGCAGGACGTGTCCATCGGCGACCACCCCGATCACGGAGGAAAGCGGGTCCCCGCGGATGCCGCCCGTCTCGATGCGGAGTTCGTACTCGTCTTCGGAAGGCGCCAGACGGAACAGCGCGACCGGCTCCGTCCACCGAAACGGCCGTCCTCCGTGCTCTTCAAGTGCATGCACGCGGATGACGGTGTCCGGAACCAGCCGCTCGATCGGCAACCGGTCCAAGCCGGGGAGAAGCGCGGGGCGCGACTTTCGGTGACGTATCCACTCGAGCTGCGTCAAGTGGACGACGCGGGCGTGGGCGCGGAGGAACCGCGTCCATCGCCACGCGGCCGGTAGTGGGAGCCGCTCGACCGCGAACTCGTCGAGCGCCACGGCAAGGCGGTTAAGCGCCACACGCGGAGCGATGCCCTTGACCATCTCGAGCGCCAGCGGGCGCAAGAGTCCGGTGAGTTCCGCCGTCCGTTTGGGCTGGGCCACGGCCGCTGCAACGACAGCGCAGGCCATTCGTCGCACGACATGACGCTGGTGGCGCAACGGGTTCGCCCACGTCTGCGCGTGGCCGAAGTAGCGCTCGAAGAAAACAGGGTCGTTGCGGGAGCGGGCCTCAAGTTCGCCGCGCACGTAGTCGGCGGTGTCCGCATGGTGGTCTCTCATCCCCTCACTATCCAGGTGGACGACTGCGGCGTCGGGGACCGCACCGATCTGGCTGCCGCGGGCATGCAGTCGGGCCGACAGGAGCGCCGGGGCGAACTGGCCGTAGTCGGGTTCGAACCCGCCGACGGCCTCGAACACGTCGGCACGGATCGCGAACCCGCTCCGCGTCAGCCGAGGCCACTCGCCGGGCTCACGCCAGCGAGCGTGGATCAGGTCAAACCAGCGTCGGCTCATCCGCCCGAGCAGATAGCTTTCGTCATGACTGACGTCGAAGGTCCCAGCCGCAACGTCTGGGACCGCCGCGATCCAGCGGGCGACCGCATCAAGGCAGCCGGGATCCGCCAGGCAGTGCCCCTCCGTGAAGACGAGCCATGGGGTGCCCGCGCGGGACGCACCGGCGTTCCACAACGCCGCGTCACGGGCGCCGGGGACGCGGACTAGCTCGTCGCCCGAGCCAAGCAGCTGTTCCACCTCGCGCTCCTGCGAAGTGTTAGCGTCGCCGGACGCGACCACCACGCGGTAGCGTTCCCGCGAAAGCGTCTGGTCGTGCGTCCATGTCCGCACTCGGTCCGCACCTTGCCCGCGAAGATCGAAGATCGGATAGACGAGTGTGATCTGGGCGACGGCCTCCCGACCGAGGTACGCACGAGATGGGGGCCGCTTAGCCGTCACTTCTATTGTCATTACCGTCACCGGTCGCCGGCCTGATCACGTGCAGCGGCATCATGAACGGCGGCGACCAGGCGTATAGCACCCCAAAAGCCGCCGTTGCGAGTGTGCCAGGGAAAGTAGTCAGCCCAAAGCACTGTGCCCAGCGTGGAATGTCCGCTTATGACCCATAGCGGACATTTGCGGGCCATACAGTATTCCTCGAGGGAAACCACCGTGGCCGGGCATTCGCCGTGCCGGTCGCCCCGCGATCAGCTCTCATGCGGACCGCGCATCTCCTTGATCGCGGCCTGAATGCGACGCCAGTCGCGGGCCTGGTACTTGTCGCCATGCGCGTCTAAGAGACGCCGCGCATAGTCATGAATTTCGTTCATGTCCATGGAACGTCCTCCTTATCAATCCGCCGGCTTGGATCTACCTCATAGCGAAGGAAAGGGCTCGCTGAAA
>JADGRC010000161.1 GCA_017881245.1 Pseudomonadota bacterium
CTGGCGATTGCGGTCGCAGGCGGCGCCGCTGCGCCCATCGGTCGCTACACGATCGACCACGGCGTTGTCACCGACCTGAAGACGAAGCTCACCTGGCAGCAGGCGACCCCGTCCACGACCTACACACAGGCCGCCGCAGCCAGCGCCTGCGCGACCCTGAGCTTGAACGGGGGAGGCTGGCGTCTGCCAACGGTCAAGGAGCTCGTCACACTCGTGGACGTCTCCGTGGCCTCCGGACCGACCATCGATTCAACCGCGTTTCGAGATACGCCGAGTGGTCCCTTTTGGTCCTCGACGCCGTCGGCCGAAGCCGCGGGCGTCGCATGGGCTGTTTACTTCTCCGGCGGCAATGCCTACAGCGACGAGGTCTCGAACTCGGACTACGTTCGCTGCGTGCGTTGATCGCCCCTTGACACATCGCCCTGCGGCCATCGAGTTTTTGCGGCGGACGAGAGCCAAGGATATTCGCGACGCCTACCGGGCGGGCTACGGAAAGTTCCCCCCATCAGCCGATGAGTTCTTCGTGGCGCCCGAGGCGCAGGCGTGGCCGGGAAAGTAGCGCGCGGCGAAGTGTGGCTCCACCGCTTCGCGCCGCCGGACAAGCGCCGACCGGTGGTTGTCATCAGCCGGCAAGACGTGATCAACCTGATCTCGACCGTGTTGGTCGCGCCTGTCACGTCGACGGTCAGGGGCCTCCCCAGCGAGGTTCCTCTTGACGTCGGCGATGGAACGAAGGGCCCGTGCGCGGTCAATCTCGACCACGTTCACGCCGTCCGAAAGGCAGATCTCTCCCGATGTGTCGCGACACTTGTTCCCGGCAGGATGAAGGCGGGGCCAGAGGCGACGATAGGCGCATTGGTTTCGGTCGCTCCGTACTTCAAGATCTCGCGGGCTCGGGTAAAGGAAGTTCTGGCGCGCGTAGAACACGCCGTCGCCGGCTGGCGGAAGGAGGGACGTTCCCTCGGGATGACAAACGCAGAGCTCGAACCGTTTGTCCCCGCGTTCGAGCACTCCGAGCGCGGCGCGACGCGCATAGAAACTCTGCCGGCCCGCCGATCCGGTAGTGAAAGCGGGTGGCGGTTTCCTTCGGTTGCATCATCATGATGGACATGCCGTTCTTGTCCGTCGGCGCCGGCTCACAAATGCGTCTGCGTGTGGTGGCGGGCCTGGCCTTGATCCTGTTCGGCGTTGCGGGATGCAGCCGCCGCACCGACGCGAAGGTATCGGGAGGATCGCCGCTCGACGGTTCGGCGCCGTGGGCGCCCGGACCCGCGCCCGCGACGACGGGCGGCCCTGGTCAGGCCGCCGCGAAGAGCGAGATTGTTCAGGGTCTGCTGGAAGTGCCTCAGCTTCGCGCCGAAATGGGCAAGGCGCGCGGGCGTCCGCTGTTCGTGCACCTGTGGGCCACCTGGTGCGCGGCGTGTCTGCGCGAGCTGACCTTCATGGAGCGGTTCGCGCGGAAGGCACGTGCGCGCGGCGCCGTCGTGCTTTCGGTATCGCTCGACAGCGATTGGACGGGGATCGCTCGGGCGCCTCTTGTCTTACGCACGCGCGCGCCCAGCCTGACCACGTTCGTGGCCCGCTTCGAGGACACCTACCAATTCACGAAAACCCTTTCGCCAAAGTGGGATGGCAGCATCCCCGCGCTGTTCGCGTACGACGCCGCCGGCGCCCTCAAGGCCAGTTTCATCGGCTCAATCGAGCCATCGCGCCTGGACGCCGTGCTCGACAGCCTCGCCGCCCCGTCGGGAGCGCCCGCGCCTCCCGCAGTGGCGCCCGCGTCCCCAAGCGCCCAAGCGCCCCAAACGTCCGTTGACCGGTAGCGCCCGGGCCCGTTATGGTGCGGCATCCATGGGCTGTACCCGTTTGGCCCTCGTCTGGTTCTTGGTCATTGGCATGACAGCATCGTCCACCCGGGCAGGGGAGCGCCAGGACATCCCCGACAAGTACAAGTGGAACTTGGCCGACCTGTATCCGTCGGAGGCGGCTTGGATCAAGGCCAAGGAGGATCTGAACCACCGCATCCCGGATTTGGCCAAGTACCGCAGCCATCTGGGCAAGTCGGCGCAGTCCCTGCTGACGGCATTGCAGGCCATGTTCGATTTGGACCGTGATCTCTCGCGGCTCTCGGTCTACGCGAGCAGTCTGTCCGACCAAGATATCCGGGCGCCGCGTCCGCGCGAGATGAAGCAGTCGGCCGAGGAACTGGCGACCCAATTTTCGTCGGCGTGCTCGTGGGTGCGGCCCGAAATCTTGACGTTGGACCCTGGCAAGGTGCGCAAGTTCGTGGCGCAAGAAAAGAAGCTTCAGCCCTATCGCATGTATCTGGAGGAGACCTTACGGCGCAAGCCCCACACGCTCGGCGCGGCGGAGGAACGCGTGATCGCCGAGGCGGGCGAGATGGAGCGGGCCGGGAGCGAAGTACACGGCGTGCTCTCCAACGCCGACCTTCCCTACCCGACGGTCAAACTGTCCACCGGCGAATCGGTGCGGTTGGATGCTTCGGCCTACACACTGCATCGCCAGGATCGGAATCGCGCCGGCCGCGACAAGATCTTCTCGTCGTTCTTCGGCGCGTTGAAAACGTACGAAAGGACGATGGGCGCCACCCTGGCGGCATCCGTGAAATCGCACCTGTTCGACAAACGCGTGCGCCATTTTGATTCGGCGCTGGAAGCGGCCCTGTTCCAGGACAACATTCCCACCGCCGTCTACAAACAGCTGCTGGACGACGTGCACCGCAGCTTGCCGACCCTGCACCGATACCTGGCCCTGCGCAAACGCATGTTGGGCGTGGACGTCCTGCGCTACCAGGATCTGTATGTGCCGTTGGTCGCCAGCGTGGACATGCACTTTGAGCCCGACGAAGCGCGAGCCATTACCCTGGACGCGCTCGCGCCGCTCGGTCTCGAGTACACCGATGCTCTGCGCAAAGGGTTCGAGAGCCGCTGGACCGACTACCTGCCCTCGACCGGCAAGCGATCAGGAGCGTACTCGACTGGCGTCTATGGGGTGCATCCGTATCAGCTCCTGAACTTCAACGGTCGCTACGACGATCTCACAACGCTGGCTCACGAGTCGGGCCATTCCATGCACACATTCCTGTCGTACGGCGCGCAACCGTACGCCACGGCCGACTACTCGATCTTCGTGGCCGAGGTGGCCTCGACGTTCAATGAAAACCTGCTGATTCACACCATGTTGGATCGAACAAAGGACGACGCCACGCGCTTGTTCTTATTGGGGACGCTGCTCGACGGCCTGCGTACGACGCTGTTCCGGCAAACGCAGTTCGCCGAGTTCGAGCTTGCGTTTCATGAGCAGGCCGAAAGGGGCGAGCCGCTGACCGGCGAAAATTTGTCCGCGCTGTATTTGAAGATCGCCCGCGATTATTACGGCCACGACAAGAACGTCTGCCAAGTCGAGGATCTACTGGCCATCGAGTGGGCTTACGTCCCACACTTTTATTACGACTTCTATGTCTATCAGTATGCGACCAGCATGGTGGCCTCGACGTCGCTCGCCCGGGCCGTGCGGCAAGAAGCCAAGACGGAGCAAAAGAGCGGCGGGACGCCGCGACGCGACGCTTATCTGAAAATGCTGCGCTCGGGCGGTTCGAAGTACGCCATCGATCTTCTGAAAGAGGCGGGCGTCGACATGACCACCTCCGCTCCCTTCGACGCGGCGATCACCGAAATGAACGCCACCATGGACGAATTAGAGCGGATCGTGAATCGCCGATCCACACCCGGCTCGGCCCCGTCCAAGTCCAAGCGTTGACCAGCGAGGCCCGCGCAGAGCGGCAGGTGCGATGCGCGGGGCGCGAGATCGCTTGTTTCACGCCTTCGCGAGCGTCCGGGCGATGAGGTTATTCAGACTTTCGCCCGTGGACATCGCCTTGAGCGCTAGGCGCTGGTGCAGGGCGGGCTGGACCCGCACCACGAACTTCCCGCTGTAGCTCCCGGGCAGCCTCGTCGGCGGAAGGGAGGCGTCGTCCTTGTGGAGGAGCGTGACCCATTCCTCCGCCACTTTGCAAAGGGCTCGATAGACGGTGGCCTCGTCCCTGCCATGGACGCCACCACCGAACAACAGCGGACACCGCCCGACGAAGCAAGCATCCTCTTCGCTCCACTCGACGAACTTGGGATATCTGGCGGCCAATTTTTTGATCTCGGATCTACTCATCTACGCTTCCTTTATGGCATCGATGGCCTTGCGCACGTCGCGTTCCTGGTAGGGCTTCACGTCGTCCCGCGGGTGTCCACTCAGGGTGAGCCTCTCGCCATTGGGATGCATGAAGTTGCGATGGCTTCCTTTTCCGCCCCTGTTGACGAATCCAACCCGCTCCAATTCGGCGATCAGCTGACGGAGCTTCCGGGGCATATGGTACTAAAATGGTATCATGTGCCAGATAGCCGTCAATCCGCTATGCCGATGCGCCGCGACCCACGTCGTATGACGACCCTGCGTGTCCGTTGGCGACGTCGACCGCGACCACTACAGCGATCTCTCGCTCCCGTGCGGCCCCCCGACCAGGCGTTCGACCTCGCGCATGACGGCCGCGGCATCCACCCGGCGGCGGAACCGCACCACGGACAATCCGGGCGGTAACTGACCCTCGGCGCACGCGCGATCCTCGTCGATGCACAGGATTGCGTTCTTCACCCGCGCGAGTCGCAGGTGGCCGAGCTTCGCGGTCAGGTACTCAGGCGTCCAGAAGCCAGCGATCTCGACCAGCACGCGTCGTTCGTGATGAATGCGATGACGCAGCAGAAAGTCGGGGAAAATCAAGGTCGAGCCCGCGCGCACGGGTTCGGGTTCGCGAATCACGTCCCAATCCGGCGCGATGCGGGCGACGTCGAGCGCGAACCGCTGTTCAAGACGACTGTCGAAGGCAATCGGTGCCGCGGCTGGAAATATTGGGTCACCCGTCGCCAAGGACACGGAAGCGATGCGCCCGCGCAGCGCGCACGCCGCGTGAATCTCGAAGCGCGCGCACCACGCCAGGTGTGGCAACAGCTCGGCCAAGGCCCGTCCATACAAAAGGGTGTGCCGGAAGAGGGAAAACGGCCCCGAGATCTCCAGGCGGGGGCCCTTCGCACCTGGCAACGGAGCGAATGATGACTCCGAACCGGTATGGGCACGGCCCGAGCGGGATGTCTCACCGGTCGCCACGGCCGGCGGAACGAGGGACGAAGCCAATCGAGGCGCCGACGGTGCCGCCGCTCCGGACGGTACCTCCGTCACGGTGCAAAGGAGGCCCCGGAATTTCGCCAGGCGAACGATCGGACGCACGGCCCCCTCGACACGCAGGACGATGGCTGATGCGCGCATCAGGACGGCCTGCGCGACGGCCAAGTTCGTGCGCAGCGCAATCTCGCTGGCGTTGGGCGGCGGCTCGGGCGCACGAACGATGCGCTCGCCGGGAAGATCCGCGAACAGCGACTCGCCGAGCGCCGCGGGCGTTATTCCCAGCGCCGCCGCCGTCGCGGAGAAGACCGCGTCGCGTGCGTTGGCGCTGGCAGCCCCCGCCGCGAACAGGCGAGCCCGGGCAGCGACCGGCGCCGTGGCGGCCACGCGTTCGCGTCGCCACAGGCGCAGCAACACGCGGGTAGCCGCGCGGCGTTTGAAATAGGGTGCCTCGCACGGCAACGGTTCCGCCAAGCGCTCGCAAAGGTCGCGCCGTCTGCGACCCTCGAAGCGCAACATCTCGCCCAGGAGGACGCGCAGCCAGGGCTCGTCCTGTGGCCCCAGAAAATCGAGGTAGACGCCCTCCCCGACGAACCTAAGCGGCAGATCGATCTCGGACAGCAAGACCCTTAGACCTCCTCCGTGCCTGCCACACTTCACTCGACCGCTCCACCACCAGCTCGTGGACGACGGCGCGCTTCCCGGCCCCCGGCCGCAGCAATCGTCCCACGCGTTGAACGTGCTCTCGCTCGCCCATCCGACCCGCCACCACGATGCCCACCTCCGCGTCGGGCACATCGATGCCCTCGTTCAGAACCTGCGCCGAGACCAACACGTTCAGTACACCCGAACGAAAACGCGCCAAGACGTCTTGTCGCTCCGCACGTCCGATGTCGCAGGTCAACGGCATGATGAGATGTTCGCGGGCCACGGCGTACGCGGTCTCATTGTGGCCGACGAACACCAACGTCCGCTGCCCGCGGTGCCGCGCCAACAGAAAACCAAGCGCCTCGCGTTTGCAGCGCGGAAAAGCCAGCAGCCGAGCCGCGCGCCGCCACGCCGCGATTCCGCGTCGGCCTTCGTCGGTCCGCGATGCCTGGCGCAGGAAAGTTTCCCAGGATCCGCCGAGATGACCGCCCGCGAACCCCCGGAAGGCCTGGCGATAGACATCTCGAAGCGCGTCGTATTCGCGACGTTCGTCGGGATAGAGGCCCAGACGCCACGTCGTCCGTTCGAGCGGCGCCAGGAAACCGCCGGTCAGATCTCCGATGGACAACTCGAACACCACCGGGCCGACAAGAACGGACAGGCGCGCCGCGATCGGCCCCGGCGGGGGCGTGGCCGTGAGGCCAAGCCGCAAGGGCGCGATCGACATCTCCAACGCCTCGTCGCGCACTCCGCGCCCGAAATGGTGCGCCTCATCGACCACCAGGAGGCCAAATCGATCACCCAGCATCGGCATGTTTCGGTACGCCGCCGCGTGCGTCGCGATCGTCACCGGTCCCACGACCCTCTGGTCATCGCCGTAGCAACCCACGGGTCCGTCGTAGAACTCCTTGAGCGCGGCCATCCATTGATCGATGAGCGCGCGCGTGGGAACCAAGCACAGGCAAGCTGTGGAAGTGGCGGCGATCGCCGCCAAGGCGACGCGTGTCTTTCCGGATCCCGTCGGCAGGACGACGATCCCGCGACGTCCGCCGAGGCGCCACGCCGCCAACGCCGCCTCTTGATAGGGGCGCAGGGGAACCGCGCGGAAGCCAACGGGGGGGCCGAGCCTCGGACACGGCACGTCCTGAAGCTGGACACCCCGACGACGAAACTCGGACAGGATCGGATAGCAAAGCCGCCCCGGTGCCCGGTACGCTCCTACGCGGGCATCCCACAAAACGCCCGCGATATCGCCGACGTCGACGTCAGCGGACACGTCGCGAACCAGCAATGTTCCACGGTCGAAAACCAAGCGCACGCAATCTCCAATTGCCAGCGCCGTGCCAGGCAATGGGCGGCGCTACCGCGACGGGAGTTGCCGGGGCATTGGGTGGTGGCCTATCAATGGGAGGCGGCCCACGCCGGCATTGCTCCAAGGCTGTGAACACATGATTCGCTTTAAGTGGCAGTCACCAATTTGGTCTCGGCGATCTCTGATGCTGGTCGGGATAGTCATCTCGACGCTCCAAGCGGCGGCTTGCGCGGGAGGGTCCGCCCGTCCCAATCCGGATGGGTCGCGCGACGTCGCAGGTGCCCGCGCCGATGATATTTCCGGCGCCACCGACCGTGGGTCTGTCCTGGTGGCGGACGCACAAGCCAACGTGCCGATCTCCGTGGGCAGCGGAATCGATGCTCTTGCGACGGAGGCGCAGCCTCAAAACCAGGATTCCACGGAATCCAGTCCCGATGATTCGGCGCGTGCGCGCGACCCCGCGAACGAGGACGGCCCGACCGCGGCGGGAAATCCCGATACGCTCGCTGACGACCCCCCGGATCCGGCCTCGGATTCGCCGCTCGACGGGTCCCGCGGAGGGGACACGACGGCGCCCAGCGACGCGGCGGCGCCGAACACCACTTGCGGCGCATGCGCCAGCTACGGCACCCCGACACAACTGGGACGGGTGACGGTGGCGGCGCTCAACAACATGTCCGGCATGGCGGTTAGCAAGCGAAACGCAGGCGTGCTGTACGTTCACAACGATCTGACCCGCACCGAGTTCTTCGCGCTCAGCGAATCGGCAGCGTTGCTGGCGACGTTCACGTTCCCGGCGACGGCGGTCGTCGATATGGAGGACATGGCCGTGGCGCACTGTCCCTCCGGAAGCTGCGTGTATCTGGCCGACACGGGCGACAACAACTCGGTCCGCACCAGCTACGCGATCCTGCGGATCACCGAGCCGGAGGTCACCTTGGGTCAAGCCCCCTCGATGATGACCCTCGTCGCGGACAAGCTGGCGTTTTCGTATCCCGACGGGCCGCACAACACCGAATCGCTGCTGGTAGACCCGGGCTCCGCCACCATCTACGTCATCACCAACGCGAATACGGTCCCGGGCACCGTCTATCGCCTGCCGGCCACATTCGGCGGCGCGGCGATGGTCGCACAGAAGCTCGTCACGCTAACCGTGCCAAAGCCAGCGGATGGTCCCGCTACCGGCGCCAGCGCCCAGCCCTGCGGAGCCGGATTTTTGCTGCGCACGAACACCATCCTCTATGAATTCCGTATCCCCATTGGCTCTCCGTTCGAGACTGCTTTCGACGCCGTGCCCGTATCGGTGCCCCTGGCGATCGAGGCGAAGGGGGAAGCGGTGGCGTATCGGCCCGATGGGCGTGGGTACCTCACGACCGGAGAAGGAACGATGCAGCCAATCAGCGAGGTTGGCTGCCCCTAACATCCGCGGCAACCCGAAGCTTCTTGGGTACCAAAGGTCGCGTCGGGCCCGACTCTCTCTGACATCCGCCGCTTGGCCGCTGCTCGGTGGTCAGGGTTCGGAACGGACGCACCTGACACGATACGACATCGTGCCGAGGTCGTAGGCCGCGCCGCCCCGATCGAAATCCACGTGCCAGGCCAGCATGGGAGTTCCCGCCCATCCAGTCCCACTCCAAAAGCCGTCGCTGGGCGTATCGGGGAAGGCTGCCCCATCGATCGCGGGATTGTTGCGACCCTCGTCCACAATCGTCTGGAACTCCTGCATGCTCGGCAAGCGCCAATCATCGTGGCCCGCGAGACCGAGATCCGCGCAGTATTGCCCGGCTGCTAGCAGCGACAATTTGTCGCTCGGGACCTGACGCTGCCACATCAACCGGGTCCTCGCATCGCGCACGACGTCCGCTTGAATGTCGTAGCGGCTGGAGTCGGCCTGGCCATATCCATGCGACGAGGCAAGCACCCCCGCCACGATCGACGACCCGACGAAGACCCAGCCCGCGAGACCAGACCCTTTCACGTTTGGAGATGCCCTCATCGCACGCACCGGGCGGGGTACATGTTCTGTTGAGGATCCGTGTCGGGGTAGCCGAAGTAGAAGTAGACGAACCACGCCTTCGTCGGATCGTCCGCCTGGCGGGATGCCGTCCAGAACCATTCTCCAGGGGTGTCCGGAAACGCTTGCAAATTGATGCTCGGATCAGTGCGCGTCAAATCCAAGATCGAGACCAGTTCCACGCGCGACGGGAGCCGCCAGTCGTCCCAGCCCGCCAGCGTTAGTCCGTCGCAATAGTCCACGGCGTCTTTCCACGCGAACCTACGGGGGTCGAGCTGCCGCTGCCAAAGCAACCCGGTGATCTCGTCTCGCACAACCAGGTCGGAGCCTACCGTCAGAACCGTGTATTTTTGCTCATGGGGCAGACCAACCCCGGGTTGATTCGGCATTGGCCAATCGGCC
The DNA here is from genome assembly GCA_017881245.1 of Pseudomonadota bacterium. Classification (GTDB taxonomy): domain Bacteria; phylum Myxococcota_A; class Polyangia; order Fen-1088; family Fen-1088; genus FEN-1088. The sequence continues at coordinate 9,567 of JADGRC010000161.1, forward strand.
CACGCGTGAACAGAGGCGAAGCCAGCGCCAGCGCCGCCCGGTCCGCCACCCGATCCTCCCCCGGTCCCTGACCCGGAACCGCCATTTCCCGCGCGTTCAGAGCCGCCACCCATGGCTCCGGGAGTCGCGCCGCCGCTTGAGTTGCCGCTGAGCTGACCCACATCAGGCTGGCAGCCCCCACAAAACCGGGCGATGAGCCAGACGACGGCCATGCCACGCTTGGTCATGTCCAAGAACCAGCCCCAAGAGCAGCCCCAAGATCGTCAGCAGACAATGCAAACCCCCCGTCGGACGAACGGAAGACCCAATGTAAAAACCGATGTGGGGAAACGCCTACTACGCAATGTAACGGCCGCCGAATACGTAAGGACGCCCTCGGGAAATTCAAGCTAATCTATTACCACCTCGGAGGTGACCCACATGAGCCGAATTGACCGTTTCTCGCGCCGAACGTTGCTCAAAGGATTGGGCATGGGTCCCGCCTTGTTGCCCATGTTGGAGGCCGAACAGGCGCACGCCGCTTGCGCCGGCGCCTCCGGGCCAAAGCGTACCTTCATCGTGGTTTGGCCGGACGGCATGATTGCCAAAACCGCGTCGACTTGGGCGACCTCGGGAGCGGGCTACGCCGCATCGACGTTGCCTATTCACATGGCGTCGTTGGAGCCTTTCCGGAGCGACATGATCCTAATGGATGGGCTCGATTACGACTTCATCAAGGATTCTCCGAACCCCAGTCGCGGCGAGGTTTCCGGTCACGCTTGTTTTCAGGGCATGCTGACCGGGGCGTTCTACCAGTCCTTCGGAAGCAGCACCGCGTACGACGTCGGGGGCGGCATTTCCGTCGACCAATACCTCGGCAATTCGCTCAAGGCCGGGGGGTACAAAGGCATTCCCACGCTGAACCTTCAGGCCTGGTCGCGCAGCACGGCGCGCCTGTCATACGTCGCGGCCGGCCAACCGGTACTACCCAACTATGATCCGTTTAACGTCTTTAGCACCGTGTTCGCGGGGGTAAAGCCCACGACTGTCGTCACGCCGCCCTCCACCATGATGGGGACTCCGACGCCCGCCCCGATGACGACCGTCGACAAGACGATGCTCATGCGCAAGAGCATCCTCGATAGCGTCGTCAAGGATCTCACGCGGTTCTCGGCTTCCGTCGGGACGGGCGATCGGGCCCGGATTGACAGTCACTTGACCCTCGTCCGCGGTATTGAAACCAATCTTCAGTCGATCTTAAACCCAGGTACCGGAACGGGAGCGGGCGGTTCCGGTGGAAGCGGGAGCGTGGTGGTGACCCAGCCGTCGTCGGGCGCCTGCGGACCACCGGCGTTGGGAGCCACCATCACGGGGGCGGCGCTGAAGCAATCGGCGAACTTCCCCGCTATCACCAAGATGATGATCGATATTACCGTGGGAGCCTTCGCGGCCGATGCCACCCGAGTCGTGGTGTTGCAGCTCGGCGACCAAGCGAATCCGGACATCGTCCTTACCGAGCTCGGCTTCGCGGACAACGGTGTCCAGGACGGCAACACGGGCGGTGTCAACGCGATTCACTCGATTGCCCACAGGAACGGAGCCGAGAAGGTCAAGGTCGACACCTGGTTCATGGAGAAGGTCGCCTACGCCCTTGGCCAACTCAAAGGCGTTACCGACGGCGCCAAGACCCTGCTCGACAACACCGCGTTCCTGGCGTTGAACAACATGCGCACCGGGATCCACGAATACGTCGGTGTGCCTGCGATCTTGGCGGGCCGTGGCGATTACTTCAGCCTGGGACGCAGCCTGGCGTTGACCGGCACGCGCAACAACAACGTGCTGTGCTCGCTCACCGCCGCGATGGGTTTCCCGACGCCCACGTTCGGCGAGGCTCAATACGGCGGCGAGCTTGCCGCGTTGAAGGGTTAAGTGACGCGATGAACCCACGGGAGGCAGACATGAGCTCTTTGGTTGTTCGATGGTCGAATCTCGCGTTCGCGTTTTTTTTGGCGCCTCTCCTCGGCGTGTCCTGCACGGGGGCGGTTTCGCCCACCGGCGGGCGAAACAACGCGTCCATCGCATCTGGAGGTAGTGCCTCCGTGTCTGTGGGCTCCGGCGGCGGGGCGACGGGGACGATGATGTCTACGGGGGGGGCCGCACCGACCACGGTGGTGACAAATACAACGCCCCCGGTGGCGGAAAGCGCCGGGCAGTTGGTCATACGACGGCTGACCCATCGCGAATTCAACAACACCGTTTTGGACCTGCTCGGCGACACGACCAGCCCGGCCGATTCATGGGCCGTGGAGGACGGAAGTTCGAACTCGGGGTTTCAGGCGCCAAACGTCGTGGATATGACCACGTTTCAGTTTCTGGAACCGTCGGTCACCACGATCGCCGAGAATGCGATCGCCCAGAACAAGGTGACCATTCCTTGCACCAACCCCACCGCCGGGGCGATGGAAACGACGTGCGCGACGAATTTCATCAAGACCTTCGGGCGCCGCGCCTATCGCCGTCCCGTGGCCGATGGCGAGGTCACCGATCTTCTTGCGGTTTTCACGGCGGCCCACACGGCGCCAATTTCGTACGACTTCAAGACGTCCATCGCCCAGGTGATCAAAGCGATGTTGCTGTCGCCAAACTTCCTTTACCATCACTGGGAAGTTGGCCCGACGAAGCCCAGCCAACAGGGCAATCTGGTCGCCCTGACCCCGTACCAGCTCGCGTCGCGGCTGTCGTATTTGTTGTGGGAGTCGATGCCGGACGAAACTCTTCTGGCCGCCGCGGATGCAGGACAGCTTTCCACCCCCGACCAGATCGCAACCCAGGCGCAACGGTTGCTTGCGGACAAAACGCACGCGGCCAACGCGATGTACAACTTCCACGTGCAGTGGTTGCAATACCCCAACCTCGACGCGGTCACCAAGAACACGATGGTCTACCCCTTCTTCAACGACAGCTACAGGGCCGCCCTGGTCCCTGAAATCAACAGCTTCGTCTCGTCGGTCATGTTGGATGGTGACGGGACGCTCAAGACCCTGCTCACGGCTCCTTACGCCTTCGCCAACAACGTGACGGCGGTGGCTTACGGCGCGAAGGTCACCGGGTCAGCCATGGCACGCATCGACCTGGACCCGGCAACGCGTGCGGGCATCCTGACGCAGTCGGCATTCCTGTCCACGAGCGGGGCGCCAAGTGGCTCATTCCCCATCAGACGAGGCCTGATTATCCTCGGACAGCTCATGTGTGGGACGATTCGGCCGCCACCGGGGAACATCCAAATTCCCGACCTTCCGGCGGTGGACGGCACCACCATCAAAACCACGCGCCAGGCGAACACCGTGCATGACACCATGCCGTGCGCGGTTTGCCACAAGGACTTCGATCCTCTCGGCTATGCGTTCGAGAACTACGACGGCGTGGGAGCCTACCGCACCACGGAAAATGGGCAGGCAATCGACGCCACCGGGACGGGAATAACTCCGCAGGCGAAGCAAGCGTTTTCGTTCACCAATGCACTCGATCTGATCAACTTCCTGGCCAACAGCGACGAAGTCAAGACCTGTGTGGGTCGCCAGTGGTTCCGTTATCTCTTGGGGCGCATGGAAGGTCCCGAAGACGAGGGATCGATTGAGACGGCGGTTCTGCAAGCGCGTGCCAACCCGAACTATTCGGTTCGGGATCTGTTGATCGGAATGGTCAAGTCGATGGCCTTCCGGATGCGGAGCGTGAACGCCGGCGAACCCTCGTAGCGGCCGCCACCCAGTTCGCCCGTTCACGAAGCGCCGCCCCGACCCCGGAGGTGGCGCTTTCTCATGTGGCGCGCTCGGCGCCTCGCCGTGAACGCGCTTAGGTTGGTCCCTGGGTGCAAACCGAGGCCATCGGCAAGCCACCCGCAGGCCAAGACCGTTCGGACTGACCTGGTCCTCCGTGGTAGGCATGAGGCATGTCTCAACACACGGCCAGCATCAGTTGGAAAAACAGTGGAACGGAGTTCATGCAGGGGCGCTTTTCCCGCGCACACACCTGGACCTTCGACGGCGGTCTGACCGTTCCCGCCTCGGCGTCCCCGTCGGTCGTGCGCCCACCGCTGTCGGATCCCGCAGCCATCGATCCGGAGGAGGCGCTGGTGGCATCGATCTCCAGCTGCCACATGCTGACCTTCCTTCATTTGGCGCGCAAAGCTGGCCTTCAGGTGGACAATTACGACGACGCGGCCGTCGGCGAGATGACGAAGAACGCAAGCGGAGTGTTCTTCATCAGCAAGGTGACCTTGAACCCGAAAATCGTGTATGGCGGGGAAAGACGTCCCTCGCCCGCCGAGCTTGCGCAGCTGCACCACGACGCCCACGAACAGTGCTTCATCGCCCAATCGGTCAAGACCGAGATCACGATTAACGACAGCGGCGTCTAGAATTAGATTAGGCAGCGCCGGCTTCGGCCGCGCTCAGGCGGCTCGACCCGCAACTTGCGCAGTCAAGAGCGCCCTCGATCTGACGATGTTCGGTCCGCATGACCGAGATCGAGGCCCTGTTGAGCGTGGATGCCGGACACACACCACCCGGCACCGTGGCTTTTTTCCTGGACGACGGCACACGCGGGTTCCGGCGCTTGCCGGCATTGTTGTCCGCCGCGGCGGGACTGGCGGCGCTCGCTTGGGGGCTCAACGGCGGTGGTCGTCATGGGGTGGCATTCTTGCTGCTTGTCGGGGCGATGCTAGCGCTCAGATCCCTGCCCACGCTGCGCGATGACGCGAACCGGGATCCGAAGCGGCAGGTTCTGGTCATCACCACCCTCGGCTTGATCGTGCGCGACGGCTCGGGCCTGCGGATTTGGCAATTCGAGGAGCTCACCGACGTGGTCGCCGGAATTCACGACTCGCGTCCATTTCTGAATCTGATCGACCGCACAGGGACCCGCCACACCATCGAATGCGCCGTCTACGGGCGCGGGGAGCGCGTCCGCCGGGTCCTATCGTCCCGCCTGCCGCTCGGCCGGACGACCCATAGCGGCTAGCCGGCGGCCAGGGGAGATCTAAACGAGGGGCGCCGCCCTGCTCTCCAGTTCGCGCCTGGACCCTCCGATGGACGTGGAGGGATACGCCCGCGCCGCGGGCAATTGCAAAGGAGGCCGAGATGGCATGGCGAACAAGAACTGAAAAAGGTGGGGCCACCCGGGACCCGATCGAAACCATTCTCGGAAGAACCAGCTTGTTCCGCGGCGACTTCAGCGCCGATGGCGCCTTCCGCATCGATGGGTGGGTCGAGGGCTCGGTGGACTCGCGAGCCGCGGTGGTGATCGGCGAGAGCGGAGCGGTCCGCGGCAACGTCACCGGTACCGAGATAGTCGTGGCGGGTCAGATCTTCGGCAATGTCGTCTGTGCTGGGCACCTGGAAATTCTGGCGACTGGAAAAATCGAAGGAGACATCGAAGCCAAGAGCATGCGAATCGAAACCGGCGGCGTATTCCGTGGTACCAGCCACATGGGCGAACCAGCACCGGCGTTGGCCGAGGAGCCTCGGAACCCCAAGGAACTTCCCGTCTATCAGCCCGAGCTCAGTCTGGCGGGCTGAGCATGGCGAGCCGCCTGCTGCTGTCCGATCCCGCGTGCGATCCGCGCCCTCTGCGAAAACAGCAGGACAGACCACCTCGCGCGCGACTACGAATCTTGATTGCGGGCGATCCCGGTCGGCCGATGCGTGCGATCACGCTGCCACGGACGCTGCCGCTGGTGGCATCCGTCATCGGCGCGACGCTGGTGCTGTTGACCATCCTTCTGGCGTGCGGTTCTTGGAAGCTGAGCGATGCACGCTCCGCGCTCGAGCACCGCATCCGAGCGATGGCCGAGGCGGCCGACATCGGCGCGCTCGACACGGCAGGCGTCGATCCAAATGCGGGATGGGCGGGCGCGAGCAACCCGGGATTGAGCGCGGGAGCATTCCCGTTGTTGGCGCGTCCACCGTCGGGACCGTCGGGCCGGTTCGTCGTGCAGTCCGTGAACAACGGCGAAGAAATGGAGGTCAAGGTCAATCTGGCCACAAGCGAGTTGGACTCGGATTCCTATCGCCAGTTGCGGCACCTCATGCGTTGCCTACACACCGGCGCCGAGTCGCCCGTGGATCCACGTTTGATCGATCTGTTGTACCGGATCGCCCAGCGGACGCGGCAAAAGATCCTGCTCGTCTCGGGATTTCGCGCGCCCATGTTCTCGCTGGCCAAGCTCAGCTACCACACCCGCGGGATGGCGGCCGACATCCGCATTCCGGGAATGACGCCGCTCATGGCGCGCGACCTGGCTGAATCGATGGGCGTGCATGGACTCGGTTACTACCCCGTGTCCGGTTTCATTCACGTCGACGTTCGCGAAAACCGGATTCGGTGGATCGACTACGGACAAAACCGAATGGACGGTGAAGGCACCGAGCACGGTCCTGATCATGCCGACAGCGCTGGGCCAGCCGAGGAGCCTGGCGAGACGGACTGACACCACGCACCCGGAATCACTCGCACCCGTCGATCATGCGCTCGTTCTTGCCGAGCCCGCGGCGAGCCATGGACGACCTTCATTGAAGGTTCACGCACAGTGTGTTCTCGGCGCGCAAAAGATTCCAGGCCGCCGGATCGACGCCAAGCTTCAGTACGCGCAACATCGCGACATATTCCCCGGCCGCGCGACAAGCGTCACCGTGACCCGACAATGCTTTTCGCATCCTGCCAGCCGCGACGGACAAATTTCCGTCGAGCCGCGCACGCAAACCGTCCACGTAGGCGTACACGGGATCGTCCTGCCCACCGATCGCCGCGGGCGCCGCCTCGGCATGGCGAAGACGAGCCAGAAGGCGCAGGTCCACATCGTTCGCCACCGCGGCTTCGCCCAGGCCGTCGAGGGCATTCACGAGTGCTCCGATGCCACCGGCGGCCAGGGCGACGCGCGCAACTAAAAGACGGCTTTCCGGATCCGCCGGTCGTGGTCCGGCTGGCGGCGACGGCGCGTGGCCACGACCGAGCGCCACCGCGACGGTCGCCCACGCGACCGCAGGCGTCTCGGTCGCGGCAAATCGGCGGGACCGCTCGAGCAATTCAGCCGCCCGATTCACCGCCCCCAGCTGCGCCAGGGCCTGCGCGACGCGGGCCTGAAGGCGTGGTTCCGCGGGAACGATGCTGGCCGCCTCCTCGGCGCGAGCCAGCGCCTCGACGCGCGCACCCGCCCGGCGCGCCCTTGTTGCTCGCGCGAGCGCGCAGCCGGATCTGATCGCGGCCGGCGGCCACCGATTCTGGGCTGGCGGGCAGGCCGCGGCCAGCGTGCCGCTGCCCACGACACCCAGTGCTTGCTCGGCCTCATCGAGCAGCAACCGCGCGCGCAAGTCGCTCGGCGTTTTCGCCAGCACGTCCTCCAAAGCCGTGCGTGCCGCGGGCGCATCGCCCAGTTCCAGGCGCGTCTCGGCCCAAGCAACCCGCGCCACCATGAAACCCGGGGAACGCACGATGGCCGCCTTCAATGCGCGCGCCCCTCCGACGACATCGCCGTTCAATGCGCGAACACGCCCAAGCGCAAAAAGCGGGTGTGGCGTGCCGGAAGACGACGCCGCGGCGGCCGCCGCCAGACGCGCCGCCGCGTCCCGGTCGCCGGCGCGCAACAGAATCAGAGCGCGTGCCGCGGCGGCGACGGCCGAAATCGCCGCGTCGCTGTCACTCTGAGAGCCCATTCGGTCCAGAGCCGTGCGGGCCTCCCGCACGGTGTCCAAGCCGTAATCGACCGCCAGCACCGCGTCCACGAAGGCGAGCGCGGCCTCGCTCCCCTGATCGCTCTGGTGGGAAACCAGCAGGCGCCGTCCCAGCGCCTGCGCGTGGTCGAGGTCGGCTATCCCACCCCGGTCAATGTACAGAGCCAGATCGGCGCGCATGCGCTTGGCTTCCGAATGTCCGCCAAGCGCGAATACCCCGAACGCGCCAACGGCGACGGCTGCCATGGTCGCAAAAATCCAGGTGAAGCCGCGCATCTTCCCACGTTACTAACCACAAACCGGCTACCCGTCCGAACGCTGATCGTCAGAAGGGCGTCAACCACCCTCCGAACCCCGGAGGGCTCCGCCCGCCGGTTGTGCCGATCCTTCCACCCCGGTTTGTCCACCTGGAACCTGGCTAGATTCCGTTTCGCCGCTCTCGGCATCACCTTCGATTTCGCCCCCCAACCCGTCGACATCCAGGAACTCGTCGTTGTCGTCCCCACCCTCGCCTTCCTTGCCCTTGCCCGCCTTACGCTGAGCCTTCCGATCCGCCTTCTGCTTCGCCTTCTCCTGGCGGGCCATCTCCTTTTTTCGTTTCTCGAAGAAGTGTGGTCCCTTCATTATTCTGTCCCCTCGGGATGCGCTCGTGGTTGGTCGCAGCGACTCTCGCCTCGACTTATGGTGGAAGAATAGCGCGACTATTGAATCCGCGCGCTGTTACACGAGATCGGCGTCCTGGACGCTGCTTCGGTCCTTGGGCCTCGACCCCGTGAAACAGCGTCGGCCATGCCGCGACGTCACGAATGCTCGGTCCCGCGGGACCCCCTCGGGCGCGACCCAACTTGCGCGCCGCGGTGTCCTATTGAGAAGTCGGCTTCGCCCCCCGGCGCCGTGCCCCATAAGGCATCGAAACCTACTGAAAAGGGAATGAGGCTCTGAGGTGAGGCGGCTTTCCCCCGAGGGGACTATGATGAATGAAGCCCCATGCCCACGGTGTTGCCCAGGCTGCGGGAGGATCTGGATTTCTTGCCTTCTCCTCTGCCGGAGCGCCCCGGTCTGTTGCTGAGGGATCCGTTTCGCTACTCGGAAGTCTCGATCATCCTTCCGCCGCCTTTGGTCCCGTGCCTCACGTGTTTCGACGGAACGCACACGGACGTCGACCTGAAGGCGATGCTGTTTCGCGTGACGGGTCGCTTCGATTCGGCGGAAGCCGCCGGCGGGTTGACCCGGGGTTTGTCGGATGCCGGCTTTCTCGACGACGACGTCTTCCGGGGCCTGCGCGCCAAGCAGCATGACGTATTCGCTCGATCGGCGGTTCGACAAGCCGCGTTCGCGGGCGGGGGCTATCCCCCGAATCGGACCGAGCTCGCGCGCACCGTCGAAACTTGGTTGGAGGACCCATCCACCGTCATCGCCGCCAAGGCGTCCCCGCCGCTGCCCGCCCCCATCTTGGCCATCGCGGCGCCACACGTCAGTCCGACGGGCGGAGTGTCGAGCTACGGCGCGGCCTACCGAGCGCTCGGCGCGGAGCTCGGAAAACGTACGTTCGTTATACTGGGAACGTCGCACTATGGGCGTCCCAACAGTTTCGGTCTGACACGAAAACCCTTTGCGACTCCACTCGGAGAAACGACGACGGATGCGGCCCTCGTGGACCAACTGGAAAGAGCCGCGCCCGACGCCGTCGTGGTGGAGGACTACTGCCACGCGGTGGAACACTCCATCGAGTTCCAGGTGCTGTTCTTGCAAACTCTGTTCGGACCCGGAGTCAGGATTTTGCCGGTGTTGTGCGGACCTTTCGTGAGGGGCCCGTCGTCGCGGTCGGCTCTGCCGGGCTCCGGGCGGCCAGAGGACGACAGTGGCGTCGCGCGCATGATCGACGCTCTGGGCCAACTGCGCGCGGACCAAGGATCGGACCTATTTTGGGTTCTGGGCGTCGACATGGCCCATATGGGGCGGCGCTATGGGGACCCGTGGGAGGCGCGCGCGCACGACGGCCCGATGAAGGAAGTCGCCGCGCGCGATCACGCCCGCCTTGAGCGTGTCATTGAAGGGGACGCGGACGGCTTCTGGGACGCGCTGCACGAACGAGGTCACGACGATCTGAAATGGTGCGGATCGGCACCGTTGTACACGTTTCTTCGCGCGCAGCCGGGCGTTCGCGGGCGGGTCCTGAACTACGAGCAGTGGAACATCGATGACCAGAGCGTGGTCAGCTTCGGGGCGCTGGCGTTCTGCCGTTGATGGGTGGGGGGCGCGCCGGGGATCGACGACCACCGCAGGTGTCGCCGTGGTCTCGCGCCGTCGGTGCGCCGCTGACGGGAGGGGCCGCGCCGGGGGCAGGCGATCACGCGAAGGTGTCGCCGTCGTATCCCCACATGTGGGGTTTCGCGTCGGCGAACTCGATGTAGATACGGTTCCCCGGCACTCCCAAAGCGGCGGTCAAGCGCTCGGCCAGGACGCCGCTCACAAGAGCGGTCTTGGCGGCGGTGAAGGTGCCCACGTTCTTGACCTCCACGTAGCAGGACGGCTCGTCCGAACCGCCGAAGGTCATCCTCGCGCGTGGCTCCAGGCACGTCATCACATACGATTCAGGCTTACCCAATTCCCGTGCCAGCAACGCCGACAAATCGCGCAACAGGGAGTCGGGCGCGGGTGGCGGGTCGGCGGAACTGACGATGCGAATCAGCGGCATTGCGGAATGATAGCGCAAACGCCCGACGACCCGACCCGACGACCCGACCCGACGACCCGACCTGCCGACCCGACCTGCCGACCCTTTCAACCCTTCCCAAAAAAGGGCAGTATCGGGTTCTCAATAAAGGGTTTTTCGCCCGGGCTGGAGTATCCCATGGCTTTCGCGACGCGACGCAGACTGTTCTTCACTGCGCCCTCAACGGCACGCCTGGCCGGCTTCCTGATGACCGTCGCCTGGCTCGGTTGCGCGAAGGTCCAGCAGGTGCCCGGTGGCGGCAATGGTACCGGGGGTTCCGGTACCTACACCGGGCCGGCCATCGCCAACCTGGCCACGCTGATGGTCAATCCCCCGACCAAGAGCTTGCCCCTGATGTCCGACCCCAGCGGACAACTGGTTCCTGCCACGTTCTCGTTCACGGCGCAGGCGACGTATAACGACAATACGTCGGACAACGCGACGGCACGGGTCTTCTGGTCCATCAGCCCGCGCACGGCCGACATTGCGAACGGCGTCGCCACGGTCCGGGCACCGGGAATCTATCGCGTGACGGCGTCGAGCGGGTCGGTCAGCGCCTCCGCCGATCTCACGGCCACCTTCACGGGCACCAAGACTGGGCCGGGATTCAGCGCCAGCAACATGGGAAAACTGGACGGTGGCACCTCGGGCTCGGCCAGCCTCGCATATCCGCTCGACGGCGCCATCTTCCCGTCGAATTTCGGGAAGGTGACGTTCCAGATCGCGAAGACGGGAGCCCAAGACATCGCGCGCCTTGCCTTCCTCGGCGAAGGGCTGGACCTCAAATACTACGGCGCCTGCGAGGCCACCCCCAACGTCGGTGGCGGGTGCTACGTCACTTTGGACAGCGATACGACGACATGGTTCGTGGCCGCCAGCTCCCAGCGCGATCTGACCGTCACCGCCCGCCTCGGGTCATCGACGGGCGGGGCGGTCGCGGAATCGCCGGCAGTGCACCTGGCCTGGGCGGACGTGCCGCTTTCCGGGGGCCTCTACTACTGGACGACGATCGGTGTCGGATCGATCCCGGGATACACCCCGCCCGACACCGGCGATCCGCGGGGAACCGCGGTCATGCGTTACAACTTCAGCGGTGATACGCCGGTGCGCGAGCTGGTGTGGACCGACAAGGGCTCGCCCAAGACCGTTCCTCCCTTCGGGGAATCGCCACCCGCGTTGCCCGGCACCGATCCCATATCGGGCCGGCCGCCGTGGGGCGAAGGCCGGTGCATAGGCTGCCACGCTATCTCGCCCGACGGCAAGCTCATGGCGTTTTCGATCGGCGGCTCGGACGCTTCGAGCTGGGGCATTCTGGATATCGCCAGCATCACGCTCTTCGATCTTGATCCGACACCATTGCCGGTGCCGCCCATGCAGCCGCTCAGCGCCATAGATCTGCTGAAGCGACATCGACGCGGCAACTTCGCCACCTTCACGACTTTCGGACCGAAGAGCGATCTCATGGTGAAGATGTACCGAGGCAAGTTGACGCTCCTCCAGGTGAATCCCCCGTCCCTGGCAATCGTCAAGGACGACCTGTTCGCGACTGCCACGCCCGAACGCAAGAGCGATCCATTTTGGAGTCCCGACGGCCTGCACTTCGTGTTCACGAGCTACGACCCTGCCCAGGATGCGCAGAACACCTCTCGATTCAACGGCGACACGAAGACCGGGGGGCAGATATGGGCCGCCACCGCCGACTCCATGGGACCGCACGACGACGCGAAGCTGATCGTGGCGCGGCAGACCGGTGTCACCAGTTACTACCCGGCGATCAGCCACGACGGCAAGTTGTTGGTGTTCAACCAATCTCAGTGTTCCGGCGCAATGAACCCCGGCAACTACGGAACCGGGGCGTGTGATGGCTATGACGACATCACGGCGACGCTGTGGCTGACGGATCCGATGGGCGGCAAGCCCACTCCGCTGAACCTCGCCAACGGGGGCCCTGGGAACTCCAACTCCTGGCCACGCTGGAGCCCGGACAACGGCACCTTTCGTGGGCAAAGACTCTATTGGCTCGCGTTCTCGTCGCGCCGGGCCTATGGCCTTCAAGTCAACAGCGTGGGTACGATGGCCAAGCCCCAGCTGTGGTTCTCGGCGATCCTGGTCGGCAACGAATTCTCCACGGACCCAAGCCGCGCGCCCGCCTGGCTGCCGGATCAGAACCTGAGCATCGAACTCCCTACGGGAAACCACGTGCCGCAGTGGGTTAAGTTCGTGGTGCCGATCCAGTAACCCCGCCCCCGGGGGAGCCGCCGGACGCGCAGGGGCCGCTAGAACTATGAGGGGCCGTATGGCACGACCCGCACGAGAACGGCCTCGACTCGAAACGAGCGCTGGAAGATTCCCACTCCGAGCGATGAAAGGGCCGGCAATACCAGCTCCAAAGTGCCGTCGTTTCGCGTCACTGGGCTGGCCGAGGCAAGCTGAGACAAAAGCTCCTCCCGCGTGGTCGGGCCGAGCCGCGTCCCCGCCACCTGCAGGTCGTCGATCCAGGCCGTGATGTGGGTTTTCGCGCGGGTTAGGTGGTCGGAGGCGGGAATCTTCATGTGTCCCGCACGCCTCGACGGATCAGGCCGTTGTCTTTAGTCACATCCGTCCGTGATGGAACGAGTGGGGCCCGCTCCCACTTCGACCTTCGCGTACAATGACGTGATGGCGATCCGAGCCCGCGCCACCCGCGTCCGCCCCAACCCACGGAAGGGCCAATTTCCACCTATCCGGTCGATTGGGCGCCCGTGGGAACCGCACAAGGATATCTACCATTTCTTGCTCAAACGCTCGTGGGTGGGCTTCTTCTTCTTCGTCATCCTGGGGTTCTTGGTCACGAACGCCGCTTTCGCCCTGCTCTACGCGAGCCAACCGGGCGGCATCGCCAACGCCCGCCCGGGCTCCTTGGAGGACGCGTTTTTCTTCAGCGTCCAGACCATGGCGACAATCGGTTACGGGACCATGGCCCCGGTGACGCGGTTCGCGCACATCATCGTCACCGTCGAGGCGATAGTGGGCATCTTGTCGGTGGCGCTCGTCACCGGGATCACCTTCTCGAAATTCTCGCGTCCAAGCGCTCGAATCGTTTTTTCGGACAAGATGGTGATCGCGCCCCGCAATGGAGTCCCGCACCTGATGTTCCGCCTGGCCAACTGGCGGCACAACCAAGTCCTGGAGGCTCACCTTCGCCTGATCTTGCTCGTGACCGAGAGGACGACCGAGGGAGAAACCTTGCGTCGGCCCTACGAACTGCCGCTGGTTCGGGACCGGAATGCCGTGTTCAGCCTCACCTGGCTCGCGATGCACAAGATCGACGAGCAGAGTCCCTTCTTCGGCCCGGATGCCTTGCCTCGACTCCGGGAACAAGGCGCTCAACTGTTCGTGAGTCTATATGGACTCGACGAAACCGTCGGGCAGAACATCCACGCCAGGTACCCCTACAGCCTGGACGACGTGGTCTGGAATGCCCGATTCAGGGACCTCCTGACCGATCTGCCCGACGGAACGCGCCAGTTAAACTACGTCAACTTCCACGAAATCGACCTGATGCCCATGCCGTCATCGTCCGCTAAGCCGCTCGATACCACGGCGGATGCGAAGGCTGCCGCCCTGCCACAACACCCGTTGCCGGCGCGCGAAAAAACCGGCTCGATCGGCCAAAACAAGATCGCGTGAGAAGTACGTAACGCGGGGTCGCGACGAGCGCTCCGGCGTCAGGACTTCTGGTCCGCCTTGGTTCCTGCCTTGCCGTCCTTCTTGGCGGCGGAATTTGCCTGCGAATCGGATTGATCCGACTTGTCTCCCTTGGCATGGCCCTTCATGCCATCGCACGCGTATGCGCCTGAGCCGATCGCCGAGATTCCGAATGCCGCGACCGTAGCGAGAATGACTCTTTTCATATTGGTAACCTCCGCGATTGTGTTAGCACGCTCGCGGCGACATGGCGAGGTCCGACCCGTCACGTGCCTTCACGTGTCCTTCCCGCGCGCCTCTAGCACCCTGTCGGGGCTCAGGGCTTCTACCCATTGGACACCCGCGCCGATGTGAGTATTCTGCCCGCCCATGAAAGCGGGAATCACAATCCTCGCGTCAGCGTGTCCGACGCGGAACCTGGTCGCGCCCTTCGTCCTTTCGTCGCTCTTGTCGCCTTCATGAAGGTCGGAATACCCAAAGAGATCTATCCGCGCGAGCGCCGCGTCGCCGCCACGCCCGAGACGGTGGCGAAGTTGGCCAAGCTGGGTCTGGAGGTCCTGGTTCAGACCGGCGCCGGCGACGAAGCGGGATATGGCGATGGGAACTACACGGAAGCGGGAGCGCGGATCGTTCCCGATGCGGCCAGGCTGTTTGGCGAAGTCGATCTGGTGCTGAAGGTCCGCCCTCCCGAGCCAGGCGAGGTCGACGCGCTAAAGCCGGGCGCCGTTTTGATTGGATTCGTGTGGCCGGCCCAGAACAAGCCGCTGCTCGACAAACTAGCGGCGCGAAAGGCGACCGTCCTGGCGATGGACGCCGTTCCGCGCATCACCCGCGCCCAACGCATGGACGCTCTATCGGCCATGGCCAACATCGCCGGCTATCGCGCCGTCCTGGAGGCGGCCAACCACTTCGATCGTTTCCTGCCGGGCCAAATCACGGCCGCCGGCCGCGCCAAACCAGCGCAGGTGTTGGTGCTGGGTGCGGGCGTCGCCGGGTTGGCGGCGATCGCGGCGGCTCGGGGCCTCGGCGCGGTCGTCAAAGCGTTCGACACCCGCTCCGCCGTCCGCGAGCAGGTCGAGAGCCTGGGCGCATCCTTCGTGGAATTCGACTTCAAGGAGTCAGGCGAGGGCCAGGGCGGCTACGCGAAGGAAATGAGCGCGGCGTATCTCGCCGCCGAGCAAGCGTTGATCGCCGGGCACGCCAAGCAATCGGATCTGGTGATTTCGACGGCCTTGATTCCCGGCAAGCCAGCGCCGCAACTGCTCACGGAAGACGCCGTCAAGGCCATGCGGCGCGGCTCGGTGATCGTGGATATGGCCGCCGAACAGGGTGGAAACTGTCCGCTGACTGAACGGGACAAGGTGGTCGAGAAATTCGGCGTCACGTTGATTGGGTACACCGATTTGCCGAGTCGCATGGCGCGCCAGTCGAGCGATCTGTACGCGACCACGATCTACAACTTGGTCGAGTCGCTGATTTCCAAGGACAAGGGTTTCGTGCTGGACCTCGAGGACGAGATCCACCGAGGCGCGCTGATCCTGAAGGACGGAGCGCTGATGTGGCCGCCGCCCGCGCGACCGAAACCACCGGCGGCCGCGACAACGGCAGCGGCGCCAGCGACGGTCGCCCACGCGGCGGGGGGGCCTCCGCCCAAGAAGAAGGGCGTCGGCGGGCGCTTGGCGTTGGCCGCGGTCGTGGCCCTGCTTGCCGCCGCAGGCTTGTGCGGTCCGCCCGAATTGTTACAGCACTTGACAGTATTCCTGCTGGCCTGTGTCGTCGGCTGGCACGTCATCTGGAACGTCACACCCGCGCTTCACACGCCGTTGATGAGCGTCACCAACGCCATCAGCGGAATCATCTTGGTCGGCGGGATGGTCGTCCTGTCGAGCGGCGGCGGGGAATCCGCGTTGACGGCGGACATTCTGTCGGCGATCGCCATCTTGCTGGCGTCGATCAACGTGGCGGGGGGATTCCTTGTGACTCAACGCATGCTTCGCATGTTCAGGAAATAGGAACGCGATGACTCTGGCATTTCTGGGCACCCTGCGCGGCCTCACCTACCTCGGGGCCAGCATGCTTTTCATTTTGAGCCTCCGCGGCCTGTCGACGCAGCAAAGCGCGCGTGGCGGCAATTATCTGGGCATGTTGGGCATGGCCTTGGCCGTGCTGGTCACGGCGATCGCGCTCGTCGCAACCAATGTGGGAGGTGGTGGCGGGACTGGCGGCGCCGAGGCGGCGGGCACCGGGGGACGAGCGGTCGGCCTTCTGGCCGCGGCGTTGATCGGCGGCGGCGCGATTGGTGCGCTGGTCGCGTCGCGCGTGGCGATGACGTCGATGCCTGAGCTGGTGGCGATGCTGCACAGCTTCGTGGGCGCGGCGGCAGTGCTGGTGGGAATCGCGACGACCTTGCAGCCGAGCGGCGAGGGGGCGCACGGCGCCGCTCACCTCATCGAGATCTTCGTCGGCGTGTTCGTGGGTGCCGTGACCTTCAGCGGCTCGGTGATCGCGTTCACGAAACTCCGCGGGCTGGTGGGCAGCCGCCCGCTCATGTTGCCGGGGCGGCACGCCTTAAATGCGCTGCTGGTCGGCGGATCGATCGCGCTGGGGGTGATGTTCCTCGGCGAGGCCGGTCCGAACGCGATGATCTACCTGCTCGTGATGACCGGACTGGCGCTCGTGCTGGGTGTGCATCTGGTCATGGCGATCGGCGGAGGCGACATGCCGGTGGTCGTTTCGCTTTTGAACAGCTACTCGGGGTGGGCGGCGGCCGCGGCCGGTTTCATGCTGTCGAACGATCTGTTGATCGTGACCGGAGCGCTCGTGGGAAGCTCTGGCGCCATCCTGAGCACGATCATGTGCAGGGCCATGAACCGGTCGATCTGGAACGTGGTGTTCGGAGGATTCGGGGCCGCGCCGTCGGGGCCGAAGGCGACAGCCGGTGCCGCTCCCGCGGGTCCCGTGCATGAGACATCCATCGCCGAAGTGGCTGAGCTGTTACTCGCCGCCCGCCACGTCATCATCGTTCCCGGGTACGGCATGGCGGTCGCGCAAGCCCAGCACGCGGTCAAGGACATATCGTCGTTCCTGATCGAGAAAAAGATCAAGGTCGAATATGCCATCCATCCCGTGGCGGGACGTCTGCCGGGACACATGAACGTGCTTCTCGCCGAGGCCAACGTGTCGTACGAAATCGTGAAGGAGATGGACGAGATCAATCCCGAGTTCCCACAGACCGACGTGGTGTTGGTCATCGGCGCCAACGACATCGTGAACCCGAGCGCGCTCGACGATCCGTCGAGCCCGATCTATGGCATGCCTGTCCTGGAGGTGTGGAAGGCCGCTCGCGTGGTCATGCTCAAGCGCAGCATGTCGGCCGGATACGCGGGTGTCGACAATCCGCTCGCGTACCGCGACAACACGCTGATGTTGTTCGGAGACGCCCGGCAGAGCGTCATCGGGTTGTTGGCCGCGCTCCGCGGCTGAGCGACCACCTGTTTCGTCATTTGGTCTTGGTTGGCGGGCGGCCCGCGGACTCCCCACCCTCACGCGGGCCGTTCGTGCGGTTCGAAGGCCAAAAAAGGCTTGCCCTGCCACAACAGGGCTCGCACAGTCCACACGAGGC